>DATEZA010000123.1:0-80513 GCA_035255945.1 Thermoanaerobaculia bacterium
CTTCAGAAAATCGACCGTCTCCCGCACGTCGTGCACGCGCACGATAGACGCGCCGCCGCGCTTCGCCGCCGCAACCGCCGCCAGCGATCCCGGCATCCGCAGCGGACCGGCCGCGTGTCCGGTGATCTTCCCGATGAACGACTTGCGCGATGCACCGATCACCAGCGGCGCGATCGACGTCAGCTCGTGACATCGATTCAGCAGCTCGAGATTCTGCTCCGCTGTTTTGGCGAAGCCGATGCCCGGATCGATGTAGATGCGCTCCGGTGCGAGTCCGTGAATCCGCTCCTGCAGCTCGCGCGCGACATCCGCCACCAAATCGTCGTATTGCGTGAACTGATGCATCGTCGACGGCTCGCCGCGCATGTGCATCACGATCAGCGGCACGTCGGTGATCTTGCGCATGTCGGGATCGAACGAAAGTCCCGACACATCGTTGACCATGTTCGCGCCGACGGCGATCGCCGCGCGTGCGACCTTCGCCTTGCGCGTATCGATCGAGATCGTGATGTCGCTGCGCCGCCGGATGTCGTCGACCACCGGGATCACGCGCTCGATCTCTTCCTCGGCGGAGATCGCAGCCGCGCCGGGACGCGTCGACTCGCCGCCGACATCGATCATGTCCGCGCCGTCCTCGATCATCTGCAGCGCCGCGTGCAGTGCTTTGGTGTGATCGAAGTGGATACCGCCGTCGGAAAAGGAATCGGGCGTCACGTTCAGGATGCCCATGACGGCGGGCCGCATCATTCGTCCCGTTCCCGCCGGATGCGCGCGCCGAGCGGATTCAATCGCTCTTCGATCCGCTCGTAGCCGCGGTCGATCTGATGAATGTTGTGGATCACGCTCTCCCCTTTCGCGCAGAGCGCGGCGAGGAGCAGCGCCATGCCGGCGCGGATGTCGGGACTGGAGATCTCCGCGCCCTGCAGCCGCGGACCGCCGACGATGATCGCCCGATGCGGATCGCAGAGGATGATCCGCGCGCCCATCGAGATGAGCTTGTCGGTGAAGAAGAGCCGCGACTCGAACATCTTCTCGAAGATCATCACCGTCCCCTCGGCCTGCGTCGCGATGACGACCATGATCGAGAGGAGATCGGCGGGGAAGAGCGGCCACGGACCGTCGTCGATCTTCGGCACGGCGGCGCCGATGTCGTAGCGGACGCGCAGCTCCTGATCGCGCGGCACGCGGATGTTCTCGCCCTCGACGCGAATGTCGAGTCCGAGCTTTTCCAGCATGTGCCGCACGGCGTACATGTGATGCGGCACGGCGTCCTCGATCAGCAGCTCGCTGCGCGTGACGGCCGCGAGTCCGATGTACGAGCCGACTTCGATGTGATCGCTGGGGATGGTGAACTCGCCGCCGTGCAGCGAATCGACGCCTTCGATGCGCAGCGTGTTCGACGCCATGCCGTCGATCTTCGCGCCGAGGCCGATGAGGAACTTGCAGAGGTCCTGCACGTGCGGTTCGGCCGCCGCGTTGTAGATCAGCGTATCGCCCTCGGCGAGCACCGCGGCCGTGATCGCGTTCTCCGTCGCGGTGACCGAGGCTTCGTCGAGGAACATGTTCCTGCCACGCAGCGTCTGCGCGGACATGCGGTACTCGTACGCCGAGACTTCGATCTGCGCGCCGAGGGTTTCGAGTGCGAGGAGGTGCGTGTCGACGCGGCGGCGGCCGATCGCATCGCCGCCCGGCTTCGCGATGAACGCACTTCCGACGCGCGCGAGCAGAGGTCCGGCAAGCAGGATCGACGCACGTATTTTTTTCGAGAGAGCCGCATCAGGCGTCGTTCCGCACTCGCCTTTCGCGTGAATGCGAACGACGTTGCGCTCGAGCCGATCGACCGACGCGCCGAGACCCTCGAGGATCTGCAGCATGACCCGAACGTCCTGGATGTCGGGCAGGTTGTGAAGCGTGACCGGCTCGTCGGTGAGCAGACAGGCTGCGAGGATGGGCAGCGCGGCGTTCTTGTTGCCGCCGGGTCGTATCGAGCCCTCGAGACGGCGGCCGCCTTCGACTACAAAGCGTTCCATTGGCATCGCGGGCGGATTCTATGGCATCCGGCGTCTCCATCGCTGCGCGGACGAGGCGTTCCATCGTCTCGTTTGCGCTCGCGCAATAGCCTTGCAGTGGTGTAGGACAAGCTCTCAGCTTGTCCCGACAAGCTGAGAGCTTGTCCTACACCCGCCCGTCCGGTACATTCGTTCCATGCTCGTCGCCCCGCTCGGTTCCGGCAGCGCCGGAAACTGCTTCTACTTCGAGAGCGACGGCACCGCGATTCTGGTCGATGCCGGCCTCGGCATCCGCGAAACGAAAAAGCGTCTCGCCGCACTCGAGCTCTCCATCGAGACCATCTCCGCGATCGTCATCACGCACGAGCATTCCGATCACATCCACGGCGCCCAACGGATCGCGCGCAAGTACGACATCCCGATCTACTGCACGCAGGGAACGATGATCGCCGGCGGCTTCGATTCGGATGAAACGCCGGTGATCCTCTTCGAAAACGACTCGACGTTTCAGATCGGCGATCTGAACATCCACGCGCGCCGCACGATCCACGACGCGGCCGATTCAGCGTGCTTCGTGATCGAGTCGCGCGACGGCTCCCGCGCCGGCATCGCCAGTGACCTAGGCTACGTCAACGACGACGTGCGCAAGCACCTCACCGATTGCGACGGCCTGTTCTTCGAGTCGAATCACGACCTCGACATGCTGCGCACCGGCACGTATCCGTGGGCGCTCAAGCGCCGGATCATGTCGCGCTACGGACATCTGTCGAATGACGACGCGATCAATGCAATCGAGCGGATGCTCGGCCCCGCGACGCGCACGCTCTGCCTGATCCACCTCTCGCAGAAGAACAATCACGAGTCGATCGTGCGCGACATGGCCACGCGACTGCTCCGCCGCACCGGCGCGCCGATCGAGCTCGCGGTGGCGAAGCAGTACGAGCCGACCGGCGTGTTCCAGTTGTCGCGCACGCCCGCGCCGCCGCCTCCCGGTCAGTTGCCGTTGTTCGCGTTGTAGCCAGGTGTATGTGTCCCTTCCTACGGTGTGGCGCCGCCGACTCGGCGGCGAATGACACGACGGATGACGCCGGCGGGTCGCCGGCGCCACACCAACGGCAGACAACCCTGCGTCCACCGACGATCAGACGATAGATGAACAGTAGAACGCCCGCTCCGCCGCCTCCCGGTCAGTTGCCGTTGTTCGCGTTGTAGCCGGCGTACGTGAGCCACATGTAGCGCGATGTCGCCTTCTCGGGCAGTTTGCGAAAGTAAACGCGCCATCCGGTTCCGCGCGGCTGGAGTGAGAGAAATCGCGGCTCGATCGTCGTCTCGATCTGCTGCGCCTTTCCCCCGCCGCGGATCCAGACCGTGCCATCCGGGGTTTTCCACGCCACCGCCGGCTCGCCGGTATCGTTGATCGCCATTCGCACGTTTCCGTGTCGCGTGTCGGCGGCAATCGTCGTGACCTCTCCACCAAGCGGACGCAGCACGATGTTTTCATCCGGCTTCAACGCCTCGACGAAGACCTGTTCGTTGCGGCCGATCGCGACGTGCGGATCGTCTACCTCGAGATCATCGAAGACGATCTGCGGTTCACCGACGCGCTGTCCGTCCCGATCGAATTGCGCGAAGTAGACCGTCGGATGATGCCGGTGCTCCTCTGACCACGTCAGGCAAATACCCCGCAGCGTAGCCGCGACGGAGATCGAGCCGGGCGTGGCGAGCTCGAAGACTTTCTGCAGCTTCAGGATCGGTCCTTCCGCTTTCCCGTCATTCGAAATGCGGCGCGCACAGATCGAGAACGCGCGCTTCTCTTCCTGCCAGACGGCGTAAATCTCGCCCGACGGCAATCGCACCAGCGACTCCCAGAAACCGAGCTCGATTGCATTCGACACCAGTGCCGGCTCGCTGACTTTTCCGCGTCTCCAGTGCTGCACGAGTAGCTGATTCCCTTGCTTTTCCTGACGCGCGGCGATGAGCAGCAGCGCTTCGTCGTCATTGATCCAGAGGGCGCTTCCCGATCGCGAGAACGAGCGCTCCGGATCGCCCGGCTGCGGCTCGAACACGCGCGTGGCGCCGATCTCCGTGAAGTCGTCCGCCGCGAACTGCTGCGCGAAACAGGTCGTGACCGGACCTTCGAAGCTCTCGCACCAGAACGCGAGGCGGCGTCCCTGCGGACTCACCGCGAACGACTCGATGAGCGCATCGGCGGTAACGACGTTTTTCTCCGATGTGGTCGGCGTAAGGATCACGCGATCGCGGATCAGATACGGAATCTGTGTCGCCGCAATCAGCAGCAATGCAAGCATGCAACTTCGACGCGGCAACGCGTATCAACGTTCGCACGGCTCGACCGGCTCTTTGAGGATCGCCCCGGCCGGCGCGAGGTAGACCGCGCGATCGGACACGTTCTGCACCGCCGCGATGAACGCCGCATCGAATTGACTGGCGTGCCTCTGCATGTCCTCGACGACAGCGTCCCACGATCCATCGAAGCGGAATGCTGCATTGGTCGCGGGACGGAATTGCAGCGAAGGCATCGTGTCGACACGCGTTTCGAGCAGCCACACCGCGGGCGCAAACGGGAGCGATTTCACGGAATCGAGAACGGCCGCGCCGGCCGCGCGATGATCGGGATGACACGTCGTCCCATGCCGCGGATCGAACGTAAGGATCAGATCCGGATGCACCGCCTCGATGTATTTCGCCAGTGTCGCCGCGAGATCCGCGGGCCACGCCGGAGGTGCTGCGCCGCCGCCGTCAGGTAGCGTGAGCAGAATCAGGTTCGCGTGAAACAGTTGCGATGCCGATCCTGCCTCCGCACTGCGCACCGCTGCGATGTCGGGCGCACAGCCGCTGGCGATCCGGCAGATGCCGGCTTCGCCGCGCGTGAGGATCAGCAGCGTGCAGCGCGCACCTTCATCGACGCACCATCGCATCAGCAGCGGCGCAACGATCGATTCGTCGTCCGGATGCGCGGCGATCCAGAGTACCGAGCGCGGTGTCATCGGATGTTGCACCGCACGAGCGCGCGCGCTCATCGGCACGACGACGAAGATCGACAGAAACACGACGAAACGCGCCACGTTGCTGATACGTTTAATACACATGCTCCGTTGGCTGCTCGCAATTTTCCTGCTCGCATCGCTCGCCGCGCGCGCGGACGAAGCGAGCGCCGTGATCACCGGCGTCATCACGTCGAACGGCAGACCCGCCGCGCGCGTGCCGGTGAAGTCGGACGAGGGCTTCGTCACGACGACGAACGATCGCGGCGAGTACCGGCTGATCGTGACGCCGGGACACCGCTGGGTGTCGTCGGGAACGGATCACGCCGATGTCTACGTCGCCGCGGGCGACACGACTCGCGCCGACCTTCATGCCGATGTCATTCGCGAGATGTTCTTTTTCGAGCCTCGCGACGATCGCGAGCACGCGATGGCCGAGGTGTCGTTGCAGCAGCAGGATCTGCTGCGGCTGCCGATCGGGCGCACGCTCGATGACGTCACGCGCATCGCGCCGGGCGCGCGCGGCACAAACTTCGGTCGCTCGATCCTCGGCAGCGCAACCGGCGGCAATTCCGCATTCATCGACGGCGTCGAAACACCGGGACTGCCGAACGTGCAGTTGCCGCTCGAGTTCTACGATACCGTCAATATCTTGACCATCGGCCAGCGGCTCGAATTCGGCCACGCCACCGGCGGCCTCCTGCTCGCGACGACGCCCGCGCGCAGCCGCGCGCGCACGACCGCGTTCCTCTATTACCAGCCGCGCCAGTCGTCGACGAGCGGCGTCTTCACGACCGCCACGCGCCACTGGGACGCCGGCTTCACGACGAGTGTCCCGTTCACCGATCGCCTCTGGCTCTTCGCCGGCTACGACCACTTCGCCGGCGACGAGGAGCATTCCGGCCTCGGCGTTTTCCGCGATCGCTCGACCGTCGACGCGATGCTCGCGAAGCTCGAATTCACCGCCACGCCGTCGATGAAACTGATCGCGGAAGGCTTCGGCGATCCGGGCAGGACGGGCTTTGATGAAGGCTCCTTCCACACCGGAAGCGAATCGGGATTGCTGCGCGCGATCGCGAACAATTCAACCTGGCTGGCAGAAGGTGGCGCGTCGCATTCGTCGCTGCGTGGGAGCGACTTTCGCTTTTCCCACACCACCTGGGTCAACGCGAATGTGGAGCGCATGTTCGCGCATCACGTGCTGCGCGGCGGCGTCGAGTACGCGCGCGAGCCGGTGTACGACTTCACGTTCATCGGCAGTTCCGAAGATTCGAGGTACAGCGCTGCGTATCTCGGCGACTCGTGGTATGCGAAGGAGAACCTCGTCGTCGAAGGAGGCATCCGCCACCAGGATCTGCAGGGCATCGGCGACACGTGGTTGCCGCGCGCCTCGGTGATCTGGCGCCAATCGCGCGACCTGAAGCTCTTCGCGACATACGGCCGTTATGGCGACGATCTCGCGCTCGCCGCTCCATTCTCTTCGCCGGTGACGATGCGCGAAGCATCCGCCGGCGCGGAGCTCACGATGTTTTTTCCCCTGAGCGTGCGGCTCGTGCATCGCGAGATCGAAGGACGCTCGCTGAACGGCGCGCTCGTCGAGGTGGCCGGCGACATCGCCGCGCTGCGCATCCACCTCGCCGACCTGATCGTGTCGCATGACGACGGATACGCGAACGTGTTCAGCGACTTTCCGGAGCGCCGCCACCAGGCGAGCCTGACGGCCAGTCTGCCGATCGGCATCGCCGAGGCCGGCGTGATCGTCACCCGTCCCGATCAGTTCGTCGCCGACCTGCACCTCGGGCTGCGATTGAATAAGGTAACGCTCGTCGCGGATGTCATGAACGTCACCGGGCGCGATGGGGACCGCATCGCCCGCTTCGGAATTCGCGCCGCGCTGTAGGACAATTCGCCGCCATGAAAGCAACGGTCATCGTCGAGCTCAAGCCGTCGGTCCTCGATCCTCAGGGGAAAGCGATCCAGCATTCGCTGAGCTCGCTCGGTTTTGCAGGGGTGGAAGATGTCCGGGTTGGCAAGTTGTTTCGAATTACGCTTGCGGACAGTGGGCAGAATCGAGACCACGTCGAATCGCAGCTTCGACAAATGTGTGAAAAGCTCCTCGCGAATACCGTCATCGAACATTTCTCCTACACACTCGAGGAGTAAGTTCACCGCCGGTTTGCTGATTCTGCTCACTTGCTCCGCGGCTGCGCTCTCGCAGCCGCAAGCCCTCACCCCGGCACCAACTCACGATCAAAAAGTCATCCGCCGCTGGACGCTCGAAGGCGATCCGCACGGCATCGCTGTCGGCCGCGACGGCACGATCTACGTCGGACTGGCGCAACCGCAGGCGGTCATCGCGGTCGATCCGAAAACCGGCGCGATCAAGAACCGCCTCGTGCTCGACTCGCCCGACATCGCGTCGACGAAAGAGCTCGTCACGCTGCGCACCAGCGCCGACGGCTCGCTCCTCTACATCGCGAACGGCAGCGACGAAAGCGCCTCGATCCTCGGCCTCCCCGATTTCAAAGTCATCCGCGAGATCACCATCGAAGGCGAACCGATCCGCGACGCGCTTCCCGATCCGAGCGGCCGCTTCCTCTTCCTCCTCGGCCGCCACGTGCATGTCTACGACGCGCGCGGCGAAAAGGAGCTGAGGACGATTCCGTTCGCCGATCCGATGGCCATCGCTGTCACATCCGACGGCTCGACGCTCGCGGTCATCGGTCCCGAAAACTACGGCGGCACGAAAGCGACGGCCGTCGCGCTGTACGACACGCCGACGTTCAACGAGATCACGCGCGATCCGATGCAGACCGACAAGCAGATCGAGTCGGCGATGTTCGGCGCAAACGATCAGGCGCTGCTCGCGTTCAGCCGCGACGCGCTGTTCGAGAAGCCGCTGGTGACGGGCGCGGCGAAGCAGATGAGCTCGAACGGCGACGGGAAGATGCGCATCTCGATCGATTTCGGCGACCTGGTGAGCAGCGAGAAGATCTGCCTGCCGGAAGGAAGCGGCCCGCAGATCGGGACGATGGCGTCGGCCGATTTGTTGCTGTACGCGGAGCGGCGCTGCAGCGCGAGCGGCAGCACGTTCAGCGCATCGAAGCGCAAGGTCACGCCCGCTTCGTTGTACGGCGTGAACGCGTATGCGGTGGCGTACGACCGCGACGCCAATGCGCTCGCGGTGACGGACCGCGCGGGCTACCTTACAATTTACAAAGTCCCGAAAGCAGCGAGCGCGAAATGAAATTCGGAATCGTCATCCTCCCCGGTTCGAACTGCGATCACGACGCCTTTCACGTGACGAAAACCGTCCTCGGTGCCGATGCCGAGCTGCTCTGGCACAAGGAGACCGACCTCAAAGGCGCCGACTGCGTGATCATCCCCGGCGGCTTCGCGTACGGCGATTACCTCCGCGCCGGCGCGCTCGCGAAGTTCGCGCCGATCATGGAGCCGATCAAGCGCCACGCAGCGGCGGGCGGACTGGTGTTCGGCATCTGCAACGGCTTCCAGGTGCTGACCGAAGTCGGCCTGCTGCCCGGCGCGCTGATGCGCAACGAGCACCTGCGCTTCGTCAGCCGCGACATCCATCTGCGCACCGAAGAAACCGACACGCCGTTCACGTCGGAGCTGCAGCGCGGACAGATTCTGCGGATGCCGATCGCGCACGGCGAGGGGAACTACTTCGCCGACGACGCGCTGCTCGATGAGCTCGAGCGCAATCGCCAGATCATCTTCCGCTACTGCGACGCCGAAGGGCGCATCACCAGCGAAGCGAATCCGAACGGCTCCGCGCGCAACATCGCCGGCATCTGCAACGCCGCCCGCAACGTCCTCGGCATGATGCCGCATCCCGAGCGCTGCGCCGAGGAGCTGCTCGGCAATGCGGATGGACTGGCGCTGTTCAAGTCGATCGCCGCCAGCTTCGCCCTACAGTAACCAATCCCGCATTCCGCAGTACCATATCTCCACACACAAACAAGTGGGTTGAGCGATGGCCATCGTTGCGCACGATGTGGAGAAGCCGCGGCGTGAGTGGACGATCCGCATACTGATCGTGTACGCCATCGCCGGCGCGGCGATCGTGATCTGGCAGACGATCGCGCGCCGCGACGAGACGGCCGCGATCGTCCGGCGGCTCGATCACCCCTGGCATGTCATCGCCATCTTCGTGGCATTCGGCCTCGCCGCCGGGATGCTGAAGTTCAAGCTGACCGACAAGATCTTCGTCTCCTTTCAGATGATCGTCTGCATGGCGATGCTGCCGATTCTCGGCGGCGTGCTTGCCGCGTGGATCGCCGTCGCCGCGGCGATGATCACACGCACGATCGTGCTGATCCGGGACGGCGCCGGCGACCGCATCGTCGAGTACACACGCATCGCCGCGCAGAGCGCCGTGTACGGCATTCCCACGCTCGTCGGCTCGCTGGTGTACGCGACGATGCCGGCAAACGTCGAGGCCTTGCGCATCGCTGCAAGCGGGATCGTCATCTCGCTCGCCAACAACCTGATCATGGGAGCGCTCGCGCGGACGTACGGCTACTCGCTGCGAAAGATCGTCACCATCATCGCCATCGATACGTCGATTTATGCGGTCGGCCTGCCGTACGCGATTGCCATCGTGTTCGTCGAGCAGAACGGCGAATGGAGACTGTTGCTCGGCCTCGTGTTCACCGGCGTGCTGACGAATGCGATCGGCCGCCGGCTCGCAATCGCGAGCGACAACGCACACACCCAGTTCCTTCGCGCGACATCGTTGACTGCAATCAGCCGCGCCGTTTCGCTCGACCGCTCCGAGGAGGAGCTCTTCGTCGCGTTGTACGGAGAATGCGGGAAGGTCATCAACGTACCGAACTTCACCATCGCGCTGGTGGACGCGCACGCGGGCGAGCTGGCGATCGTGTTTCGGACGCAGTACGGCCGGCGGGTACCGGAAGTCCGCGTGCCGATCGGCACCGGCTTCAGCGCGTGGGTCATCGCGCACCGGCAGCCGCTCCACTTCGGACGCAGCGAGCAGCACGCCGAGCGCGGCATCAAACCGGTTTCGGACGGCTTCCTGAGCCAGTCCTGGCTCGGCGTTCCGTTGATCGCCCGCGACCGGGTCATCGGCGTGATCTCCATCCAGAGCGAAGAGCGGGACGCCTATTCGGACGAAGACCTGCTCCTGCTCTCCGCGATGTCCAACCAGGTCGCGGCGGCGATCGCGAACAGCGCGCTCTACCGCGATCTCGAGGCGCAGGTGCGCGAGCGCACCGCCGACCTGCACGTGCGTGCCGAAGAACTGGCGGCGATCAATCGCGTGACCTCCACGATCACCTCGGCCATCGATCTGAACACGATGCTCACTTCGATCGCCCGAGAGCTGGTGCTCCTCTTCGATGCGCGCGGCAGCGGCATCGCCATCCTCAACGAGGAGAAAACCGAGTCCCACGTCGTGGCGTGGTTCAGCCGCGATCCCGAGGAGCCGACCGGGGTCGGAGTCAGCATCCCCGTGCCGGACGGCATCAACGACGACGTGATCGCGCACGGCACGCCGATCATCGTCGAAAACGTCAGGAGCCATCCCCGGCTGCGCAGCGATCAAATCGCCATGCGCAGAACCGAATCGATCATGCTCGTGCCGCTGCTCGCGAAAAACGAAGTCATCGGCACCATCGGCATCGATCACAACGATCCGAACAAGCACTTCACCACCGAGCAGCTGCGTCTGGCGATGACCATCGCCGGAGAGATCGCCGGAGCGGTGGAGCGCGCGCGGTTGTACGAGGAAGAACATCGCTCGCGCCAGCTGGCCGAACGGCTGCACGGCGCGGCGGAGGTGATCAATCAGAGTCTCGATCTCTCCGTGGTGATGACCGGGATCCTCGACCAGCTGCGCAGCGTGATCGAGTACGAAAGCGCGAGCATCCAGCTCGTCGAAGGCGACGCCATGCGCGTGATCGCCGTTCGTGGCCTTCCCGATACGGAGGTCGGCCGCGTGCGTGCCCATGCCAGCTATCCGTACAACCTGCGGCTGACGACGACGACCGAACCGTTCATCACCCGGATCGACGACGACATGGCGTGGGATCGGACGCCAAACCTCATGCAGGTCCGCTCCAACATCGGCGTCCCGCTCGTGGTCCGCAACCGCATCATCGGCGCGCTCACCATCGACAGTCACGATCCGTCGCGCTACAGCGAGCGCGATCTCCACGCCGCACGCGCGTTCGGCCGCCAGGCCGCGATCGCCATCGAAAACGCGCGCCTTTACGAGACCGCGAAAACGGCAACCCAGGCGAAGTCGCAGTTCCTCGCCAACATGAGCCACGAGATCCGCACGCCGCTCAACGCGATCCTCGGTTTCGTGCAGCTGATGGAGCGCACGCCGGACCGCAGCGACGACGACCGGCACGCGCTGCACGTGCTGTCGCGCAGCGGCGAACATCTGCTGACGCTGATCAACGACGTGCTGTCCATGGCCAAGATCGAAGCGGGGCGGAGCACGGCGGAGATCGCATCGTTCGATCTGCATCGCATGCTCGCCGCGGTCGGCGAAATGTTCCGGCTGCGGGCCGAGGCGAAAGAGCTGGAGTTCCTCGTCGACGTCGGTCCGGAAGTGCCCCCTGCCGTCCTCGGCGACGAAGCGAAACTGCGGCAGGTCCTGATCAATCTCCTCGGCAATGCGATGAAATTCACCGACCGCGGACGGGTGCGGCTCGCCGTGTCCTGGCTCGACGGAACCGGCTCGTTCTTCGTCAAAGACACCGGCCGCGGCATCGCCCGCGAAGACCTCCCTCGCCTCTTCGAAGCGTTCACGCAGGCCGGAGCGGCGCAGCACGAAGGGACAGGACTCGGCCTCGCCATCTGCCGCAACTACGTGCAGCTGATGGGAGGCGAGATCCGCGTGGAGAGCGAGCTCGGCGCCGGCGCGCGCTTCTGGTTCGACATCCCGCTGCCGCTGTCCGACGAAGAGGTGATGTCCACCGCGCACCGGCGCAAGGTTGTGGCGATCGCGCCGGGACAGCCGTCGTTTCGCCTCCTCATCGCCGACGACACGATGGAAAACCGCACGCTGCTCGAGCGGCTCTTCCGTACCGTGGGCTTCGAAGTGCGCACCGCGTGCGACGGCCGCGAGGCGATCGACGTCTGGAGCGAATGGAAACCGGACCTCGTCTGGATGGACATCCGCATGCCGGTCATCGACGGCTACGGCGCGACGCGCGCAATCCGCGAGGCGGAAGGGGCCGCACGACACACGATCGTCATCGCCATGACCGCCAGCGTCTTCGACCACGGCCGCGAAACGGTCTTCGCCGCCGGCTGCGACGACGTGGTCACGAAGCCGTATCTGGAAGACACGCTCTTCGCCAAGCTCACGCAGCACCTCGGCGTGGAATGGGAGTACGAGCGGCTTGCGCGCGAAGCACCGCCGCCGAAGGCCGCCCCCGCGCCGCGGCTTCCGCGCGAGCTGCGCGACCGCATCCGGAACGCGCTCGACCGCGGCGACGTCGTCGACGCCGCGCGATGGGTGGAGGACGTCGTGCCGATCGACCACCGGCTCGCCGCGAATCTCCATGAACTGATCCGCCACTACCGCTTCGATGAACTGCAGGACATGCTCGCTGCAGCGGAGGAATGATGTCCGGCACACCGACTGCGAGCATGACGCCTTCGAACATCCTCATCGTCGATGACACACCGGCGAACCTCGACGTGCTGTGCGGCATGCTGCGCGACCGCGGCTATCGGGTCCGCGTCGCGATCTCCGGCGCGCGCGCCCTCATTGCGATGCGCGCGGAGCGGCCCGACCTGGTCATGCTCGACATCAACATGCCCGGCATGAGCGGCTACGACGTCTGCCGCGAGCTCAAGCGCGATGAAAGCCTGCGCAACGTGCCGGTGATCTTCATCAGCGCGCTCGACGAAGTGATCGACAAGGTGAAAGCGTTCGAAGCGGGTGGCGCCGACTACGTTGCAAAGCCGTTCGAATTCGGCGAAGTGCTCGCGCGCATCGAGCACCAGCTGAAGATCGCCGCACTGCAGCGGCAGCTCGAAGTGCGCAACGCGGAGCTGATGCGCATGAACGAAGAGCTGCTCCGCTCGCAGCAGCGCGAGTCGCGGATCTTCAACCGCCTCTCGGATGAGCTTCCCGGCACGGTGCTCGATCAGAAGTACCGCATCGACAGCCGCATCGGGAGCGGCGGCTTCGGCACCGTGTTCCGCGGCGTGCAGCTCTCGCTCGACCGGCCGGTCGCCATCAAGATCTTTCAGGCGCTCGCGGCGGCGGCGCGTCCCGAAGAGCTGGAGCGGTTCCGGCGGGAAGGGATTTCCGCGTGCCGGGTCAATCATCCGAATGCGCTCGGCATCATCGACTCCGGCGTGTCGCAGTCCGGCATCGCGTACCTCGTCTCCGAGCTGCTCGAAGGACAGACGCTGCGCAGCGAGCTTGCCACGTATCCACGCTTGACGATCCCCAGGACAGCGTCGATTCTCCTGCCGGTGTGCGAGGTGCTCACGGTCGCGCACGCGATCGGGCTGGTGCATCGCGACATCAAGCCGGACAACATCTTTCTGCACCGCGGACGCGACGGCGAGGTGGTGAAGGTGCTCGACTTCGGCATCGCCAAGCTCACCGGCAGCAGCGACGAGCGCACGTTGACGGCCGCGCGACAGGTGGTCGGCACGCCGTTCTACATGGCCCCCGAACGGTTCCGCAGCGAGCCGCACGACGGCCGCGCCGATGTTTACTCTCTCGGCGTCCTCGCCTACGAAATGCTGACCGGCGGCTCGCCTTTCGATGCGGACACGAGCGTCGAAGCAATGGCCGTACTGCATCTGAACGCGCCACCGGTCCCGTTGCGCAACCACGTTCCCGATGCGAGCGAATCGCTGGAGCGCGTGATCCTCGCCGCGCTCGACAAAGAGCCGCGTTGCCGTCCGACCGCGGAGGAGTTCGGCCAGGTGCTCAGTAGCGCATCCGCACCGGCACCGCAGTGCGTCCCGGCGACTCGATCGGAATCGGCTTGCTGAACTGCAGCACGTTGTTCGCGTACGTCCACGTGCCGTCGGAACAGCGCGAGGCCGCGGGCAGCGGTCGATGCTCCTTGATCGCCATCACCCGCTCCGCCGCCGAGCGCTCGAAATCGAAAACTGCGGCGCGCTGAAAATCAGTGCCGGCGCCGTTTGCGGAATCCCTGCTCGATTCGAACATGAAGTTCCAGCGGCCGCCCTTCCAGCGCTTGTTCCACGCATCGACGTCGAACGCACAATCATGGGAGCCGGCAATCGCCTCGGCCGCCCCGCGACGTTGATTGAGAAAGCTCGCCAGCGGCGCGTCGAACGCCGCCGACAACACGATCGAGCGGACGAACATACGCCTCCGCCAATTCTCGGACCACTTCCACCAGAGCCAGCTCTCACCCTGATACGCGGCGAGCACCGCGTGACGCGCATCGATGTCGCCGACCTCGCGCCACCACGGCGGAACCGGCGGCGGCAACTTGCGCGCGACGCCGTTCGCCAGTCGCGCCGAGCTGATCGCTCTCGCCACGCAATACGTGTCTTCGCGATGCCAGAGCGGACGCACGAGCAGTACGATCGCATGCAGGTCATCCCATGACGACGCATCGCGCTTGAGCAACGCATTCGCAGCGAGCAGGCGGCTCAGTCGCTGAATGCCCTCCAGCGGCGGATACGAACGGTTCTCCGCTTCGATCTCATCGTGCCAGTCGATCGATGATCCCGATTCGTTGACGTAGCGCGTGACGTCCGCGAGAAGCTGCTGATGTGCCCGCAGCGTCGCGGCGATCTCAGTCGGCGGCGCGGTGACCGAATCATCGGACCGCTGCAACTGCGCGTAGAGGTAATCGGTGAACTGGTTGTTGAGCTCTTTGCTCATCGGCACGAGCGCCACTTCCTCGCCCTTCATGCCGAGCTGAATGCCGGCCGGCGACACGAGCTCTGCGAGATTCCGCGCGGCGGTCGTGGTGGGATGCGACGGATAGCGCCGCGGCACGGTGTGCAACGTTCCGAGCTCCGCGGGCCACGGTTTGGAGAGCGCTTCGCGGACCGCGAGACGCGCCGTCGCGGTGATGACGAGCCAGATCGCCAACAGCGCGCCGGCGAGAATCATCAGGAAGCGCATGACGTCATTTCACCTCGTGCGCGAGCGGTACGTCGAGTGAATTGTCTAGAATCCGCGAATCATGGCTAACGAGATCGACGCACTCCTGCAGGAGCACCGCGAATTTCCTCCGTCCGATGAATTCCGCAAGCAGGCCAACATCAACGACGCCGCGATCTACGCGAAAGCGGCGCAGGACCGCGAAGGATTCTGGGCCGGCTGGGCCGAGCAGCTCGACTGGAAAACGAAATGGGACAAAGTGCTGGAGTGGAATCCGCCGTACGCGAAGTGGTTCACCGGCGGAAAACTGAACGCGTCGTACAACTGCCTCGATCGGCATCTCGCCACGCGCGGCGATAAGACCGCGATCATCTGGGAAGGTGAGCCGGCCGGCGAGATCAAGCGCTTCACGTATCGCGAGCTGCACGCCGAAGTCTCCAAGTTCGCGAACGTCCTCAAATCGCTCGGCGTGCAGACCGGCGACCGCATCGCGATCTATCTGCCGCTGATCCCCGAGGCTGTCGTCGCGATGCTCGCATGCGCGCGCGTCGGCGCCGTGCACTCGGTCGTCTTCGGAGGCTTCTCCGCCGAGGCGTTGCGCGATCGCATTCAGGATGCGCAGGCGAAGCTGCTGATCACGGCGACGAGCGGCTATCGTCGCGGCAATCTCGTGCCGCTGAAGAAAACCGCGGACAGCGCGGCCGACGATTGCCCATCGATCGAGCACGTGGTCGTCGTCATGCGCCGCACCGCGAGCGAAGAGCTCGACGACACCATCACCATGCATCCCGATCGCGACCGCTGGTACCACGAGCTGATGGCGAGCGCGTCGCCCGAATGCGAGCCGGCCTGGGTCGATTCGGAGCAGATGCTCTACACGCTCTACACGTCCGGCACGACCGGCAAACCGAAAGGCATCATCCACACCACCGGCGGCTATCTGACGCAGTGCTACGCGACGTGCAAATGGGTCTTCGATCTGAAGGACTCCGACGTTTACTGGTGCACCGCGGACATCGGCTGGGTCACCGGACATTCGTACGTCGTCTACGGTCCGCTCGCGTGCGGCGCGACGGTGATGATTTACGAAGGCGCGCCCGACTGGCCGAAGAAGGACCGCTTCTGGGACATCATCGAGCGGCACAAGGTCACGATTTTTTACACCGCGCCGACGGCGATCCGCGCGTTCATGAAGTGGGGCGAAGAGCTGCCGAAAGCTCACGACATGTCATCGCTGCGCCTCCTCGGATCGGTCGGCGAGCCGATCAACCCCGAGGCGTGGATGTGGTACCACCGCAACATCGGCGGCGAGCGTTGCCCGATCGTCGACACATGGTGGCAGACCGAAACCGGCTCGATCCTCATCACGCCGCTGCCCGGTATCGTGCCGACGAAGCCCGGCTCCGCGACGAAGCCGTTCCCCGGCATCGACGCGCAGATCCTCGATGAAAAAGGGAATCCGGTCGAAGTCGGCGGCGGCTATCTCGCGGTCACATCACCGTGGCCGTCGATGCTGCGCGGCATCTGGGGCGATCCCGATCGTTACGTGACGCAGTACTGGTCGAAGTGGGACGGCATCTACTTCACCGGCGACGGCGCGAAGCGCGATGAAGACGGGTACTTCTGGCTCCTCGGGCGCGTCGACGACGTCATGAATGTCGCAGGTCATCGCATCGGCACGATGGAAGTCGAATCGGCGCTCGTCGATCACAACTCGGTCGCCGAGGCTGCGGTCGTCGGCATTTCGCACGACATCAAAGGGACGGCGATCGCTGCGTTCGTGATCGTGAAGGAATCGGAACGGCAGCACGCGATCGACGATCCGGTGCAGTTCGAGAACGAGCTCAAAGCGCACGTCGCGGAGAAAATCGGCGCGATCGCGAAGCCGGAAAAGATTCTCGTCACCGTCGATCTTCCGAAGACGCGCTCCGGAAAAATCATGCGCCGCCTGCTGCGCGATATCGCCGAAGGCCGCGCGCTCGGCGACGTGACGACGCTCGCCGATCCGACGGTCGTCGCTGCGTTGAAAGACAAATACGAGGAAGAGTCATGACGCATCAAGTCCCCCTCGCCCCGCGTGCGGGGAGAGGGGCGAGGGGTGAGGGGCGATGACACGCGCAGCTCTCATCACCGGCGGCGCGCGCGGCATCGGCCGCGTGACTGCGATGCGCCTGCTGATGGACGGCTACTCCGTCGCGTTCACGTACACCACGTCGAAAGATGCGGCACGCGAGTTCGTCGCCTCTGATCCGGAGCGCATCCTTGCCTGCGAAGCGGACGTCGCCGATCGCAACGCGGCGAAGCACGTCATCGATGAAGTGGTGAAGCGCTTCGGCTCGCTCGACGCGCTGGTCAACAACGCCGGCATCCGCCGCGACGCGCTCACGTACAACATGACCGACGAGCAGTGGGACTCGGTCATCGCCACGAACCTCGGCGGCGCATTCGCGCTCACGCGTGCGGCGCTGCATCCAATGATGCAGAAGCGCCGCGGCGCAATCGTGAACGTCGCATCGCTGTCAGGTTTGCACGGCGTCGTCGGACAGACGAATTACTCCGCGGCGAAAGGCGGCTTGATCGCGATGACCCGCTCGCTCGCACGCGAGGTCGCGCGCAGCGGGATCCGCGTGAACTGCGTCGCGCCGGGGCTGGTGGAGACCGACATGATCGCGGGACTCGACGAAGAGGTGAAGCGCGAGATGATCCGGCAGATCCCGATGCGGCGTTCGGTGAAAGCGGACGAAGTCGCGGCGGCGATCGCGTTCCTGCTCAGCGACGACGCGAGTGGAATCACCGGCCAGGTGCTCTGCGTCGACGGAGGCCTGTCGGCGTGACGTATTTCTCCGTCGTCATTCCGACCTACAACCGCCTCGACATGCTGCTGCGCGTGCTCGATGCGCTGCAGGCGCAGCAGGACCCGCCGGAGTTCGAGACGATCGTGATCGATGACGGCTCGAAGGACGACACCGAGCGCGTCGTGTCACAGCGAAGCGGCATCACGTTTCGCACGCAACCGAACGGCGGTCCCGGCCGCGCGCGCAATCACGGCGTCACGCTCGCGCGCGGCAGATTCGTGATCTTCATCGGCGATGACACGGTGCCGGAGCCGCGCTTTCTCGCGGAGCACGCGCGCGTGCATCGCGATGCGAACGACGATCCGCTCGTCGCATGCCTCGGCTACACCGGCTGGCCGGACGGCGAGCACGTCACTGCGTTCATGGACTACATCAACGACTACGGCCTGCAGTTCGGCTACAAGCTGATCGAAGACGGCGCCGTCGTTCCGTACAACTTCTTCTACACGTCGAACATCTCGATCGATCGTCAACTACTTGCCGATCATCCGTTCGACACGACGTTTCCCTCCGCCGCCTGGGAGGACATCGAGCTCGCCTATCGTCTCGATCACCTCGGCCTGCGCATTCACTACAACGCCCGCGCCGTGACCCGCCACCACCACCCGATGACCATCGATTCGTTCGCGCGGCGGCAATACACGGTAGGCAAATCGGGCGCGATCTTCTACCAGAAGCATCCCGAGCTCGGACACTTCCTCGGCGTCCACGAGCTGTCATCGCGCCGGCTCGCCGACGAAAAACATCTCGCCCGCCTCCGCCGCCGCGCCCGCCTCGGCGAACGCTTCCGCTTTCTCGCGAACAACACGACGTTCGAGACACTGATGCGCGAGCACTACCTGCGCGGTTTGCGCGACGGCCTGGCTACCGCGGCTTCGTGAGCGGCCGCGCGATGCGGACGTCTGGCGAAACCGCGCGCGACTTAATGACTGCTGCGGCGAGATAGGGAAACTCTGCGTTGATGTAGATCGGAAAGGCGCTGCCTGTCGGGTGCTCGGCACCGACGAGGGGGCCGAGAAATTTCGAATCGAGGTCAATCACCGCAATCGAATTGGCGGCAACCAGCGTGGCGGCAGGTTTGCCGTAGTCGGAGTGGTACTCGAAGCGAATGGCGAAATCGTTTGGGTTGATCAGGTACAGCCTGAAGGTGCCGATCCATGGAATGCCGCGCGCGATCATCGACGGGCCCGTGATCCAGTCGCGGCCGACTTCGACTGATTGCCATCCGATCGCGTTGTTTGCGTCCTGACTAAAGATCTCGCTCGCCACTTCGATCGGCTGGTCGGACTCGATCTCCACTGCACCAAGGGCCAGCGCGTGCCCGTCGCCGTAGATCGCCGGCCCCTGATCGCTGATCACCTGCGTGCTGCGCCCGGACAACGTCCACTGCAGCAGCGTGCAGGATCCGACACAAGGCTGCTCGAGGATTGGAATGATCTTCTTGACGGTCACGGTGGCAGGCGTGTCGCCGACGTTCGTAGTCACAATCGTGCCTGTATAAGTTGCGCTGGCGCCCTGAACGAACTGGCCCCAAACCGGAATGATGTAGCGCTCCGAGGCCGACGATGTCATCGTAACGGACAATAGCGCCAGTGTAAGTATGTGTCTCAAAGCCGGCCTCCGTCAGCAACACGCCCGGCGGCGTGGCACCGAGTTATACAGGAGAAGGTTTGGTGCACCATATAGAAAGCCGGTGATCACACCGACGGTTCCTGCGTCCTTGATGATTCCTTCAATACTGCCGGGACTATTGGTCAGCCCGTAACGCTCCATATGCATAGCCGCGACACCCGAAACAAGCGGAGCAGCAAATGATGTCCCAAATCCGCTCATCATACTTCCATCCTTGTCGAGGGTAGACACGAAACGCCCCGGCGCCAGCACATCGACACATCGCCCGTACGCCCGCAATCAGATCGCCGTTCCAGCCATCTTTGTTGCAATTCAACACACGCACACTGACTACCTGTGCTGACTTTGCGACACCCCATCTGTAGCCGGCTGCCAGTGTCCCCACGCCGGTTCCATAACCATTGCAATCATTCACTGCGCTCGGATCGGCATAGCCAGCTGCGTCAGTAACGAACTTAACGCGCTGTCGAATACGCGTCTGAAAATCGGAAATCGGATTAACGCCGCTGTCAATCAAGATCATAGACGTGGACGGGCTTTATGCCATGCGAACGTCCAAATTCTGATGCGATACCGCCAGGGTTGGAATCGCTGTCCGCAAGTACCACGATATAGGAGTCTGAAACCGGCTTATGGCTTCGAATGATCGAGCCATCGCCACCATAAAGCATCTCCGCAAAACACACCGCAACAAACCAGCTGATTAGACCTTGTTTCACAAACTTCCTTGCTGAAAAAAATGGTCGCGAAGACTGCAGGACGTGCGTCGCAAAAGCAAACGATCGTCGACGAATTCGCGCCGGTATGGCCTATGATCGACGGCCTGATTACCGCGGCTTCGTGAGCGGCCGCGCGATGCGGACGTTGGATGACACCACGCCCGATGCCGTAAAGGACGCCGCCAGGTACGGAAACTCGGCATTGATGTAGAGCGGAAAGGCGGTGCCGGTCGGCACCTCCGCGCCGCCGCCTGCGCCGAGAAATGACGTCAGCTCGATGACGGCGATCGAATTCGCAGCAACGGTTGCAGTGCCGGTTTTTCCATAATCGGAGTGATAGTCGAACCGGATCGCAAAATCGTTCGGATTGATCAGGTAGAGCCGGAATGCGGCGTCGAACGGAATCCCGCGCGGAATCATCGACGGCCCCGTGATCCAGTCGCGCGCGACTTCAACCGATTGCCAGCTGAGCGGATGACCCCATGTACCTTTGAAGATCTCGCTCGCCACTTCGATCGGCCGATCCGATTCGATCTCGACAGCGCCGAAATCCAGCACGCGGCCGCCGAAGATCACCGTCGCGCCTTGATCGCTGATGACGCGCGTGAGATGTGGCGGCACGGCCCACTGCTCGAATGCGCATGGACCGAATGCGCATGGATGACTGGCGATCGCAACAATCTTCGTCACCTTGACCGTCGCGTCGGCGTCGCCCAGGTTTGTCATGGCGATCGCGCCGGTGTATGTGCCGCTCGCTCCGTGAACGTCCATGCCCCAGATCGGAATGATGTATCGCTCCGCTGCCGCGCAGAGCGGCGCCGCGATCAACAGCAAAAGCAGAAACGTGTAGCATCGCGCGCGCATGTTCATCACCTTCGAAGGGATCGACGGCTCCGGCAAGACGACGCAGTTGCGGCGCGTCGCGGAGCGTTTTCGCGATCCGGTGATCACCAAGGAACCGGGCGGAACGCCGACCGCCGATCGCATCCGCTCCATTCTCCTCGATGCCGGCTCGAAACTCGATCCGCTGGCCGAGGTGTTTCTGTTCGCGGCGTCGCGGCACCAGCACGTCGTCGAGGTCATCAAGCCGGCACTCGATGCCGGACACGTCGTGCTCTGCGATCGCTTCACCGATGCGACGCTCGCCTACCAGGGCTTCGGACGCCTGCTCGATCTCGATCGCCTGCGCGCCCTGAACGACTGGGCGACCGGCTCGCTGCGCCCCTACAAAACCCTGCTGTTCGACATCGATGAAGAGACCGGGCTGCGCCGCGCGCGCGGTCGCGGCGGCGATGAATTGCGCTTCGAAGCGGAGGACCTGCGCTTCTATCGGCGCGTGCGCGAAGGCTATTTGTCGCTCGCGAAATCGGAGCCCGATCGATTCGTCGTCATCGATGCGAACGGATCGCTCGATGACGTGAGCAAGCGCGTCGACGAGGCGTTCCCATGAGCTCCGCGGAGCTCGTCCTCGGCACCGCCCAACGCGGCGAGCTGCATCACGCCATCGTGCTGCACGGGCCTGCGCCGAGCGCGTTGCGCGAGACCGCGATCCGCATCGCGAAAACAATCCAATGTCTCAACGGCACGACAGGCGACAACTGCACCGCGTGCCGCCGCATCGAACAGCGGCTGCATCCCGACGTGCACTTCATCGAGGTCGGCGGCGACCGCAAGCTGATCTCCGTCGAGCAGGTGCGCGAGCTCGTGACTGCCGCGGCGATGCGGCCGTACGAAGGACGCGGCAAAGTCTTCATCATCGATCCCGCGGATGCGCTCAGCGTCGGCGGCTCGAACGCGATGCTCAAGACGCTCGAGGAGCCGGCACGCGACACATTCTTTGTGCTGCTGACGCGCTCGTACGACCTGCTCTTGCCGAC
This sequence comes from Thermoanaerobaculia bacterium, assembly GCA_035255945.1. Classification (GTDB taxonomy): domain Bacteria; phylum Acidobacteriota; class Thermoanaerobaculia; order Gp7-AA8; family Gp7-AA8; genus JAJPHC01. Next base: position 22,203 of record DATEZA010000123.1, read on the forward strand.
GATCCGCTCTCGTTGCCAGCAGATCCTCGTCAGCGGAAACGTGGTGATCGATCACGAGCTGCGGCGCGCGATCGTCGCTGCGCTGAATCGTTTCGCGGCGCAGAATGAGACCGTCGCGCTGCTCACTGCGGCGGCGCTGATCGCCGGCGCCGATGACGTGAAGAGCGCGATCGCGCTCGCCGGCGAGATGCTGGCCGAGGCTGCGGCGGACAGCGAAGAATTGGAAGCGCTGCGCGGGAAAGCGGGACGCGAAAAGATCCTCGCTGCTGCAGACGGAATGCTTGCCGCGATCCGGTGGCTCGGCGTCAACGCCGATGCACGGCTGCTGGTGGAACAGGCGCTGAGCGCCCTCGTCTGAAACCGTTTACCAAAAAAAACGACCCCGCCCGGGTCCGGGCGGGGTCGTGGGTATCTACTGGATCGGGCGATGCGTACTGCTCGGGGGTGAGCTTGACTTCGGTAAGGTTCAAAGAAGAGTTCAAGAGGTTGCGACTGAGGCAGGGTGTTACAACAGAAAGCGGCACGCCTGCCCTATCCAGTATGCCTTTATCTTTAGTACGAACGAAGTATAACGCAGATTGTGAAAAATTTCTCAATGTAACAGCATCGTGACAAGCCATTGACTGCTCAGGCGATAGCCGTCGCATTTGGAAACTAGGACACTCTAGAACAAAACGAGCGTTCGGTCCATACCGACCGTCTGGTCGGCTTTTATCGCGAACCGGGCTCGACCAGCAAAGGCATCGGCTGCAACGATTTGCCCAGCCAGATGTGCCCGCCAAGAGTCTCCGCCGGCTCCCCGTTCACCAGCACCCGCACCCGCTTCGCCTCGGCGAAGTTCGCGGTCACCGTTTGTACGAGCGAATAGACCGCCATCAGCTCTTCGTGCGTGCCGGTTCCCCAACCCGCGGTGAGCGTCGGGCCGCCGAGGTCGACGAAGGCGGTGCCGTCGGGAAGCATGTAGGCGGCGCGGACGACTGTGTCAGCCGGCAGGAGCCGCGCGAGATTCGCGTTTGACGGACCCTTCGTCAACTCGCGCAGCACGGCCGGAATCGCGGCCGCGGGATTCTCCGGCAACGGCAGGTTGCGCGGCTCCGCGATGAGCAGCATGTTCGGAGATTCGAAGTAGACGCGCACGGCGCGCACCTCGACTTTGTTCGCCTCGTTCGGATTGTTCGGATTCGCTTTCTTCTCGCGACAACCGCCCGCAATTGCGAGAAGCGCAAGCGCGATCGCCACGCGACGCACTACGTTCCCGTCCTCGCCGTCGTGGTAGTCGTGGTGGTCGCCGGAGGCGCAGCGGGAGCCGGCGGCGCAGGTTGCGCGATCCCGATCCGCGTCTCGTAATCGGTCTTGTATCGCTGCACCGCGCGCGTCAATGCATCGACCACCGTGTTCTGGAACTGCTCATTCTTGATTTTGGCTTCTTCATCCGGATTCGAGATGAACGCGACTTCGACCAGCGCGGCCGGCATCGTCGCGCCGACCAGCACCTTGAACGGCGCCTGCTTCACGCCGCGATTCTGAATCCCGGCGAGCGCGTTCATCTCCTCCTGGATCGACTGCGCGAAGCGGCTCGATTCCGCGAGGTACTCCTGCTGGGCGAGGTCCCACAGGATCAATTTCAGATCGCCCTGCGTGCTCGGCGTGTGGCCGGACGACGACGCGTTCTCCGATTCCGCCGCCTTCTTCGCCAGCTCGTCCGATGCTTCCAGCGACAGGAAATACACCTCGGAGCCATGCGCGCCTTTCACCGGCGCCGCGTTCATGTGGACCGAGAGAAAGAGGTCCGCCTTGTACTGATTCGCGACGCCCGTGCGCTGATCGAGCGACACGACGCTGTCGTCCTCACGCGTCAGGATCACGCGCGCACCGAGCTTCGTCGCGAGCGATGCCGCGAGCTTGTTCGCGATCGCGAGCGTCGCATCTTTTTCGAGCAGGCCGCCGGGACCACTCGCACCGATGTCTTTGCCGCCGTGCCCGGGATCGATGACGATGGTGTGGATGCCGGGCTGCTCGACCGGCTTGTTCGACTGCGGCAGCACCGGTGCGTTCGGACTCGGCGCGACTTTGCGCACGTCGAGCACGACGCGATAAGGATTGTCGAGCTTGTACGCATCGCCGGCGACATCGGGACTGGTCAGCTGAATGCGCGCGTCGGTCCCGCTGAACGTGATCTTCGCGACATTCGGATCTTCGTACGCCTGTTCGTTGAACGGCGGACGGATCTGCGCGGCGAAACGGATCGTGTAGCCGCCCTGCTCCTTCACGATCGCGTAGCCGGAGCTCTGGCTCAGCGTGAAGACGATTTTCGAAATGCCCTGCACGTTCGCCACGGAGACCTGCACGCCGACGACGGTGTGCTGCAGCGGACGGATCTGCATCAGCTTCGCGCGCTCGTCCCACACCACGTCGAGGTCGGCGGTCTTGGCGAGGAAGCCCTGGAAAAACTGGATGGTGACGAACGGATGGTTGTCGATGACCACCGGCGCGGCCGGCATCTCGATCAGGTCGTCGCGCACGACGCCGAAGCGGCTGTCGGGTCCGAACGCGGCGACGTTGTTGTTGATGGTGACGCGATATCCGTGCGCGTCCGCCGCCACGCTTCCGCCCAACCCGGCCACGACATCCTCGGCCGAAAAGTACGTCTGACCGTTCTGATGCGCGATCGCGATCTGGCGATCGCCGCTCTGCGTGCGCAGCGTGGCCGGCGTCGTCGATTGGACCGTTGCTTGACCGAGTACGATCGAGGCTGCGGCGAGAAGGGCGAGGGATGTGAGGAGAATGAATCGCTTCATTGAAGGCAGGCGGATTATCGCATGCCGCTATACTCGGAGGTGATGCGTCGCCTCGCCATCTTCCTCATTCCATTGATGCTCGCCGCGTGCGGCGAGAAGCCGAAAGGCCCCGTGGTGAGCAAGGAACCGGTGAGCGTCCGCGGCTGGGTTCTCGATGTCGAAGGAAGCGGCGGCGGCGACAACGCGCCGTTCCGGACGGTCGAGACGGAGGCGGCGCGGAAGATCGCGCTGTTCCAGTCGATGAACATCTGGGTCGAAGGCGCGCCGTACATCTCGGGCGGACTCGCGGAGAACGGCTCGTTCATCCTGCTCGACGTGCCGCCCGGCACGGTCACGATCGAGCTCAGCACGCCGACGATCCCGCAGGCGAAGCTCGTGCTGACGAATGTCCCCGGAAATGCGGATGTGCTCATCCCCGGAGTGATCGTGAAGAAGGATGGCGGGATTGCCGTCGCCGATCCGAAAGCGATCGAGGTGCGGACCGCGGCGAAGATCGACAAGCCACACGTGACCGCGCAGAAGGTGATGGTGGCCGGGATTCCGATCCCGGTGATCGAGACGCCGCTCGCGCAGATGATCAGCCGCCGCGACTGGCCCGTGCCGCCCGGCAGCGCGCCGCCGGTAGTCACGATGAAGTAGCGGAGCGCGGGCATCCCTGCCCGCAGTGCGCGGGCGTCCCGCCCGGGCACGGTTGAGTCGCCGGACGGGACGTCCGGCGACTGCGGACAGGATGTCCGCGCTCCATCCTGGCATTACGGTTGAACCCGTAATCTTGCATGAGAGACCGACGTGTCCGCGATGCGGGTGGGTGGGCGCGGCTCGCGACGCGCGTGACTGACTGGGCCGGCTCGACGACCGGCTTCCTCTTCGCCGCCGGCACCATCGTCCTCTGGCTGATCACCGGCCCGTTTTTCCACTTCTCCGACACCTGGCAGCTGGTGATCAACACCGGCACGACCATCGTCACGTTCCTGATGGTCTTCCTGATCCAGCGCTCGCAGAACAAGGACGCGCTCGCGATTCAGTTGAAGCTGAACGAGCTCGTGGCGGGGCTGGAGGGAGCGAGCAACCGTCTGATCTCGGTCGAGGACCTATCCGAGGATGAATTGAAGGTGCTGCACATCCACTATCAACGGCTCGCGGAGATGTCGAAGCGCGAGAGCGACGTGAAAGTCTCGCACTCCATCGAAGAAGCCGAGGCGCGGCACAACTTCAAGAAAGATCGACGGAAAGGATCAACTCGGAAAACTTCTTGAGGTCGATGTTGCCGCCGGACACGACGGCGACGATCGGTCCGTCGCCGGCTTTTCCCGACAGCGCCGCGGCGACGCCGAGCGCGCCCGCACCTTCCGCGATCACGCGCACTTTCTCCGCCACGAGCCGCATCGCGCGCTTCACTTCGTCGAGCGTGACCACGATCGAGCCGTCGACCACGCCATGCATCCGCTCCCACATGCGCGGGAAGATGCTCTTGCCGCCGGCGCCATCGACGAACGTCGCCTGCCAGCTGTCGAACTTGCGCGGCTCGCCTGCCGCGAACGACACCGCGCCGGGCGCTGCGGTCTCCGGCTCCGCGCCGAAGATGCGAACATCGGGCGCGACCGCGCGCACGGCGCTGCCGACGCCGGAGATCAATCCGCCGCCGCCGATCGCGGTGATCACGGCCCGCACGTTCGGCAGGTCTTCCATGATCTCCAGGCCGAGCGTTGCGTTGCCGGTGACGAAATCCTGATCGTCGAACGGATGCACGAACGTCCCTTCGACGCCGCGGAACTCGCGCGCTTCCATCGCGTTCCAGCATGCATCGAACGGCGCACGGACGAGCGTCGCGCCGAGGGCTCGCATGCGGTCAATTTTCGTTTCGGGGGCGGTCTCGATCACGACGACCGTGCACGGAATGCCCGCCGCGCGCGCTGCGTACGCGACGCCTTGTCCGGCGTTGCCGGCGCTGATGGTCCACACACCTCTCGCGCGCGCTTCATCGGACAGCATCGCGACCGCATTCGCCGCGCCGCGGATCTTGAACGCGTTGATCGGCTGCAGGTTCTCGAGCTTCAGCCAGATCTCCGGCGCGTCGGTGCCGTGCAGGAAACGGATGAGCGGCGTGCGGACCGCAACGTTGCGAATCCGTTCGCGCGCGGCACGGATCTCGGAAAGCGTGACGGGGCGGACGGGAGGAGGTGCAATCGCCGACATCGGCCGATTAGACCACGGAGTGCGGCGGCCATGCCGCCGCTGCTGTTTTGACGCGCGGCCATGCCGCGCGACGGGCGGGCGGCATGGCCGCCCTGGCGAAAAGCAGCGGCGGCATGGCCGCCGCACTCCGGGCACGCCTCGTGCTCTTTTTGCGTCTCATGCAAATGCACATCAAGTGGCTTTCCGTCATCACCGGAACGGCGCTCGCCGCATTCGGTCTGAAACGCCGCTCGCTCGGCGGACTCGCCATCGCCGGCATCGGCAGCGGCCTCGTCTGGCGTGGCCTGACGATGAACGACCACACCGCCGGCGACGACGATCACGTCAGCGTCCCGTATGGCCGCGGCATTCGCGTCGAGCGGTCGGTCACCGTCAACGCATCGCCCGAACAGCTCTACACGTTCTGGCGCGACTTCGAAAATCTCCCGCGCTTCATGCAGCACCTCGAGCGCGTCGACATCCTCGGCGGCACTCTTTCGCACTGGGTGGCGAAAGGTCCGGCGGGCCTGAAAGCGGAGTGGGACGCGGAGATCATCAATGAAGTGCCGAACGAGCTGATCGGATGGCGCTCCGTCGACGGCTCGACGGTGCAGAACGCCGGCTCGGTGCACTTCACGCCGGCGACCGGCGGTCGCGGCACGGTGGTGAAAGTCGTGCTGCGCTACGACCCGCCCGGCGGCGCGCTCGGCGCGGCGATCGCGAAGCTCTTCAGCGAGGAGCCGAATTCCACGGTGCGCGAAGACCTTCGCCGGCTGAAACAGCTGCTCGAAACGGGTGAAGTCGCGACGACCGCGGGACAGCCGTGGGGAAGGATGGCGTCATGAAAGCAGTCTGCTGGTGGGGCAAGGGCGAAGTGCGCGTGGTCGACACGCCCGATCCGACGATTCTCAATCCGCACGATGCGATCGTCCGCGTGACGCTCACCGCGATCTGCGGCTCCGATCTGCACCTCTACGACGGCTACGTCCCGACGATGATGCGCGGCGACATCCTCGGCCACGAGTTCATGGGCGAGGTGGTGGAAGTGGGGAGCGACGTGCGCAACCTGCGCGTAGGCGATCGCGTGATCGTCCCGTTCCCGATCTGCTGCGGCAACTGCTTCTTCTGCAAGAACGGCCAGTGGTCGCTCTGCGACAACTCGAATCCGAATGCGTGGATGCTCGAGACGATGCAGGGCTTCGGCGGCGCCGCGTTGTACGGCTACTCGCATCTGTACGGCGGCTACGCGGGCGGACAGGCGGAGTACGTGCGCGTGCCGTTCGCCGATGTCAGTCCGCTGAAGATTCCGGACAACATCCCGGATGAGAAAGTGCTCTTCCTGACCGACGTCCTCCCGACCGGCTACCAGGCCGCGGAGCAGTGCAACATCAAGCCGGGTGACGTGGTCGCGGTGTGGGGCTGCGGTCCGGTCGGACAGTTCGCCATCGCCAGCGCGCGCCTTCTCGGCGCGGAGCGCGTGATCGCCATCGATCGCTTCCCCGAGCGTTTGCGTCTGGCGCAATTCCACAGCAAGGCGGAGATCCTCGACTACAGCGAAGTCGACGATGTGTACGAAACGCTGAAGGAGATGACCGGCGGACGCGGTCCCGATGCGTGCATCGATGCGGTGGGCATGGAAGCGCACGGCACGACGATCGATGCGTGGTACGACCGGGTGAAGCAGGCGATGCGGCTCGAGCTCGATCGCGCACACGTGCTGCGCCAGGTCCTGCACTGCTGCCGCAAAGGCGGGACGGTGTCGATCCCCGGCGTCTACGCGGGCTTCATCGACAAAGTGCCGTTCGGCAGCGCGTTCGGCAAAGGCCTGACGTTGCGGATGGGACAGACGCACGTGCAGAACTACACACGCTCGCTGCTGAAGCGGATCGAGCGCGAGGAACTCGATCCATCGTTCATCATCACGCATCGCGTGACGCTCGACGACGCACCGGCGATGTATCAGACGTTCCGCGACAAGCAGGACGAATGCATCAAGGTGGTGATGCGCCCGGCGGCGTAAAATCCGCCCCGCGTGGGCAAACGATCACGGGAAAAGAAAGCACGTGTGGCGCCGGCGACCTCGCCGGCGATCTCGTCGGGGCCCGCCCCGGGGACCGCCGCGGGGACCGCCGCCGGGTCGGCGGCGCCACACGTTTACATCCTCGCTGCGGCGATCTTTCTTGCAACGCTCGTCGCCTACTCGCACGTGCTGCGCGACGACTTCGTCTCCTTCGACGATCCGCTCTACGTCTCGCAAAACGGCCACGTCCGCACCGGGCTCACCTCGGCCAACATCGCCTGGGCGTTCACGACCTACCACGCTTACAACTGGCATCCGCTGACGTGGATCTCGCACATGCTCGACGTCACGCTGTTCGGCGCCGACGCCGGCCGCATGGCGATGATGAACGTGCTGTTCCACGCGCTCAGCTCGGTCCTCCTGCTCTTTCTCCTGCGCAAGATGACCGGCCGCACGTGGCCGAGCGCCGCGGTCGCCGCGCTGTTCGCGCTGCATCCCGCGCACGTCGAATCGGTCGCCTGGATCAGCGAGCGCAAAGACGTCCTCAGCACGCTCCTCTTCCTCGGCACGATCTGGTTCTATGTCGAAGAGCGCTACATCGCGATGTGCATCGTTTTCGCCCTCGCATTGATGGCGAAGCCGATGGTCGTCACGCTGCCATTCGTGCTGCTGCTGCTCGATCGATGGCCGCTGAACCGCTGGTTCCGCATCAAGGAAAAGATCCCGCTGTTCGTGATGGTGATCCCCGCGATCATCCTCACGCTCAACGCGCAATCGAAAGGAATCGCGGTTGCCATTCCGCTCGCGCAGCGGCTCGCGAACGCAGCGCAGTCGTACATCTCGTACCTGCTGATGCTCGTGTGGCCGTCGAATCTGGCGATCATCTATCCATACCGTCCGCCGGGCGCGCTCGCGGTCGTCGCGGTGATTCTGCTGATCGTCATCACCATCGCCGCACTGCGCGCGCGTTTCGCCACGACCGGCTGGCTCTGGTACCTCGGTACGCTCGTACCGGTGATCGGCATCATCCAGGTCGGCCGCCAGTCGATGGCCGATCGCTACACGTACATCCCGAGCATCGGAATCTTCATCGCCGTCGTGTTTCTCGTAGATGGTGTAGGACAAGCTCTCAGCTTGTCCCGACAACCTGAGAGGTTGTCGTACACCCTCCGGGCGCTGACCTGCGCGATCCTCGCCCTCTTCGCCTTCCTCACCTTCCAGCAAACGCGCGTGTGGGAGAACAGCATCACGCTCTACACACACGCGATCGCCGTCACGAAGAACAACGACGTCGCGCACATGCTCCTCGGGGAGGCATACAACGGCGTCGGCGACGCGCAGGCCGCGGCGAAAGAGCTCGAGGCCGCGATTCAGATCGATCCGAACAGCGAAGAAGCGCTGCGCGATTACGGACGCCTGAAGCTCGCCACCGGCAAACCCGCGGAGGCGGTGCCGCTGCTCGAACGCGCGCTGCGGGCCCGTGACGACATCACGACGCGCGCATTGCTCGAAAGCGCGCGCGGCAATCTGCCCGCGGCGCTCGCCGCGTACGCCGGTGCGGTGAAGGAACATCCCGAGCTCGCCGATCGTCACAACGATTACGCCGCGATGCTCGCCCGCGCGGGCAGCGACGACGCGGCGATCGCACAATACGAAGAAGCGCTGCGCATCGATCCCGGCATGTACGACGCGCGCATGAACCTCGGTGCAATCCTCAGCCGCCGCAATCGATTTAATGACGCGATCGAGCAGTTCCGCGCGGCGGCGGCGAGTCGTCCGACATCACCCGAGCCGCATGTCTACATCGCGCTCGTGTACGCTTCGGAGAATCACTCCGACCTCGCGTTGTCCGAGGTGAGGGCGGCGGCGGAGATCGACCACGATCAGGCCAACGCGCAGCTCACCAACGCGATGCACCTCGCGCCGAGTCCGACGAATATCGATGACTACCAAAAGTTCCTCGCCTCGCAAGGGCATTGAAATCTGGGTCTGCGCAGCGCTCGTCGTCCTGATCGCGATCATCTACGCGCAGGCCGCCACGCACACCTTCCTCAACTACGACGACGACCAGTACATCACCGCGAATCCGCACGTGCAGCACGGCTTCACGTCCGACGCGCTGCACTTCGCGTTCACCACGTTCAAGCCGAACTGGCATCCGCTGACGTGGATCACGTACCTCATCGACATCAGCGTCTTCGGCATCAGCGCGCCGCCGATGATCTACGCGAACGTGCTGCTGCACATCGCGTCATCGCTGCTGTTGTTCTTCTTCCTCCGCCGTACGACGAAGCAGCTCTGGCCGAGCGCGATCGCCGCTGCGATCTTCGCCCTGCATCCGCTGCGCGTTGAATCCGTGGCGTGGGTCGCGGAGCGCAAAGACGTGCTCTGCGCGCTCTTCTTTTTTCTCGCCATCTGGTTTTACGCGCGCTGGACGGAATCGAAAGACCGCGGCTACTACATCGCCTCGGTGGCGATGTTCGCGATCGGACTGACCGCGAAAGGGATGATCGTCACGCTGCCGTTCGTCCTGCTGCTGATCGATTACTGGCCGCTGCAGCGCGGCCTGCACATCAAGGAAAAAATCCCGTTTTTTGTCGTGCTGGTCCCCGGCATCGCGACGATGTTCCTCACGCAGCGCAGCATCAACGCGATCGCGAGCGAGCAGCACGTGTCTCGGCTGGCGAGCATGGCGAATGCGGTGCTCTCGTACGTCGCGTACATCGGCAAGATGCTCTGGCCGGTCGATCTCGTCGTGCCGTATCCGTTGCGGCTGGTGATTGCACCGTCGAAGGTTTTTCTCGCGCTCGTGCTGCTGATCGCGATCACGCTCGTCGCGTGGTCGATGCGCAAACGCCATCGCTATCTCCTCACCGGCTGGCTCTGGTACCTCGGCATGATGGTGCCGGTGATCGGCTTCATCCAGCTCGGATCGGCGTCGATGGCGGATCGCTACACATACCTGCCGCAGGTCGGACTCACGTTCGCGATCGTCTGGCTCTTCGCGAAGAAGCCGTGGATCGCGGCCGTGCCGTTAGTGGTGCTCGTACCGCTGTCGTTCATGCAGGTGGGCTACTGGAAAAACGCGGAGACGCTGTTCCAGCACTCGATCGCGAACAGCGAGCGCAATCGCATTGCCATGGACATGCTCGGGCTCGAGTACAACAAGGAGAACCGCCATGCCGAAGCGGCGGAGACGTTCCGCGCCGCGCTCGCGCTGAAGCCGGATGATGAGATCGCGGTGAACGGACTCGCGGAGGCGGGCGGCGCGGCGGCGGAGCACAACAATCGCGCCGCGGCATTCGCGCGTGCGGGACGCGATCGGGAGGCGCTCGCCGAATACGACGAAGCGCTCCGACTCGATCCGCACCAGTACGACGCACGCATGAACCTCGGCGCACTGCTGTCGCGCATGAACGACAACGCCGGCGCCGCCGCGCAGTTCGAAGCGGCGGCGAAGGAGCGGCCCACATCCGCCGAGCCGCATGTGTACCTCGCGCTGGTCTACGCAACCGCCGGACAGAACGCGCTGGCGATTCAGCAGGCGAATGCAGCGGTCGCGATCGATGCGGAAGCCGCGAATCGCGTGCTCGCATCCGCGCTGCAGCGGCCGGTCACGATCGACGAGTTCGTGCAGGAAATGGAGCGCGGGCGTCCTCGCCCGCAGTGAGCCGGCGTCCCGCCGGATCACGGTCAGCGGGCGAGACGCCCGCCGACTGCGGCCGGGACGGCCGCGCTCCAGATCTCCATCGTCTTCCCGTCCTGCAGCAGCACGACATTCGTTCCCGCCGGCAGCGCGCGATCCGCTTTCCCGCGCACGTTGCCGACGCGCGTCAGCTTCTGCACGATCGCGTAATTCGTCAGCGTGCGTCCGCCGTTCTCGCCGCGCGCGACGTTCGTCGTCTGCGCGTCGCCGACCGTCAGCGCGATCAGCTCGAGCTCCCGCGGCGCGTTGATGTGCGCAACGTCCGCCTCGATCGACAGCGATGCATTCGCAGCGCGCTTCGACGCTTCTTCGATCGCGCCGAAGAGCCGCCGTTCATCCGAGCCGATGAATTCGCGTCGTCCATCGACGACGGCCTGCGGCGTGTACGCGCCGCTGATGCCGAGCGCGCGCACGTAATCCGACTGCCGTTGCGACCACTCGGCAGATGAAAACGGATCGCGCCAGCCGAGGTGATTCCAGTAGTCGACGTGAAAGGCGAGCGGGATCACGCGGCCGCGGAGCGAGGCGTCGCGCGCGATGCGCCCGAGGAGCTCGTCGGCGGGAGGACAGGAAGAACAACCCTGCGAGGTGAAGAGCTCGACCACCACCGGCGACGATCCGATGCGCGATGCGAGCGGTGCCGGTTGCGAGGTGACGTTCACAACGAATGCGATCGCGACGACTGCGACAGTGATCACAAGAACGCGGGACATGGCTGCGTTAGAATCGCGAGAAATCTTCACAGGAGTATCACGATGCGTTTGATCACGCGGTCCGATTTCGACGGCCTCGTCTGTGCGGTTCTTTTAAAAGAAGTCATGGACATCGATCCGATCGAGTTCGTCCATCCGAAAGATGTACAGGACGGCAAGATCGCGGTCGGCGCGAACGACATCCTGACCAATCTGCCGTACGTGCCGGGCGTCGGACTCTGGTTCGATCACCACTCGAGCGAAGCGGTGCGCAACGACATGGATGGCGTGTCGTACGCCGGCCGCTTCGAAGTCGCGCCGTCGGCCGCGCGCGTCGTCTACAACTATTACCAGGAGAAAGGCGACAGCGCGAAGTTCGGCAAATACGACGAGCTGCTCACGGTAGTGGACAAATCGGACTCCGCGAATCTCTCGCGCGAAGATGTGGTCAGCCCGAGCGGATGGATCCTGCTGTCGTACGTGATGGACCCGCGCACCGGACTGGCGTACTACCGCAATTACCGCATCAGCAATCGCGACCTGATGATGAAGATGGTGGAGTGGATTCCGTCGAAATCGGTCGCCGAGATCCTCAACGAGCCGGACGTAAAAGAGCGCGTCGATCGCTACTTCGAAGGCGTCGAAGAGTTCCGGCGCATCAATCAGAAGCATTCGCGCGTCGACGGCAACGTGATCATCACCGACCTGCGCGACATCGGCGAGATGCCGACCGGCAATCGATTCCTGATCTACACGATGTTTCCCGAGCAGAACATCCAGGTGCGCATCTTCGACGGCAAGAGGGGCGAGTTCGTCGTCTGCGCCGTCGGTCATTCGATCTTCAACCGCACGTCGAATACCGATGTCGGCAAGCTGATGGATCGCTACGGCGGCGGCGGCCATCGCGGCGCCGGCACGTGCCAGCTGCCGATCGAAGGCGCGGATTCGAAGATCCGCGAGATCATCGAGAAATGTAAGCGGGACGGTTGACGTCATCCCGAGCGTAGTCGAGGGCCCCCCGCGCAGGTCCCTCGACTACGCTCGGGATGACGAGGCAACCGTGGGAACGTCCGGCCGACAAGATCGGCGCGTCCGCGATGGCCGCGCTCGAATCGCTTTCATCGAGTGAACTGACCTCGCTCCTGCTCGAGCTCTTCACACGCCGCGCGCGCAAGCTCTCCGTGCACGACATCCGCCGCCGATTCGAGTCGGACGCGTTCGTCACGCCGTCGACAGTCGATCAACTCGCGTTCATGAAGCTCGACGCGCACCTCCTCGGACAGATGCCGCCGCACTTCGAAGCTGTCGAGCTCTCGCCGCTCGCGCCGCACGGCACGGTGTCGACGCTCGGTCCCGTGCATCCGCACAACGTGATGGCGACGATCCGCGGACAGGAAGTGCTCGCCGATGCGACCGACGTGATGGCGCTGATGTGCGCACGTCTCCGCGACACGCGCGACGAAGTGCACCTCGTCACCTCGCAACGCCTCGTGCGCGCGCAACGCGTGCGCGAGACGTTCCACACGCAGCACTTCCGCATCCTCAGTCTGTGCAGCGCGGGACGCGGCGATGCGTTCGCGATGCGCAGCGTCGTCGAGCACATCCGCGTTCAGCTGCATCTTTTCTCCACACTGCCGCCGGAGTTCCGCCGCGCGCAGCTGCGGGTGACGCTCGCCGCGGAGAATTTCGACGAGCTGCGCGCGATGCTCGGCCCCGAGGTGGTGGTCGATCGCGATGAAGAGCGGCTGGTGAAAACGTCGTACTACCAGCGCGTCGCGTTCAAGGTTTGGGTCGATGAGTTGCCGTTGGGCGACGGCGGCTTCACCGACTGGACGGCCAAGCTGCGGAACGACAAGCGCGAGCGACTGGTGACGAGTGCGATCGGCACGGAGATGCTGCTGAAGGGCTTCCGCGTTTGACCGCAACTTCCGGATAGCCGCACTTCGCGCGGCGACCGAAACTGGGTGCATGCAAATCAACATCGCGCCTCTTCCCGCTGACTTTCTCCACCGCGTCCGCACCCTCGGCGTCGACGATCAGGGACAGCCGGTCCGCCGCCTGATCGCGAAAGGCGGCGAGCCGTGCCGCGACGTGCTCCGTCGCGCGCAACCGGGCGAAGAGCTGATCCTCGCGTCGTTCTCGCCGTTCACGCAGAGCGGTCCGTACAAGGAGTTCGGACCGGTGTTCCTTCTGGCGAATGCGAGCGACGAGTCGACCGATCGCGACGCGTTCCCGACCACGCAGGGCTACCTCAGGGAGCGCTTCGTGCTGCGCGCGTATTCATCGGACGAGTCGATCCTCGACGCGGTGATGCTCACGCCGGAGGACTACGACGCGACGCTGGCGAAGTACCTCGCATCGCCGGAAGTCGCGTTCGTGCACGCGCGCTTCCCGACGTACGGCTGCTTCGCGTGCCGCATCGATAGGACGTAGGTGTAGGACAAGCTCTCAGCTTGTCCCGGGACAACCTGAGAGGTTGTCCTACACCCGGGACAACCTGAGAGGTTGTCCTACACTACGCTGCGCGCTGCTGCTCTTGCGCGACCGGCGCGGCGGGCTTCGACTCGCCGCGTGCGGTCTGCACGATCGCGACGCCGCCGAGAATCACCGCCATGGCCACGATTGACATCGACGTCAGCTTCTCGTCGAGGATCAGCCATCCGAGAACGACGGCGACTGCCGGATTGACGTAGGCGTAGAGCGAGAGATTCGTCGCCTTCATGTGCGCGAGCGCGTAGATGAATGCGCTGTACGCGATCACCGAGCCGAAGAGCGTGAGGTACGCGGTCGCGGCGAACGTCTGCGTCGTGAAGACGTAGTTCTTGCCTTCGCCGATCGCGAGTCCCACCACCAGCACCAGCACGCCGCCGGCGAGCATCTGCACCGTCGCCGATTGCATCGGCGTGATGCCGTGCACGTTGTGCTTCCCGCGCACCATGCCGTACTGCCAGCAGAACGAGCCGACCTGAATCGCGAATGCGCCGAGGAGGAACTTCGTCGAGTAATTGCCGGTCACCGCGCCCGGCGCGACGAGCAGCACGACGCCGAGAAATCCGACCAGCATGCCGGTGCCGCGGCGCAGTCCGATCTGTTCGCCGTTCTTGCGCACCGCTTCGAGGATCGCGGCCCAGAACGGTGCGGTCGCGACGAGGAGCGCGGCCATGCCGCTCGGCACGTACTGTTCGGCCCAGATGACCGAGAGATTGCCGCCCGCGACGAGCAGCGTGCCGACGATCGCCAGCTCGATCAGCGTGCGCCGGTCGCGCGGCAGTTTCTCGCCGCGAAGCTTCAGCACCGCGAGCATGATCAATCCGGCGATGGTGTAACGCGTGCCGGTGAGCATCATCGGCGGAACGGTGGTGACGGCGATGCGGATGGCGAGATACGTCGTGCCCCAAACGAGGCAGACGATGCCGAACGCCGCGTAGGCGAGCAGTTTTTCGTTCTTCAAAGTGCCTCCCCGAGAACGATGCCGCCGACTTTCTCGCAATGCGTCTGCATCACGATCGTGGTTCGCGTGCTGAGCGACAGCGGCGGCTCTTTCAGTCTGGCGACCAGCGTGTTGAGCGAAGGGATGGAATCGGTGCGGACCTTGAGCAGGTAGCAATCGTCGCCGGCGACGGTGTGCATCTCCAGCACTTCGTCCCCCTCGACGATGTCGCGGAACATCTTCAGCGCCTTTGGCGCGAGATGTACAGATCCGCGCGCAGCGACGAATGCGGTGATCTGCCGGCCCAGCGCCGTCGGATCGACGACGACGGTCGTGCCCCTGATGACGCCGAGGCGCTCGAGCTTTTCGATGCGGTCGGCGACGGCGGGACGGGAGAGGCCTACCTGGTCCGCGATCTGGGACGCCGGAGAGCGCCCGTCGCGCAGAAGCAGGCCGACAATGCGAAGGTCGAGATCATCCAGATCGACAGCCATGGTGGGAGAGTAGCACCAAAACGTAGGCTGAAGTTGTGAACGACCTGCGAAAAGAAGGGTAACTAGGTTGCTAGGTTGCTAGGTTGCTGGGGGGACTCAGCAACTCAGCAACTCAGCAACCAATTCAAAAGATCCCACCCACCGCCAACATCCTCACCCTCACCGGCGCCGTGATCGGGTTATGCAGCCGCACCGGCCGCGGGTAGCGGTACTCGCTCCGCTGCGTCGCAGCCTGGGCGAGCTCGCGGGCGAGGTACTCCACTTTCACGTTGCGGGCGGGGTCGTTGACCAGCTTGCGGAGCGAGGAGCGGCGGAGCACGATCGAGCGAAGCTTCAGCGAACCGTCGCGGACGGCATACCGAATCGACTCCCGATCGTCGCTGCACACCCGCACCACACTCCCCTCCGGCAGCACTCGAACGATGTCGTCAGCGATTCGCGTTTCATCCGTGGCGTTCATTGTGTCCTCCAAACGATCTGCTCTAATAGACGCGAATACTGCCTCGAAGTTTCTAAGCCGATGGCCAAGATCCTGTGAACACCTCGTCAAGAATCGTGACGTTCACGCCGCTCGGCCGCACCGCCTCGGCGAACCCCGACGAAACACTCCTCGACGTCGCCCGCCGCGCCGGCGCTCCGCTCGGCAACTCGTGCGGAGGCGTCGGCGTCTGCGCGCGCTGCCGCGTGCGAATCGTTGAAGGCGCGGTCAGTCCTCCGACCACGATGGAGATTCAGCGCGGCTTCACCGGCGACGAGCGCCTGGCGTGTCAGGCCATCGTTTTAGGGGATGTCGAGATCACGACCGGCTATTGGTGAAACGTTTTCGTCCTTTTCGTCACTACCTCTCCGACGAAAGGAGAAACACCCATGTCCCTACAGGTCAACGAGACTCTCGCAGTCACCAATCGGCTGGAGCTCTGGAAAGCGATTCATGGCGGCTGCTGGCCCGGACCGCCGATCGATCAGAAGCTGACCGAGGCTGCGCAGGAAGTCGTCGCGTCGCTGGCGCTGCTCCACATCGCGAAGTCGTTCCAGGACGACCGGACCGCGACGCAGATCACGCGCATCGCGACCGAGCGTTTCAACGCCGCAGCGGAAAAAGTCAACGCTGTCGTTCGCGGATGAACATGCAGTCGCCGTAGCTGTAGAAGAAATACTGTTCCCGGATCGCTTCCGCATACGCGCTCCTGATTGTCTCGACGCCCGCGAATGCCGACACCAGCATGATGAGCGTCGATTCCGGCAGGTGAAAATTGGTCAACAACTTGTCGACCGCGCGGAAATCGAATCCGGGTGTGATGAAAATCGAAGTCTCGGCCGGGCCGGCGACGAAACGACCGTTGCCGGCCCGGATCGCGCTCTCCAGCGTGCGCACGCTGGTCGTTCCGACCGCGACGATCGGCCGCTCTTCATCGAAGGCCTCATTCAATTTCGTCGCAGCCTCGGGCGAGATCGTGTAGCGCTCCGACTCCATCCGATGCTCGCTGATGTCGTCTGCCTTCACCGGCTTGAATGTGCCGAGGCCGACGTGCAGCGTGATGCGGACGATGTCGATGCCGCGCGCGGCGATGGCGTCGAGGATCTCCTGCGTGAAGTGCAGACCGGCGGTCGGTGCGGCGATCGCGCCGCGTTCGGCGGCGTAGACGGTCTGGTACGACTCCTTGTCCGATTCGCGCGGCGTCTCGCGTGCGATGTACGGCGGCAGCGGCGGCACGCCGACGCGCTCCAGTTCCTCGGGCGGTCCTTCGAAGCGGACGACGATCGAGCCGTCGTCGCGCTTCTCCATCACGTGCGCGATCAGCAGCGGCGAAAAACGCAGTTGATCGTTGATGCGAACGCGCTTCGCCGGCTTGCACCACGCTTCCCACATCTGATCGTCGAGTTGCCGCGTGAGCAGCAGCTCGATGCGATTTTTCATCTGTCCCTTCGGCTCGGCGTAGAGCCGCGCGGGGATCACGCGCGTGTCGTTGATGACGAGCACGTCGCGCTCGCCGAGGCGGTTGGCGAAGTTGGCGAAGGAGTCGTGCTCGACCGGTGCGTCGGGGCTGACGACCATCATGCGCGAGCGTCCGCGCGGACGCGGCTCCTGCGCGATGAGAGCGCGCGGAAGGTCGTAGGCGAAGTCGGTGCGCTTCATTAGAATCGCGCGATGATACGCGCCCGCATCATCACCTGCAGCGACGCCGCTTCGCGCGGCGAACGCGAGGATCGTTCCGGTCCGGCGGTGCGCGAGCTCCTCCAATCGAACGGCTGCGAAGTCGACGCCATCATCGTCGTGCCGGATGACATCGACGCGATCGCCACTGCCATCGAGAACGCGACCGGCGACGGCGCGCGGCTCGTCGTCACGACCGGCGGCACCGGCATCGCGGCGCGCGACGTGACGCCCGAGGCGACGGCGCGTGTGTGCGATCGCGAGGTGCCCGGATTCGGCGAGGTGATGCGGAGAACCGCGCATCCGATGGCTCCGCTGTCGCGCGCCGGCGCGGCGACACGTGGATCGGCACTCATCGTGAACTTACCCGGCAGTGAGCGCGGCGCCGTCGAGAACCTGAAGGCCGTGCTCAATCTGATTCCGCACGCACTGCAGCTGCTCGCAGGCGATACAAAACACGCATGACCGTACAGCCTGGCCTGGAAGTCCTTCTCGACGAGCCCGCTCCGATCCTCGGGCGCAAAATCGGACTCGTCACGCATCACAGCGCCGTCACCTCCGACCTGCAGCATGCCGTGCGTCTGCTCAATGCAGGACGCGGCTGGCAGCTCACCGCGCTCTTCGGTCCCGAGCACGGCATCTGGGGCGAAGCGCAGGACATGGCGCACGTCGAGTCGTCGACCGATCCGGTCACCGGCCTGCCGGTCTACTCGCTCTACGGGCGCAGCGAAGCCGATCTCGTCCCGCGGCGCGACGTGCTGAAGACGCTCGACGCGCTGGTCATCGATCTGCAGGACATCGGCTCGCGTTACTACACCTTCATCTACACGATGGCCATCTGCATGCGCGAGGCGGCATCCCTCGGCCTGAAAGTCATCGTGCTCGACCGGCCGAATCCGATCGACGGCTATCACCTCGAGGGCAACATCCGCGAAGAGAAGTACTCCAGCTTCGTCGGCATGTTCCCGCTGCCGACGCGCCACGGCATGACCGCAGGTGAACTAGCGCGCTATTTCAATGAAGTCTTTCATCTGCAGTGCGATCTGACCGTCGTGCCGATGCGCGGCTGGCGGCGCGGGATGTGGTGGGGCGACACGGGACTGCCGTGGGTGATCCCGTCGCCGAACATGCCGACGGTCTTCACCGCGGCCGTCTATCCCGGCATGTGCCTGATCGAGGGGACGAATCTGAGCGAAGGACGCGGCACGACGCATCCGTTCGAGTTCTTCGGCGCGCCGTGGCTGAATCCGTTCAAGCTCGCCGACCGCTTGAACGCGCTGGAGCTGCCCGGCATCCGCTTCCGTCCGCACTACTTCCTCCCGCAATTCCAGAAGCACGCGGGGAAGGTGTGCGGCGGCGTCGAGCTGCACGTGACGAATCGCGGCACGTTCGAGCCGTATCGCACGGGACTGTGGTGTGTGAAAGTCGCGCGCGATCTCGATCCGGAGCATTTCGACTGGCGCCGCGAGACGTACGAGTTCGTGTCGGACCGCCTGGCGATCGATCTGCTCGCGGGCAGCGCGCGCTATCGCGAGCTGGTCGAGAGCGGCGGCAACATCGAGGAGTGGTTCATGGAGTGGGAGAGCCCGCTGCGCGAGTTCGCGCGGATACGCGAGCAGTTCTTGCTGTATCGAGCCGCGGACGCGTAGCCGGACAGCGGACGGACGATAATTGCGGGATGCGCAAGTTGGCTCTCGTCCGCTGTCCGCTATCCGTTGTCTGCTGTCCGGCGTGATCGAAATCCTCTACGAAGATGACGCCCTCATCTTCGTCAACAAGCCTCCGAACCTGATCGTTCAGCGCGCCTATGACGCGGACGAGCCGGTGCTCCTCGAGCTCATCGCGAAGCAGCACGGCCACGTCTTTCTCATGCAGCGGCTCGATCGCGGCACGAGCGGCGTGATGTTTTTCTCGAAGCGCGCGGACGTCAACGCGAAGCTCACCCGGCAGTTCGAGACGAAGCGGATTCGCAAGCGCTACCTCGCGCTGTGCGAAGGGGAGCTCGCGGAGCGGCAGACGATCGACGCACCGCTGGCGCGCGTCGGCGCGATCAAGTTCGCGGTGCGCGACGACGGCAAGCGCGCGGTCACGCACATCGAGCCGATCGAGGCGGCGAAAAACGGCTCGTTCGTCGGAATCATCCTGGAGACCGGACGCACGCATCAGATCCGCGTGCACTGCGCGGCGATCGGACATCCGTTGGCAGGTGATTGGCTCTATGGAGAGAGAAATGCCGCGCGTCCGATGTTGCACGCGGCCGAGCTCGTGATGACTCATCCCGTTACAAATAAACCGCTTTCCGTCACTGCGCCGCTGCCCGAGGACTTCGTCGAAGAGGCGCGGCGGCGCGGCCTCGAAACAGGACGAACCGACCTCGATTCGCCACACCTAAGTCATTGAATTTGTTAGAATAATCGCTCCACGACGGCAGTTACGACAGGCATGAGGACGACCATGAAACTCTGGACAAAAATGGCGATGGCGCTGTCGCTGATGCTCTTCCCCGTGATCGCATCGGCGCAGTTCAAGGACCTCGACACCGCGATGTCGAGCCTCTCCCGCGGCTTCGGCGGCGGTGACGCGTCGGCGATCGTCAGCGGCATCGGAGACGGAGATCAGGTCATGCTCCAGTTCCCCGGACTGGTGAACCAGAGCGGCTTCTTCGGCCGCGACCAGGCGACCTACCTGCTCGAGGGCCTTTTCAGCAAAGTGAAGCCCGCGTCGTTCGATCAGCGCAGCACGCGCAAGGTCAGCGCCGAAGGCCAGTACTACATCGTCGCGAGCTGGACGATCCAGAACAACGGCAAGCCCGAAGCGCGCGACCTCTACATCACGCTGAAGACGAAGGGCGATCACTGGTCGGTCGTATCGGTGCGCTCCGCGAGCAAGTGATGTGCGCAGAGCAGTCCACGCAGCCTTATTCTTCCTGATCATCGCCGGCCTCATCGAGGCCGGCTCCTTTTTTTCTCTTCGCTCCATCGAGCAGACGTTCAACCGCCGCGCGGCGGATCACATCCGCGATGACGTGAGCTACGTCCGCCAGCGCGTGGCGACGGTCGAAGCGGAGCTCGACGCCACCGCCGACCGCATCGAAGGACGTCTCGCTGCGTTCCATCGCCAGCCGACGCAGGCCGAGCTCTTCGCGTTGCTGCGCGACGAAGTGCCGCCCTCGCGCACGCGCGGCGCGCGCATCCGCACGCCCGAGGGCGATCTGCTCGCGTGGTGGGGAGAAGAGCTGCGCGGCGCGGCGGCGAAGACGTACGAGTTCGATGCGACGAACCTCTACATCGTCCGCACGCGCGTCACCGGACGCTACGTCGTCGAGAGCTTCAAGCGCGTCGTCAATGCGCCGGGCATGGAGAGCTCGATCGATCCGAAGGACGATGAGTGGACCACCGACGCGATGTTCCACGCCGGATTCCTGCGGCAGGAACCGGGCACGGTGCGGCAGCTGATCGAGAAGCGTCCCGACGGCGAGCTCTGGATCGACATTACGCCGCGCTCGGTGCGCGAAGTGCTCGACACGACGCGGATGAATGCGAACGATGCGGCGGCGACGCTGCTGAGCATCGGCGCGATCGTGGTGCTGTTGCTGCTGCGCAATCGCATCGCGACGGTGATCCTGATCGTCCTCGCGCGCGTCGCACTGCTCCCCGTCCACATCGTCGACGACCCCTTCCGCCTCCTCAAGTTCGACCTCTACGGCTCCCGCCTCCTCGGTCCCTTCAGTAAATCGCCCTTCGACCTCCTCGCGACGTCGGCCGCCATCGCCGCGATCGTCTTCGTCCTGACGAAGAAAAGTGTGGCGCCGCCGACCCGGCGGCGATCCCCCACCGAGATCGCCGGCGCCACACTCGTCCGGCTGCTCATCGCGGCTGCGGCCGCCGTCGGATACGTGCTGCTCGTCAGCAATCTCGTCGACAACTCGCGCGTGTCATCGCTCCCCGATCACATCGTGCCGTCGTCCGCCGCGCAGGCCGTGCTGCTCGCCTCGCTGCTCTGCCTCGCGTACGCCGTGCTGCGGCTGGCGCGCGTGTGGGAGTGGGGCGCGTGGGCTCCGCATCCCGCGCTGCGGATGCTCGTCACCGCGGTGCTCTGCGGAGTCGCGGTCTGGTATCCGGTGCAGCGCTTCGAGCGCGACGGCGCGCGGCGTTTCATCGCCGACACCTACGCGCCGCTCGTCGTCGGCGAAGCGGGACAGCTGCGCACGATGATCGAGGACACGCTGCACAACGAGTTCTCGCGCACGGAGCTGAGCAGCCTGCTGCCCGACGACTACCGGCGCATGAACCTCGAGGACCTCGCATACGCGCTCTGGCTTCGCAGCGATCTGTCGAAGTGGCGCATCCCCGCCGTCATCACCGTCAGCGATGATTTCACCGGCAACCTGATCAGCCGCTTCGGTGTCGGACTGCCGCAATTCAACGAGCGCGGCACGACCATGGGGCACGAGGTGCTGCAGATCGGCAGCCTCACGCGCGACCTTTTGCATCACGACTTCGACGTGACCGCGTTCGGCACGACCATCGCGCGCGGCAGCGTGCACGTGGTCAATCCCGCCGATCCCGGCGCGACGTCGTTCGCCGATGTCTATCGCGACTTCTTCGAAACGGGGAGCGAGGACCTCACCACCGGCCTGCACGGGCAGGGCGAGCCGGCGGTGTACGACAAGGACGGCAACTCGCACGGCTCGGCGAGCGTCCGCCTGCCGCAGAGCCCCGCGTGGTACATCGCCACGCTGAAGCCGGGACGCGGCGTCTGGGTCACCGGCCCGCTCAACGATTCATCGGCGATCTATCTGCGCCGTACCGACGACGCGGTCTTCGCCTTTCCGCTCGCCATTCCCACCTTCGCGCAGCAGCTGCGCCGCGCGGGCGGCGTGGTGATCTGGGCCATCGCCGCGGCGCTGGCGGCGATCTTCATCCATTCCATTCCGACGCTCATCGACCTGCTCCGCCGCTTCCCGCACGGCTTCGGCTTCCGCGCGCGGACGGCGATGTATCTGACTACGGTTGTAGTCGTTCCGCTCGTCGTCTTCGTCCTCTTCGTCCGCGCCTATCTGGCGAACCGGCTCGAAGCGGAGTACGTCGACCGCGGACAGACCGCGCTCAATGCCGCGCAACGCGTGATCGAGGATTACCTCGCATCGACGACGTCCGCGCCGCCGGAACAGGTGCTCGACGACGAGATCCTCAGCTGGCTCGCGCGCGTGATCGGGCACGACCTGCACCTCTACCGCGGCGAGCAGCTCGTCGCGTCGAGCCGCCGCGATCTCTTCGCCGCACACGTCGAGTCGGAGCGATTGCCGGGCGACGTCTATTCGGCGATCGTGGTCAACGGCAGGCAGCTCTTCCGCGCCATGCGTCGCGCCGGCTCGACGCAGTACGTCGAGATCTACAGTCCCATCTCGCTGGTGCGCGGCCGCAGCTACACGCTCGCGCTGCCGTTCATCGTGCAGGGACGGCAGATCGAAGCGCAGGTGAACGATCTGGCGACGACGATCTACATGCTCCTCGTGTTCATCGTGATCGCCGCGATCGGTGTCGCGTTCCGCACCGCGAGCAGCGTCACGCGTCCGGTGCAGAGCCTCGTGGTCGGCGCGCGCGAAGTGGCCCGCGGCCATTTCGATGTCGATGTCCGCGCCCCTTCCGATCCCGACCTCGGACTCCTCGTCACGACGTTCCGCGACATGGCGCAATCGCTTCGCCGTCAGCAAAACGATCTGCGCCACGAGCGCGATCGGTTGCAGACGCTGCTGGAGAACATCAACGCGGCCGTCGTCGTGCTCGACGGCGCGCGCAACGCCGGCACGATGAACGAAGCGGCGCGGCATCTCTTCCCCGCCGGCGAATTGCCGCCGGAGATCCGGGCGATGATCGACGATCACGTCGAATCGAAGGAGCTCGAGCTCGAGCACGATGGCAACGCGCGCACGTTCCGCGTCTCGATCATTCCGCTCCCCGAAAGCGAAGAGGAGATGGTGATTGCCGAGGACGTGACGGAGATCCTCCGCTCGAACCGGCTCGAGGCGTGGGGCGAGATGGCGCGGCAGGTCGCCCACGAGATCAAGAATCCGCTGACCCCGATCCAGCTCACTGCGGAGCATCTGCGCGCGGTGGCGGAGCGCGACGATCCGGCGCTGCCGAGTGTCGTGCGCAGTGCGGTCGACAACATCCTGCGGCAGGTGGTGACGCTGCGCGAGACGTCGAAGGAGTTCAGCGATTACGCGTCGCTGCGGCAGGTGCATCGCCGTCCGTTGGATCTGAAGAAATTGCTGAGCGACATCGCGGCCGACTACTCCGCGAGCTCGGAGCGCGGCATCGATTTCCGCGCCGACATCGAGCCGACGACGCCGGGCAACTACTCCGGCGACGCACGCCTGCTGCGCGGCGCGATCGCCAATCTGATCGAGAACGCGTTCCAGTCCGCGCCCGGCGGACGCGTGCGGCTGATCAGTCAGGGCATCGATTCGAAGGCCGTGATCTCCATCGAAGACGATGGTCCCGGCGTCCCGGCCGAGCTGCTTCCGCGCATCTTCGACCCGTACTTTTCGACAAAGTCGACCGGCACCGGCCTCGGCCTTGCAATCGCGCGCAAGGCGATCGAGGAGCACGGCGGCAGCGTCCGCGCGGAAAACCTCGAGCCGGGATTCAGAGTGGAGATCGAGTTGCCGTTGAAATGACGATGGGTACGTGGGCGCGTGGGCTCGTGGGCGCGTGGGAACTGCGCCCCCGAGCCTACGAACCCACGTACCCACGCCCCCGTACCCGCTAGAATCAAAACAATGAAACGCGCCCTCATCAGCATCCTCGTTCTCTTCGCGAGCGCGCTCGCGCTGGGCGAGGGGCCGCTCGATGAAGTGCGCTTCACGCTGCGCCAGGAGTTCCTCCGCCTCATCAACTCCGACCGCAAACATCACGGACTGAAGCCGGTCGAGCTCGACGCGTGGACCTCGACGCTCGCCGACGAGTACTGCCGCACGCAGATCAAAAACGGCACGACCGGGCACTTCACCACCGACGGCCAGTCGCCGTACATGCGCTATTCGTTCGCCGGCGGCAACGACGGCGTCAGCGAGAACGCGGCCGCGTGGTCGGCGTCGTATCGCTTCAGCGACCGCGCGCTGTACGAAATGATCCGCCGTTCCGAGGAAGCGATGATCGCGGAACGGTCACCGCATGACGGGCACCGGCGCACGATCCTCGATCCGTACGCGACGCACGTCGGCATCGGCCTGGCGTGGGAAAAGGGGGAGTTCCGGCTGACGCAGGAGTTCGTCCGGCACTACATCGCGTGGTCACGCCGGCTGCCGCGCGCGGCGATGCTCAACGACAGGATCACCGCCACGGGCCGGGTCGAACATGGCTATGTCGCCGACGCGATCAGCGTGCATTACGAGCCGCTCCCGCAGCCGATCTCGCCGATCACCGCGAACGCGATCGACAGCTACTCGCTCCCCGATCGCCGCCGCGATTACGGCATCGGCGCCGGCGACGAGTTCTCGTTCAACGTCCCGTTCACCGAG
Source organism: Thermoanaerobaculia bacterium (assembly GCA_035255945.1). Classification (GTDB taxonomy): domain Bacteria; phylum Acidobacteriota; class Thermoanaerobaculia; order Gp7-AA8; family Gp7-AA8; genus JAJPHC01. Next base: position 47,198 of record DATEZA010000123.1, read on the forward strand.
GGGCCGGGGATTTACACCGTCGTGGTGTGGGTGCGGCATCCGGGCGGGAAGGAATCGTTCCCCGCGAGCAACGTCTCGATCCGCGTCGATCGTTCGGCGACGGGCGAGCCGTACCTGCTCTCCGGCGGCGGCATGCGATGACATGCCCGACTCCAACTCCATCTACGACTGCATCATCATCGGCGGCGGTCCCGCGGGCCTGACCTGCGCGATCTTCCTCGGACGTTACCGCCGCCGCGTCCTCCTCTGCGACAACGGACGTCCGCGCAACTACGCATCGCGCGCGATTCATGGCTTCATCGGGCAGCACAACATCCCGCCCGGTGAGCTGCTGCGGCGCGGACGCGAAGAAGCGATCGCCGCAGGGGTCGAGGTCTGCGACTGCACCGTGTCGAGCATCGAGCGTGTCGGCGCCGACTTCTGCGTGACCACGACCGCCGGCACGATGCGCACGCGCCGCGTCGTGCTCGCGTACGGCGTGCGCGACATCGTTCCCGACATCCCGCACCTCACCGATTTCTATCCCGGCAGCGTCTATCACTGTCCCGACTGCGACGGCTACGAAGTCACCGGCAAGCGCGTCGGGATCATCGGCCGCGGCAAGCGCGCGGCGGGCCTCGCGCTCAAACTTTTGCAGTGGAGCAATGAGCTCACGATCTTCGTCGACGGGCAGCCGCGCGATTTTTCGCAGGAGCACACCTCGAAGTTGCTGGCCGAGGGGATCGGCGTGAAAGATGAAAAAGTGCTGGCGGTGACAGGGCACGGCGATCAGATCGCGCATGCGGTGCTGGAGACCGGCGAGCGCGTGGCGATCGATGCGCTCTTCTTTTCGATCGGCACCGTTCGCAGTTGCACGCTCGCCGAGGACCTCGGATGCAAGGTCTTCGAAGGTGAGCCGTGCATCGTCGTTGACGATTACAAACAGACCAGCGTCGAAGGCGTGTACGCGATCGGCGACCTCGCCCCCGGCTCCCAACTCGCGGTGACCTCGGCCGCGGATGGTGCCGTCGCCGCGGTGGCGATCAACAAGTCCCTCCTCCCCCCGTCCCGCCTGGTGTAGGACAAGCTCTCAGCTTGTCCCCCAGGGTTTCCCACCCCTCGCCGGGGGGACAAGCTGAGAGCTTGTCCTACACCAGGCGATCCAGAGCGCCTGTCCGCGTGCCGCCGTTCTCGGAGGAGCACGTCTCGACCGCGGCGGTGGGCCGATCAACAAGTCCCTCCTGCCACCGTCCCGCCCTGGTGTAGGACAAGCTCTCAGCTTGTCCCCCCAAGGGTTTCCCACCCCTCGCCGGGGGGACAAGCTGAGAGCTTGTCCTACACCAGGCGATCCAGAGCGCCTGTCCGCGTGCCGCCGTTCTCGGAGGAGCACGGCTCGACCGCGGTGGTGGCGATCAACAAGTCCCTCCCTGCCACCGTCCCGCTTGGTGTAGGACAAGCTCTCAGCTTGTCCCCCCAAGGTTTCCACCCTCCGCCGAGGGACAAGCTGAGAGCTTGTCCTACACCGCCGCGATCCAGAGCGCCTGCCGGCGTGCCGCCGCCTGCTTCGCCGCGAGCATGAGCTGCACGTAGGTCTGGATCTCGAGGTCTTTGTCGAACGCGAGGTCGTCCTCGAGATAATGCGCGGCGAGCTCCATCAGCTCGACATCATCGGTCGGCAGCGACGCCGCGCCCGCAAACACGCGCAACTCATCGAGCAGCGCCGGCAGACTTCCGACCTGCAACGGATCGGCCGCGTTCGGAATGGCGATGTGCTCCACGTTCGCGAACGGCGCCGGCACCCACACCATCTGATACGCATCGACACCCGCGAGCTGCGACGGATGCCCGCCACCTAGCATCGACGTCGCGAGCTGCTGCAACAGCTTCCATCCATCGTGCTCGACGATGTCCGATCGCCACGCCTCGTCGTTACCACCCCCGGGCGCCGCATACCGCTTCCACAGCTCCGCATCAACGGAACGCGCGAAGTCCGCCGGAAAAACATCCGACGCGGAACCGACGACGAATGACATGGGCATGGGACGAAGGAGGAGAGTAACAAAAAAGGGTTGTTGAGTTGTTGAGTTGTTCGGTTGTTGCGCAAACCCACTCAATAACCCAACAACTCAACAACCCAACAACCCATACAATCCCCCCGCGGTGCATCGACTCAAACGGCTCCTGCCGTTCCTCAAACCGCTGCTGATCCTGGCCCTCTTTGGAGTTGCGTTGCGCGTGCTCCAGGACACGCTCACGCACTACCGCTACCGCGACGTGATGCATTACCTGCGCTCGATTCCGAGCGATCAGATCGCGCTCTCGATCCTGCTCACGATTCTCGGTTACCTCACCATGACCGGCTACGACGCGCTGGCGTTTCGCTACATCCGCCATCGCCTCGCGTATCGCCGCATCGCGCTCGCGTCGTTCATCGGCTATGCGTTCAACAACAACGTCGGACTCTCCGGCGTCGTCGGCGGCTCGCTGCGTTATCGGCTGTACAACGCGTGGCGATTGTCGGCGGTCGAGATCGCAAAAGTCATCGCGTTCTGCACCATCAGTTTCTGGTTGGGCTTCGTCGTCCTCGGCGGCACGGTGTTCATCTTCATGCCGCCCGACGTGCCGCCGTCGGTCCGCCTGCCGATCCATTCCGTGCGGCTCATCGGCCTGCTGATGATCATCCCCGCGGCCGCGTATCTGCTCTGGATCGCGATCCGGCGCGAGCCGCTGCGATTGCGCCAGTGGGAGTTCGAGCTGCCGCAGCCGGGCCTCTTCATCGCGCAGACGCTGATCTCGTCCATCGACTGGATCCTCGCCGCGGCGGTGCTCTACATCCTGCTCCCCGACCGCCTGCCGATCGGCTTCCATCATTTCCTCGGCATCTTCCTGCTCGCGCAGATTGCGGGCGTCGTATCGAACTTGCCGGGCGGCCTCGGCATCTTCGAAGCGGTCATCCTCGTCTTCCTCGCGCAGTTCTATCCGGCCGGCGCGATCCTCGGCTCGCTCGTCGCGTTCCGCGCGATCTACTACCTCCTGCCGCTCGGCCTCGCGACACTGCTGCTCGCCATTCACGAACTGCTCGAGCGGCGCGAAGGCGTCGCACGCGTGGCGCGCGTGTTCGGACGATGGGCGCCCGGCATCGCGCCGCACCTGCTCTCGTTCACGATCTTCGTCGGCGGCGCGGTGATGCTCTTATCCGGCGCGACGCCGGCGCTCGTCCATCGATTGCATTTCGTCCCGCTGCCGATCGTGGAGGTCTCGCACTTCTTCGGCTCGCTCGCGGGCGCCGCGCTGCTCGTGCTCGCGCGCGGACTGCAGCGGCGGCTCGACGCTGCGTATCAACTGACCGCGGTGGTCCTCGGCGCGTCGATCTTCTTCCAGATTTTCAAGGGATTCGATTACGAGGAAGCGGTGATCGCCGCGATCCTGCTGCTCGGACTGGTCGCATCACGCCGGCACTTCTACCGAAAGGCGACGCTCGTCAACGAGAGCTTCGGCCCCGGCTGGCTCCTGGCGATCGGACTCGTGCTGCTGTCGTCGATGTGGCTCGGCTTCTTCAGCTACAAGCACGTCGAGTACTCGAGCGATCTCTGGTGGCACTTCTCGTTGCGCGGCGATGCGCCGCGGTTTCTGCGCGCATCGATCGGCGTGTTCAGCGTGCTGATGCTCGTCGCGATTCGACGACTGCTGCGGCCAGCGGCGCCCGATCAGAATCCGCCGGCGATCGACGAGATCGAGCGCGCGCACGCGATCGTCACGACCGATCCGAACAGTCAGGCGAACCTCGCGCTCCTCGGCGACAAGCCGTTCCTCTTCAGCGAGAGCGGACGCTCCTTCGTCATGTACGGCGTCGAAGGACGGAGCTGGATCGCGATGGGCGATCCGGTCGGCGCGGACGACGAGAAATCGGAATTGCTCTGGAAGTTTCGCGAGCTCGTCGACCTGCACGCCGGCTGGACCGTGTTCTACGAAGTGCAGCGCGCGAACATCCATCTCTATCTCGACCTCGGGCTCACGCTGCTGAAGATCGGCGAAGAGGCGCGCGTCGATCTCAAAGAGTTCTCGCTCGAAGGGGGCTCGCGCAAATGGATGCGCAAGATGATGCGCCGCGTCGAGGCGGAGAACTGCGGCTTCGAGATCGTTCGCGATGCATCGCCGCTGCTGCCCGAGCTGCGCACGATCTCCGATTCGTGGCTCTCCGAAAAGAAGGCGCGCGAGAAAGGCTTCTCCCTCGGATTCTTCGCCGAAGATTACGTGAAACGGTTTCCGATCGCGGTGGTGAAGAGGGAGGGACGCATCGTCGCGTTCTCGAATTTGTGGGAGAGCGCGGGACGCGAAGAGTTGTCGGTCGATCTCATGCGCCACGCGCTCGACGCACCGTCCGGCGTGATGGATTACATGTTCTCGCAGCTGATGATTTGGGGGCAGCAGGAAGGCTACCGCTGGTTCAACCTCGGCATGGCGCCGCTGTCGGGACTGGAGAACCGTTCGCTCGGCACGCTGTGGAATCGCGTCGGCGCGCTCGCGTATCGATTCGGCGAGGATTACTACAACTTCCAGGGCCTCCGTCAGTACAAGGAGAAGTTCGATCCGGTGTGGGAACCGACCTACCTCGCATCGCCGGGCGGCCTCGCGCTGCCGCGAATATTGACCAACCTTGCGGCGTTGATCGCGGGCGGGCTGCGAGGAGTCGTAGCCAAATGATCGAGCCCGATGTTTCTCATTCTCGCCACCTTACTTTCACTCCCTCTCGTCGAAGTCCCGGCCACGCACGGCACGTCCGACACGCTCGTCGTCTTCGTCTCCGGTGACGGCGGCTGGGCGTCGATCGATAAATCGATCGCGCGCGTGATGGCCGGCAACGGCATGCCGGTGGTCGGTCTCAACTCGCTCCAGTATTTCTGGACGAAGCGCACGCCCGACGCGGCTTCGAAAGACCTGCAGTCGATCATCACCACGTACTCGACGCGCTGGAACAAATCGCGTGTCGTGGTCATCGGCTACTCGCGCGGCGCGGACGTGTTGCCTGCGATGATCAACCGCATGCCGCCCGAGGTGCAGTCGAAGATTCGGTTGGTGTCGCTGCTCGGACCGAGTCCGTATGTCGAGTTCGAGTTTCACGTCGCCGACTGGTTGCGCGACAAAAAAGCGGGCTACGCCGTGCAGCCCGAGCTCGCGCGCGTGCACGGCAAAGTGCTCTGTTTGTGGGGCGAGGACGACAAGGACTCGCTCTGCAGGGGACTCGCGCAAGCGAACGTGCACGTCGTGACGATGAAAGGTGCGCATCACTTCGACGGCGGCTACGACAAGCTCGCGCACATCATCCTGGACGAGCTCCAGTGATCGCGCTGCTGCTCCTGCTCGCGCAGCTCGCAGGCCTTCCGCTCCGCGAATTTCCGGCGAAGACGAACGGCGACACGATTGCGATCATCCTCACCGGCGACGGCGGCTGGCGCCGCATCGACGACAAGCTGACGCAGCATCTGCACGAGCACGGCGTGGCGGTGGTCGGATTTCTCACGCCCGACTATTTCGAAACGCGCCGCTCGCCGCTCGAATCGTCGCGCGCGCTCGAGCGCACGATCCGCTTCTATCAGGCGAAATGGCATCGTCCGCGCGTGATCCTCATCGGCTATTCGCGCGGCGCCGACGTGCTGCCGTTCATGGCCAACCGCCTCTCGCCGCAGCTGAAGAGCCAGATCGATCTCATCGCCCTCCTCGGCCTCGAATCGACCATCGACTTCCGCTATCACCCGAGCTGGATTCCGTTCTATCACCCGAAAGAGCCGGAGTTCCCGGTGAAGCCCGAGCTCGAAAAACTGCGCGGCCAGAAAATCCTCTGCGTCTACGGCGAGAAGGAAAAGTCCACGCTCTGCAAGCAGCTCGATCCGTCGCTCGCGATGGTGGTCAGGACAAAAGGCGCGCATCACTTCGCCGGCAACTACAAGAAGATCGCCGAGGCGATCGTCGACGCCGCCAGCACGGAGTGAGTTGTGAACCCGCCTTAACTTTCTCCGTATAACCGCGTCATGCTGACGCTGGAATCGGTCTCCAAAAAATTCAAGGGTGGCAACTACGGCGTACGCGACGTCTCCATGAGCGTCAGCGGAGGCGTGCTCGGTCTGCTCGGCCCGAACGGTGCGGGCAAGACCACGCTGATGCAGATGATCGCCACGATCACCCGGCCCACCGCGGGCCGCATCCTCTTCCGCGATCAGGACCTCGCGCGCGATCCCGAACGGATGCGCCGCACGCTCGGCTACCTGCCGCAGGACTTCGGCGTCTACGAGAACCTGACCGCGCACGAGTTCCTCGCCTACTTCGCCGCGCTGAAAGGAGTGCATGGCTCCGCGCGCGTCCGCGAGATGCTCGAATCGGTGAACCTGCACCACGTCGCGAATCGCACCATCAGCGGATTCTCCGGCGGCATGAAGCAGCGGCTCGGAATCGCACAGGCGCTGATCAACGATCCCGAAGTGGTCGTCGTCGATGAGCCGACGGCGGGACTCGATCCCGAAGAGCGCGTGCGGTTTCGCAACCTCCTCTCCGACCTCGGCGTGGGACGGCTGGTCATCCTCTCCACGCACATCGTCAGCGACATCGAATCGATCGCCACAGAGATCGCGATCATGAAGCACGGGCAGCTCGTGGCCCTCGCGACGCCGGAAGAATTGCTGCGCCGCGCGGACGGCAACGTCTGGGAGAGCATCGTCAGCTCCGAGCACTTCGAGCGCTTTCGCGGACAGCTCACCGTCTCGAATGCCGTCCGCCGTCCCGACGGCGTGCACGTGCGCACCGTCGGCGCGAAGCCGCTCGACGATGCGACTCCCGCCGAGCCGCGGCTGGAGGATGCGTTCCTCTCCGTGATGAGCGGAGCCGCCGCGTGAGAATCGCGGCGATCATCCTCGCCGACTTTCGCATCCGCTTCCGGCGGCTCTCCACGCTGGTCATCTTTCTGCTGCTCAGCGCGATGGCGTACGCGTGGGTGCCCGATCCGGCGACCGGCCGCGCGCTGCTGCAGATCAACGGCCAACGCGCGCTCTACAACTCCGCCGCGGTCGGCATGGCCACCGCCGCGCTGTGCGGACTCTTCATCGGACTCGTCGGCTTCTACGTCATCTCGAACACGATCGGGCGCGATGCACGCTCGCGTTGCGGCTTCGTCATCGCATCGACGAACGCCGGCAGCCTCGAATACCTCATCGGCAAATTCGCCGGCAACGTCGTCTTCCTCGCCACGTTCACCTTCGGCTTCATGTGCAGCTCGATGCTGATGATCCTCGTGCGCGGCGAGGCCGCTCTCCAGCCGTTCATCTTCGCGAAGCAGTACCTGCTCATCGTGCCGTCGGTGATCGTCTCCGTCTCCGCGATCGCGCTCCTGTTCGAATCGATCCCGTTCCTTTCCGGCCGCTTCGGCGATGTCGCGTATTTCTTCGTCTGGATCGTGCTCCTCGGCGTGACGGTGTCGGCGATCGAGAACGGCGGCTCGCCCGGGATCTACGGCGCGTTCGACATCTCCGGCCTCGGTTTCATGATTCATTCGCTCAAGCACCAGCTGCACACGAGCTCGATCTCCGTCGGCGCGATGACGTTCGACGCGCACAAAGGGACCTTCATCTTCGACGGATTGCATCTCACCCGCGCGTGGATCGTGCCGCGGTTGCTCTCGATGCTGATGCCGGTCCCGATCCTGCTGTTGTCGCGCGTCTTCTTTCACCGCTTCGACCCGGTGCGCGTGAAGCAGTCGTCAGTGAAGCAGCGCGATTCGGTGCTCGCGCGCATCAACCGGTTGTTCAAGCCGCTCACCGCCGGCTCGATGTCGCTCGTGGCGCGCGGCCGCGGACCGTCGCTCGTGCGTTCCGCCGTTGCCGATGCGCTCCTAACCATCACCGCGGCGCCGCTGCTCGCACTGGCCATGCTCCTCGTGTCGTTCGTTGCGCCGCCGTACGTCGTCATCGCGGGACTGGGGATCGCGATCGCCGGCATCGCCTCGCGCGAGACGCAGGCCGGCACGAGCGCGCTCGCATTCGCCGCGCCGTACATCCAGCCGCGCTTCGTCGCGTTCAAGCTGCTCTCGACGCTGTTCGTGCTCCTCCCGTTCGCCGTCGTTCCGCTGCTGCGCAGCAGGTCGATCGGATTCGCCGTCGGCATCTTCTTCCTCGCCGCCGCCGCGACATTCCTCGGCTTCGTCAGCAGCAACGCAAAAACGTTCACCGTCCTCTTCCTCACGTTCTGGTACGTCGCCGTGAACGACAAAGGCGCGACGCCCGCCCTCGACTTCGCCGGCTTCAATCACAGCGCGACACCGCTCGTGACTGTGACCTACGCGCTGATCGCCCTCGGCTTCATCGCCGCCGCCCAAGCGACACACGCCGCCCGCACCAACTAGCCTTCAGCCCCCGATTCTGGTACGTCGCCGTGACGACAAAGGCGCGACGCCCGCTCGTTACCGCGGTCTACGCACTCATCGCCCTCGGCTTCATCGCGGCCGCACAAGCGACGCACGCCGCACGCGCCAACTAGCCTTCGCCCCCGCCACGCGGGGGAGAAGGTGGCCGACGGCCGGATGAGGGGGTCGCGCATCGCACGAAAGACCAACCCATCCCGCGCGGAGGGGAGAAGGCTTAATAGGTGGCAAAGATCGCCTGCAGCGGCGCGCGGAATCGCTCGGGCGTCGATTCGTACGGCTCATCAGCCGACTCCGCGATCGCCATGCAGAACAGCGCCTTCTCGCGAATGGTGAGCCGCCGCTCCTCGCGTGGCGGATGACTCGCCGCGATCCGCATCAGCTGCTCCGCGAACGAGGCGTCCTCGAGCTCGATCGCGAAAACCATCAGCGTGTGCATCTCCTGCAGCGGACGCTGATCGGGACGCAAGCGTCCGTGCACCGTGAGGCCCGCGCGCACGTGGCGCAGCAGCGCCTGCAAGCCGGTCTCGTCGTCGGTGCGGAACCAGGCCGCGGGCAGCTTCGACGCGATCGCCACCGTGCCCGGCTCGTAGTGATCGCCGCTCAGCACGTGCGCGATCGCGACCGCCATCGTGGCCATGTCGCCGCTCGGGTTGTACGGACTGAACTCGCGGCTGATGAAGCCGACGCCGGCCGCGGTCACGATCTCGTCGTGGCCCCAGGAGCGGCGGAGGTCCTTGTATTTTTCATCGCCGCGCACAAACGAGCGGATCAGCTCCGCCGGATTCCTGTCCGCCAGCGACGCGGCGGCTTCGAACTTTTTCTTCGCGTCGATGCCGATCCGTTCCGCGGCGTGATGCACGACGCTCAGCGCGCGCGGGATGTCGCTCGCATCGATGCGATGCGCGTCGATGATGGCGATGCCGTTCAGCGCGTCGGTGATCCATTGCGCGTCCTTCGAGCGCATGGCGAACACCGACGCCCGCCGCGCGAACGTGAGCAGCGAGTAGAAGTCGTTCATGCTCATGTCGTCGCGCATCTCCGCGCGCGCCGACGAGCTCGCGGAGGCGAACGCGCGCGTCACGCGGCGCAGCTCGTCATCGGCCGCCGCGGGCCGCGGATCGATGAGACTCGTCTCACCGCGCCAGAAGTCGTAGCTAAGGACCATTCGAATTGAAGATGTCCACGATCGCGCGCCATTCGCCGTTCGCGCGGCGCCATGTCAGTGCGTACTTCCCGGTCTCCGTTTTGCCGCCGATGATCAGTTCGTACGTCCCGATCTCCGTCGCCATGTCGCCCGACTCGATCACCTGCTGCGTGTTCAGCGTGACGTGCGGCTTCGCTGCGACGAGGCCCGACCAGAACTGGCGGATCGCCGCGCGGCCGCGCATCTCGGGTGCTCCCGGCGGCAGGAGCACCGCGTCATTCGCGTAGATCGCCATCATCCCGTCGATGTTCCCGCTGTTCGCGGCGTCGCCGAACTCGCGCGCCATGCGGCGCACGGCAGGCTCCGCGCTGCCGGGCTGAATGTCGCTCGTGATGTGCGCGCACGCGGTGGTGAAGAGCAGAATCGTTATCAGTTTTTTCATTCCGCCTCCGGAGTGCGGCGGCAAGCCGCCGCACTCCATCCGTTTCATTCCGAGTACCAGTCGATGATGCGCGCGATCGCGCGCTGACACACTTTGCAGAACCCCACTTCATCGCGCGTAAACATCATGCAGTCGGTCTGCGGACGGAACAGCCCCTTCGCTTCGTAACCCGCCCCTTCGAAAGCGCCGACCTTGCCGGCGTACTTCTGATCGTGATCGAGGAACTTCGTCTCCCACACCTGCTCCTCGCGGAAGAGCGCATCCATCTCCGTCTCCGGACGATTCTCCGCGCGGATCTTGCGGCGCCGCGCCTGGATGTCGCGGCTGTGCTTCTCGAACTCTTCCTTGTCCCACGGCGTCGGCAGCGGCACGTCCTTGTCCACCATGTCGAACCACTTCGGATGCGCGCCGTTCGCGGTGATGTTCGGCTCCCACGGCTCCGGATGTTCCACGCCTGTTTCATACGCGACATCGGACGTGTAGTACTCGTCCGCCAGTCCGGCGAAGTGATGTCCGAACTCGTGCACGAACACATACTCCGCGAAGCCGGTATCGACCGCCGCCGTCGCCTGATCGTTGAAGATCCCGCCGCCACCGTACTGCTTCTCGTTCACCAGCACCTCGAGGAAGTCGTACGGCGCCGCCGACGCGACGTCGCGCAGCGCGCGATTGTCGAGCGTCAGCACGTACCGCTCCGAATCGAAGATGTTGTACTCGGTGCCGATCGTCGTGCGGCGATCGTCGCGGGTGCGCGGACGATGCACGCCGCTCTGCGACGACGGCAGATCGATCGCCCGCACGTTGAAGTTTTTCTTGTGCGACTTGAACGGCTCGGTGTCGAAGAGCTTCGCGCTCAGCCGCTGCACGTCTTTGTGGAACTTCGGCAGCTCCGCCTCGGTGTAGCCCTCGCCGATGATCAGCAGGTCGACCTTTTCCGATGCGGGTCCGTTCTCGAACACCGTCCACACTTTGCCGATCGGCTTCAGGTCCGCCTTGTTGACGAACTGCGAATCGGGATTGACGAGCGCCGACCAGAGCTGCTGAAACGCGTTCTGTTTGTCGCGCTTCTTCAGCACCACCTGCACCGGTTTGCGCGGCCACGGAAAGCGCACCGACTCGGTGAACGTGCCGGCGTGCTCCTTCGCATCGTCCGTCGTCTGCCACTCGCCGAACACAGACGCGAATCCGTGCGAGTAAATCACCTGATTCGTCGTGCGATCGATGACTTCGAAGTAGTAGTTGCCGAGGTTCGTCGTATCGATCAGATGAGTCCGCGAGCCGGACCATGGGCCGTCGGATACGACACGATCGAGCGCCACGATCTCCTCGCCGTGATTGCCCGTGTGGAAGTAATCGACGCGCATCGTTTTGTCGAGGAACAGGTCGTCGAACTTCGCTGCGCGCGCGGAGAATGCAAGCAGAAGTGTTGCGAGAATGATCCGAATTCGATGCATGAGTAAATTGTAGACTCGACGCATGCGGGCACTCGTGCTATCTGTAATCTGCTGTCTGCTGTCCGGCGTCGCCGCCGCCCAGGTCACCGAGAAGATCTCCGTCGAGCGCGTCATCGTCGACGCCCGCGTCACCGACGATCACGGCGACCCGATCACCGATCTCGAACCGAAAGACTTTCGCGTGAAGATCGACGGCAAATTGGTGAAGGTCGAATCGGCCGAGTGGATCCCGGAGACCGCGGCCGCGCGCGGACTGGCGAGCATCGGCAAAACGCAAGTCGAGAATCCGAACCCCGATCAGCAGACCGCGCCCGCGGGACGCCTCCTCGTCTTTCTCATCCAGACCGATTTCGCGCGCAACAAGTTCCGCCTCGGCGGACAGATGAAAGTCATCAGCAACGCCGACGAGATGATCGAGTCGCTCGAGCCCGAGGACAAAGTCGCGGTGTTCCAGTTCGACTCACATCTCAAGTTCCGGCTCGATTTCACCGACGACAAAGCGCGCGTGAAGAATGCGATCCGCGACGCGCTGGCGATCGACGAGCCGAACGAGCCGCCGACGGTGCCGAATCCGTCGTTAAAGCGGCATCTCAACAAGGACGAGATGTTCCACGCGACGAAGCCGGAGATGGCGCTGCTCATCGTTGGCAACGCGCTCCGCTCCATCCCCGGTCCGAAGTCGCTCATCCTCCTCGGATGGGGACTCGGTGAGCGCGTCAACGGCAGGATCATCATGCCGCGCGAGTATCCGATCGCGCGGCACGTGCTCGACGTCGCCCGCACCAGCGTGTTCTCGCTCGACGTCACCGAAGCCGATTACCACGATCTCGCGGTCGGCATGGCGCAGGCCTCGGGCGATACCGGCGGCTTTTACCAAAGCACGTTCCGCTTCCCGCAGATGGCGTTCGATCGTCTGAAGTCGACGCTGCAAGGTCACTACGAGCTCGAGGTGCACAAGCCGGAGAAGATCGTCCTCGGCACGCATCACATCGAGGTCGATGTCGATCGGAAGAACGCGACGGTGATGGCGCGATCGACATACATCGAAGACGGCCAGTGATGCAGCACGGCGTGTCTCTTGCACATTTTCTTGTGCAGGAGGAATCACATGGCGTCGAAGTACGGCAAGAAGGCCTCGAAAAAAGTCGAAAAGGCGATGCACGAGCGCAAGCGCGGAACGCTGAAGAGCGGCAGCTCGGGCAAGAAGGTGAAGAGCCGCAAGCAGGCGATCGCCATCGGACTCTCCGAAGCGCGTCGCGAAGGCGCGAAGGTGCCGTCGAAGAAATCTTCGAAGAAGTCGGCGAAGAAATCGACTAAGAAATCTTCGAAGAAGTCGACGACGAAGAAGTCTTCGAAGAAGTCGGCGAAGAAATCTTCGAAGAAGAGCTGACGCCGCGGTAGTTCGTCAGCAGCGCGATCACTCCGATCAGCACACCGATGGCGATGAAGAAGTTCCGCGACTGAACGCCGCGGAAGAAATTCGCCATCCACGGCAGCAGGATCAGCAGGATCGAAACGAGCGCTTCGATCGCGCCATGCAGCGGGAAGCCGATGATCTTTTTCGCGCCGAGCGGGAAGCGCGTCAGCACCGTCATCAGGAAATGCACGGCGGCGAGGATGTAGCAGAAGATCGCCTGCTTTCCGGTGAATCCCGCCACGCCGGGACCGACGGCCAGGATGATGACCATCGCGTAGTCGATGATTCCGTGCGAGACGGGGCCGAGTGTTCGAAGCAGCATTCAGACCTCTCTTCCTTCGCCATGTTCGAGGATCGCGATGTTGGGATTTCCCGCCTCGCCGATCGCGCGGCGGAGATGCTCGATCGGTTCCAGCTCGCCGTCGTCGCCGAGATCGAACGTGCCGTAGTGAATCGGGATCGAAGTCTGCGCGCCGAGGATTTGGTGTGCGCGGACCATGTCGTCGGGCGACATGTGCATCGGCTGCATGAACCAGCGCGGCAGATACGCGCCGATCGGCAGCAGCGCGACGCGCAGGTCCGGGAAGCGCGCTTTGATCTGCTCGAAGTGCGCGCCGAATCCGGTGTCGCCGGCGAAGTACGCGTTGCCTGAAGGCCCGCCGATCATGAATCCGCCCCACAGGTTCGCATCGCGATCGGAGAGACCGCGCGAGCAGAAGTGGCGCGCCGGAACGAGCGTGATGTTCTGATGCGAGTCCCACCAATCGAGTGCGATCACGTTTCGGATGCCGTGGCGTTTCAGGAAGACATCGTTCCCCAGCGGCGTGATGATGCGCGGCCAGAACCGCTTGCGCAGCGCGTGCAGCGTCGGGAGATCGAGATGGTCGTAGTGGTTATGACTGACGAGCACGAAATCGATCGGCGGCAGATCGCGGAACCGAATGCCCGGCACGCGATGCCGCTTCGGTCCGGCGAACGCAAACGGCGAGCAGCGCTCCGACCAGATCGGATCGGTCAACATGTTGACGTTGTCCATCTGCAGCAGGAGCGTCGAGTGATTGATGAACGTCACGCGCATCCGCCCGCCGCCCACCCGCTCCGGCGGCTTCTCCCCCGGCGCGTCGTCCACCCATTCGCGCCAGTACCCGTGATCGCGGTTGAGCATCCACTTGAGGAACGCGTCCCGGCCATGCTCCCCGCTCTCCGCGTTGAAGAACCTCTTCCCATCGAAGTGATCGCTCTCCGGTCCGCGGTAATGCGGCGCCGCGATCAGCTGCTTCTCGATGACCTCAGCAAGCGCAGCCGCCCCCGCCACCCCGAACGCCGCGCGAATGATCCCCTTCATCGGTATCATTCTCCGGCAGGTTGACGCGACCTCGCGGGAGAAATACGATGTCCCGGTCGTTCGTTGACAGAGATCCCATAGGCGCTTAGCTCAGTCGGTAGAGCATCACCTTCACACGGTGGGGGTCAACGGTTCGAGTCCGTTAGCGCCTACCAGATAACTCGTTGAAGCCGCTCAGGTTGCGCAGACCGGGCGGCTTTTTTTTGCCTTCCTTCTGCCGAAAGTGTTCACGCAAGTGTTCACCGGGTCGCGGTTGGGTCCGAGACCGCGTCGCATCCGGCGCTCTTTCCTGCGCGACGAACGACAAATCAAGTTGTTGCGAGAGCATCGGACTCTGTAATGATCGACTGACAATGCTTGCTCGCGCCGTGAGCTCCGTCAGCGCCTCTTCGCGGCCGGGATCACGTTGACTGTCGCGCTCCCGCTAGTCCTGCTGGAATCGTTCTCGATCATGATGGTGTAGGTCGTGGTTTGCCGAGGTGAGAGGCGCAACTGTCCTTGCAAAGGAACTGCGCCCACATCTGGCGTGATGACCACACGCGTGGCATCGAATGAGTTCCATTGCAGGAGTATCTGTTCGCCGCGTTGGATCGTGTCGGGAGTCACGATGATGGATCCTGAGACAGGTTTCGAGGCTGGCGCAGCGACAACGAGTGTTGCGGTACCTTGTGCATGATCCTGTCCGTTCGACACGGTTATTGTGTACGTCGTCGTCTCTAGGGGCGATACGTCAACTTGGCCTGATGGTGCAACGAATCCAATTCCTGGTGTGATTTTGATTCGCGTAGCGTTGATACTTTTCCAGTCGAGATGAGCTGATTGGCCTGGCGCAATCGAAGCAGGTGAGACGCTCATTATTGCCGCCGGCGCCGCGTTTTGTGGAGCCACGCTGGCTTGCTGCCCTACGACCTGTGGTCGTTGGACGTCGAGCGTCACAGACGCTTTCGCCGGACGACCGCTTGCGCTCCAGCCTTGGAGGGTATACGTCGTCGTTTGTGTCGGTGCGACGGTGATCTTGCCGCGTGGCTCGACCGTGCCAACGAGCGGGTTGAGTGCCAGCGTGGTCGTATCAATCGACGACCAATCGAGGTGCGCTGTCTCTCCGCGCCTGATGATCCCAGGCGTGACGCCCATTTCCAAAGCCGCCGCCGCGTCTCGTGTCAGGAGATGCACGATGGCCTTTCCGTACACCTCGCCAGATGGCGTACCGTCAGCGTTCGGGGCGTTTCGTGCCTCGACCTTGACGAGGAAGCTCTTGCCGGCCGCGAATAGTTCTAGCGGAAGGGTGACGGTACCTTCGCGGGGGCCCACGCTTGGTGCCTTCGTGAACACGTTTCTTCCATTGATCGAGATGGTCCCGCCGTCATCCAGGGTGTAGTTCAGCCTTGCCTGCGTAACCGTGCGGTGTGCCGGTACGGAGCAGGACGTCGAGTCCGATGTCAGTATCCCTACTCCTGCCTGTGTCTCAGCAGTGCAGGCCACGGCAAGGCCTGGAGGCGCAACTATCCCCGTGGGAGTAGCGGCGGGTTCGACGTGTACCGTTGCGGATGCCTGCGCGCTGTCGCCGGTATCGTTGCTGATGGTCATCGTGTACGTCGTCGTGGCGCGTGGTGTGACTTGGATCCTGCCGTGTAGGGGGACGATGCCGATGCTTGGCGTGATCACCACATGCGTCGCGCCAAAGGAGTTCCATCGCAGTTCCGGAACCGTTCCGTTGCGACTGATGGTGTCAGGCGACGCGATGAGCGATCCTGTTACCGGGGCGACCTCGTAGTCGGCCGGTCGGTTCGTGACGGTGACCATTACTGCGCCGCGTGCGATGACACCGTCGGCGTTCGTCGACACGATTTCATACGTTGTCGTAGCGCGTGGAGAGACGTCGATGCTGCCCGTCGGACCGACGATGCCGATGTTCGGGCTGATGACGACATCCACGGCGTCGGTAGATGACCACGTGAGCTTGGCGGACCCTCCGAAGGTGATGGTGCCGGGTGATGCCGTCAGGCCACACGCCGGGAGGTGTTGCGTCGTTGCCGTGGCCGGTGCCGTGTGGAACCGCGGGGGTGCTACACGAGGTCGTCGCTCTTGGTGTAACGTGATCGCGCCTGCCAGTAAGAGCGTTACCAGCAACGCCATCAGCAGCGAGCGGCGCGGAAAAGCTGGTGGCGGCACAACGTCGCCATCGGTGACCTTAACCGTCGTCGCATCCTGAGTGATGGCTGGGGCGACGGTCGCTTTGGCGCTTCGGGCTGGTGGTAGTTCTCGGAGGGCCCGTCCAATATCAGCAGCAGAGTCGTATCGCTTGCGGGGTTCTTTTTGCAAGCAGCGAGCGACGATGTCGCCGACAGGCTCGCGAAGGGGGGCAGGGAATTCACAATTGATAGCGTGGATCGTGTGATATGGCGTTGCGCGATGAAACGGATGGCGTCCGGTAAGCGCTTCATAGAGGACGATACCGAATGAAAAAATATCCGTACGGTAATCGACTTTTTTCGAGGCGTCCGTTTGTTCGGGCGAGAGGTAGTCAATTGTTCCTACAATCGTGTTTGTCGTCGTAATCGTCGCGCCTTCGGTTCTTGCCAGTCCGAAGTCGACGATGCGCGCGCGGTCGTCCGTCCCGATCATGATGTTCGCGGGTTTCAGATCGCGATGCATGAACCCCTTGCGGTGGAGTTCCTCAAGCCCATCGGCGACCTCACTCATCCAGCGGACGAGTTGGTCGTTGCTTGCCTTGCCGATGTGGTCGCGCAACGTCGTCCCGTCGATGAACTCCATGACGAGGTAGGGACGCTCGTGACCATCGTGCAGAAAGGCGCCAACGTCGTATACGCTGACGACGTTCGGATGCTTGAAGGCCGCTCCGGCTTGTCCTTCGCGAACAAATCGTTGGATATCGTGGGGCGTGGTGCCCAAGAGGAGCTTGATCGCAACATCGCGCTGGAGTTCGGCGTCTCTTGCTCGGTATACCTCGCCCATACCACCGGCGGGCAAGACATCGGTGATCTCAAAACGACCGTCGAGGCGCTCGCCGATCCGAAGCGTAGGAGTCTTGTCCATAGAGGAGCGCGAGGGATCCTACCGGAAATCCTGCACTCCGGCACTGCGGAATGCGGATCTTCGCACTTGGTAGCTGACGCGTAACCCAGGCTACGGTCAGTGTCGCCCCGTCACAGCCGCGTTCGTGGAAACCGATCAGACGAGCGCCTGTAAAACGGCGTCCAGCGCCTCGGCACTAGCGATGCCGCGCGGTTGCTCGGCATGACGCGCGGCCGACTGGAACGCGAAGCGCGACGCGACCAGGAAGACGCGTACCGCATCAACGGCCGCTGGCGCTTCACGTGGCGACAGGTCGCCTACCTCGCGCTGCGGCAGTGGTCGCTCGCGCACCTTCACGAGGCGCTCGGAACGGACGCAGCGAGCGTTCTGCCGTCGCTGCTCGCGTTGCGCACGATTTCCGTTCGGCTACCCGAGTACCTCGTGCGGGCCATTGAACACTCGGCCGTAAGCGACGACACCACGATGGACGACTGGCTGCACCATGAGTTGGTCGACTTCGCCGGCACCGTGGTTGATCAGATGGAGCGCGTTGCGCCTGGTTTTCGTCGCGCGTACATCTTTCCGGGCAACGAGTAGCCGCGCGCCGTCACCGAATCTACTCTAAGTAGAATTGGCTGCGCACGTGATCCACTGCGTGTGGACGGGCGAACTTCACCTCGTCGAGTTGGCGTCCTACCAGCTAAATTTATGTAGAACATGCGCATCACGCGCATGGAGGAACTACATGCCTGAACCCCAAGGACGAATCGCGAGCCCCGCGTCGTCCGGCGGCGAAGGGACGTACTTCGAGCAGCACACGAACGCCTACTGGCTCGCTCTACTGCTTGTGGACGCAATCCCTCCGATGGCGCTGGACGGCACGATCTCCAAGGTCAGCTTTCAGACGGAGCATCTCGGCTGGTCAACTGACGACGTGCTCGTCACGAGTCGCACGAGCACCAGCGACATCCGGCAACTCGCCTGTCAGGTGAAGAAGTCGCTGACGATTGGTGCCGACGATGCTGAGTTCTCCGGCACGATCATCGATGCCTGGAAGGACTTCTCCAACGCGACCGTGTTTCGCGAGAACATCGACGCGCTCGCGCTCATCACGCAGCTCGGAACGAATGTGGTGCTGCGCGACTTTGCAGCACTCCTTGACTGCGCACGTGGGTCCTCAACCATCGCGGATTTCGAGCACCGCCTCGGGACTCCCGGATTCGTCAACGCACGAGTCCGCACCCACGCTACCGTCATCGAGGAGATTCTCCAGACCCACGAAGGAGGAGCCGTCGACCGCGAGCGCATGTGGGCGTTTCTCCGACACCTGTACGTCCTCAGCCTCGACCTGAACACCGCGACATCGCAGACTGCAGCGCACGTACAAACACTGCTCGCCCACACCGCGACGGAGAAGGACCGCCTCGCAGCTGCCGCGGCAACTTGGAATGAACTCCTCGCCGAAGTCTCGCACGGCGCGCCCGAGGCGCACGAGTACGAGCGCACCTCGCTACCGGCATCGGTTCTCGCCCGACACGCGCCGCTCTCAACAGCCGATCGGCGCGCCCTTGATCGTCTCGCGCATCACTCACGCGTGATCCTCGACGGTATCCGTACCACGATCGGCGACGAGCTGCATCTGCCACGCACGAAGGTCCTGACGCAGCTGATCGAGCAAATGGAACGTTCGCGCGTGCTTCTCGTGGCCGGAGCAGCGGGTAGCGGCAAGTCTGCCGTCGTGAAAGAGGCCGCGGAGGTGCTCGCGCGTGATCACTTCGTGTTTGCGTTCCGCGCCGAAGAACTGGCGCAACCGCACTTCGACACTACGCTGACAACCATAGGCGTCATGCTGAGCGCCGAAGAACTCTCTGGCGTCCTCGCCGGCCAAGCTCGAAAAGTGCTCATCATCGAAAGCGTCGAGCGACTCCTCGAAACGACCTTTCGCGACGCATTCACTGACCTCCTTCGCTTCGCACGAAAAGATCCCACCTGGCGCCTGATTCTCACGTGTCGCGACTACTCAATCGAATTGCTGCGTGCGGCGTTCCTCCATGCTGCGGCGACACCCCACGACACCCTCCACATCCCTCCGCTCGACGACGACGAAATCGCAGACGTTGGGGCACACGCGCCGATACTTCGTCGCCTGTTGGAAAGCAGCCGCCTGCGCAAGCTACTGGGCAACCCGTACGTCCTGAACATCGCCGTTCGAACGCCTTGGCGAGAGGATGATCGCCTACCGGAATCAGAGCGTGACTTCCGCGGGCACTTCTGGCGGTCAAGGGTGCGTGCAGAAGAGCGACGCGAGGGTGGCCTGCCACAGCGGCGCGCCGATGCGTTCATGCAGATCTGTGCGCGCCGCGCGCAAGCGCTGAAGCTCTTCGCGCCGATCTCTGGCCTCGACGCGGAGGCCGTCACGGAGTTGGAGAACGACAGCCTCGTCGTGTCGTCTCCCGAGAATCGCGCGCTCGCTGCACCCGCGCACGATGTACTCGAGGACTGGGGCGTTCTTGAATGGATCGAGCACCTGTATCAGCAGGCAAATGACTCGGTGGAGGAGTTCGCGCGCACCCTCGGAGACTACCCTGCGGTGCGGCGCACGTACCGCACGTGGATCAGTGAACTCCTGGAGCGCGATCCCGTCACCGCGGACGCGTTCTTCGACGCTGTCGTCACGGACGAAGCGCTCCCGCAACACTTTCGTGATGACACGATTCTCGCGTTTCTCCGCTCAACCCACGCGCCAGCGCTCCTGACGCGACACGCAACGCGGCTGGTCGAGAACGATAAGCGTTTGTTGAGGCGCATCGTGCACCTCTTGCGCGTCGGCTGCGTGACGGTACCTGCGTGGCTTCCATCGCCAACCGCATCAAGCATTCTTGCCTATCCCGAAGGGGAAGCATGGCCGACCGTGCTCGCGATCGTTCGCGATCATCTGCCGTTGTTCGATGAGCGAGATCGACAACTCCTTCTCGGGTTCGTGGAGGATTGGGCGAAAGGCGTGAACTGGCAGGTGCAGTATCCGGCGGGTCATGAAGCCGCCGCCGCCATCACGCTGTGGCTCATCCCTCGCTGCGACGGTTACCTGTCCGAGGATCTTCTGAAGCGCGCGCTGAAGGTACTCGTGAAGATCCCCGCATCTGATGCAGCGGCGTTTGCCAGTGTTCTTCGAGGGCATGCTGGCGAGGAACGTGACCGCACGGCGGAAGAACTCCAAGAGCTCGTGTTCGACGGGATGGAGGGAAATGCGGTCGCTCGCGATCTGCCGGATCTCCTCATCGAAGTCGGCAAAGCATACTTTCTCGCCCCGCCAGAAGACCTGGACAATCCCTACGGGTACTCGCTCGGCGTTGAGCTGTTTTTCGGCATCAACGAGTCGCGCGGCCACGGTCACTTCCCGCCCAGCGTTTGGCGCGGCCCGTTCCGACCGCTGCTCCAGCATCACTGGAAGAAGGGTCGTGATTTCATCGTGGACTTGCTCAACTACAGTGCCGAATGGTACGGCCAAGGCCTCGGCCCCGATCGCGACATCGAGCCAGCATTCGAGATCACGCTGATGTTCGCGGACGGCACGCGGAAGAAGCAGTGGGCGAATGCGCGACTCTGGCAGCTGTATCGCGGGACATCAGTCACGCCCTACCCGCTGCAGTCGGCGGCGATGGCGCTTGAAGCGTTTCTCTTTGAAGTGGCGAAGCAGGATGTGAACCTCCTCGATCCCGTGCTGCTGCAGTTGCTGCGGGCCAGCACGTCCGTGTCCGTGACTGCGATTGTCGCGAGCCTCGCGGTCGCCTACCCGCGATCGTGCGGCGAAACACTGCTCGTGCTGCTCTCCAGTCCCGAGTGCATACGACTGGACCGCGCGCGCATGGGAACGACGGGTCAGGTTCCCCGTATTCACGGCTCCCGCAGCACGATACTTGGGGTGAAATCTTCGCGAAGGAGCGCACGGAGGCCGACGCGCAGCAGCATCGCCAGCAGGATCTCGAAGCCGCAATTACGCAACTGCAGGCGAGCGCGTACGGGCCTCGCGTGTGTGAAGCAATCGACAACCACCGGGCGGCGATCCCGGCCACGACCGAACAGACGGAAGAGCATCGCCTCTGGCGACTCGCGCTGCATCGTATGGACCTGCGCAACTACGTGCCCGCCGAAAAGACGGCAGCCATGAAAGACACCGTGCCCGCGAACTGCATCGTCATCACCCCAGCCGCTCCTGAGACGGACTTGCAGGAAATGATGGAGGAGAGTTCGACACGCCACGCGCGCGTGAGCGAGCGCATCGGCAACCAGATGTGGGGCATCAAGATGTTCGAGCGCGATCCCGGCACCTACGATCCGGCGGAGTGGCGCAGCCGGCTCGCCGCAGTTCGAGCAGGCGAGGCAGCCGCTGATGTTCCTGCGGACGAGATGTTCTTTGGTGACGGTGCGGGAGTCACTGCCGCCGTGTGTGTCCGCGATCACTGGGAGGAGATGAACGAGGAGGAGCACACGTGGTGTGTGCGCCGCGTCTGCGATGAAATTGCGCGAACAGCGGATGACTGGTCTGAGACCCCTCAGATGCTTGGCCTGATGAACGGAGCCGTACCAGCGGCGACTGTCGTCCCACAGATCGTCATGCACGGGAAGCCCACAGATCGCGCAGCCGCGCTAGAAGCGCTCGCTGTGGCGCTAACGCATCCAAATCGTGAGGTGTACCTGGCCGCGGCTCGTGGAAGCCGGGAGCTTTGGAGTGAGCACCGCGACCTCGCATTGCGCTGCGTCCACGCGTTGCGCGTGCAAGCCATGACCTTCCAGCAGACCTTCGACGCAGAGCAGACCAAGCCGTACCGGAAACGTGCGGAGACCGGAAAACTTCGCAGCAAGGCGGCATCGATAGCGCGCAAGATCATCCGCGGGCGTCGTGCACTCACAGCAGACGATGTCTCGGCCTTCACGCTTGACGGATGGTTTACGGCCGACGCGAGCATCGCCATTCTCATCATGCTCTCGAACGCGCCAGAGGAGCGAACCACCTTCGACGCGTTCGCACAAGTAGCGACGACACTCGTGGCGTGGTGGGAGGCAGATCGACACGACCGGTCGCACCGGCGTGAGAGTCGCTCACACGAGACTGAGTACGCCCTCAAGGAGCTGCTCGCCGAAGGACTCTTCCGCGTGCCGGAGAGCGACGCAGCGAAGATCCTCCAGCCACTCCTCGATGCCGTCGACACGCACGCGGACAAAGTCGCCGATATCCTCCACGACATCATCGTGCGTGAAGACCGAAACCGCTCGACCGCGCGGTTCTGGTTCCTCTGGAAGCTGTTTGCTAATCGAATCCGCACGGCCCGATGGCTTCCGAACATCGATGCGGACCATGCCTGGGGACGCCAACTCCTCGACCACGTACTCCTCTCCCGTGGCTGGAAGGACAGCACGCGGCACTGGACGAGCCTTGAAGGGTACGCGCAACACGTTCACAGCTTGTTCGAGCAACTCCCACTCTCGCGAGCGGCACTTCGTCGATATCTCGCCTTCCTGTACCACGTCGGAGAGCAGTCGCTCCCGGAGGCGTTTATCCGACTGCACGCGAAGCTGCGCCACGCAAATGCGCCGGAACTCCTCGGCGGAGGCGACAGCGCATTTGTACTTGAGTCGCTTTTGCTGCGGTACGTGTACGCGAAGCCGTTTGAGCTCAAACGCCGCCCCGACATGCGCGCGGCGGTCCTATTCCTCCTCGACGCGCTCGTAGAAACCGGTTCGTCCGCAGCGTTTCGAATGCGCGACGACTTCGTAACCCCACTCTCGGTGGCGAGCGAGCAACATCAGCAAGCGCAACCTGAGCCGGTTAACGCGTAGATCCGAAGGGGCGTCTTAGTCTAGTGTTCACCTAGTGTTCACGCGGTCGCCGTACGGCTATCCTAGGCTGTCTTAGGATGTCCATGGTCGCTCGTAAAGCATTGAAACTACGTATATCCTAGGACATCCGCGGACCGGGACAGCTTTTCACACGGTGGGGGTCAACGGTTCGAGTCCGTTAGCGCCTACCAAAATGTAATTGCTTTCAGGGCCACGAGTTACATGACTCGTGGCCTTTCGTTTTTTTGTCCGAACCTCTGGCCAATTTGCCTCTCAACTCTTCATAGAAGTCTTCAATGACTTAGCGGCGCCGCACTGTAGATATTCACCCGCGAAAGGTGAGCTTCGTCGGTTCGGCACTCCTTCGACTTTCTTTCGCGATCTTCCGGACTTCTTTCGACGTCGATCGCCAGAATGATTCGGTGAAGAGTGGCAGCGTGGCGATTGCCGTTCCACGTGATCCGGATCGTGCGCGCGCGATCATTACGCGCGGCCGCCGCATCGCGCGTTATCTCGGGATTGAGTGGATTGCCGTACGAATTGAGCGTGCCGCACTTCCTCGCGATCGACGCGGCATGGGGACCGATCTTCGGGATCTCGTAACTGGTCTTGGCGGTCGTTTTCTCTGCGCTGAGGCGCGCGACATCGCGGCGGGACTCATCGAGGTGTCGCGACGCGAGCACGCGCGGCTCCTTGTGATCGGCAGATCGCGAAGGCCACGGCTCCTGCGTCGGCTGAAGCGCGGCACGACGGAGCGGATTCTGAGTGCGAAACGACCGTTCGATGTCGTCGTGGCCGATGAAGGAGTGGATCGTTGAACGATCACGAAGAAGAGCCATCGAAGATTCAGCGCATCAAACGACTCATCATCGGCCCACCACGTGATGTAACGGACCCGGAGATTTTTCATCACGTCTCGCTGATCGCATTCTTCGCCTGCCACAAGCGGGCGTAGCTCAGTTGGTAGAGTAGGAGCTTCCCAAGCTCTTTGCTCCCTTGGCGCGATCCTCACTTTGATCCGTTGGCGTAGCTTCGCGGCAGGATCACGCGAAACGTGGATCCCTGGCCCCGCTTTGTCGCGAGCTCCAAGCCGGCGTCGAGCAGCTCACACAGCCGCTTGACGATCGATAGTCCGACGCCTTCTCCAGTATGCGCGTCATGGGGAACTTCTGACGATTCGGAGGGAAGGGTTGTGGCGGGAGGTATGCCGAGGCGCCGATCCGTGCTCATTTCCTGCGCATCCTCAGCCACCTCCGTCGCTTTGTGAATTTCCTGCGCGAGTGGCGCCGCGTGCTCTTCATCGATGCCCGGCCCTGTGTCGCTGACAGAGAACATCCATCGGTCGGTGTCGCGTCCTTTGTCCTCTCCCCATGTGACTGATACCCCACCACGCTGCGTGTACTTCACCGCGTTGAGCAACAGATTTTGAAGGATGCGCAGGACCTTCGGCTTGTCGCCCTCGACCTGCAGCTCGCCGGGGCCGTCGATCTTCAGAAACAGCCCGCGGTCGGTGGCCGTCACCTGCGAGGCAGTGCAGAAATCGCGGAGGAGCACTGCCGCATCGAACGTGGTGATCTCGCGTTGTTCCTGCCCCGCTTCGAGACGGGCCAGGCTCAACAGATCATTCAGCATCTCGTGGAGCGACGAGACGCTCTTGCTGAGCATGTCGGCGACTTCCGACCGAACTGGATCGGGCATCGCCCCACCTCCCTCATTGAGCAGCGTCGTGGCCCCCTTCACCACCGTGACGCTGCCGCGCAAGTCGTGCGCAGCCGCGCGCCACCCTTCGGCACGCGAGCGCTCCAGGTTGTGCAGAGTGGTGAGAGCGCGTTCAAGATCGCTGACGTGTCCCGCCGATTCGGTTTGCTGGAGCCGACCGTACTGAGTCGCGCTCTCGGCGACTCCCTCCGCACACAGCTTGGACCACGCCATACGCGCAGCCGGCATAACGCCGGCATCGAGCGAGGGATGAGCCGCGGCGTACCGCTCCAATTCCGCGGCCACACACATCTGCAGGTAGCCCCACTCCCGGATCAACTCATTGAGTTGATAGCCTTGCTGCCAGCGCTGTAAGCCGTGTTCCAGAACCTTCTCAGACTCTTCTTCTTCGGCGCGCGCGCTCGGCATGTCCGGCCACGCCGCGAGCGTATCCGTCAGACAATCGAGAACAGCTGGGATGTGATCGTTGAACTGGACGCGGGAGAGGGATGACCCGACGTTACGTCCCGGCGCCGCGTCACCATAGGCTCGCCATGAGTCGAGAATGATGTCCCGCCGTGCAAGCAGCTCCGCGGCGAGAGCGCTCAACTGCTCTTTGGCGGCTCTTCCCGCAAAGACGGTGTGGACGTCGTGTGCGTCACTGCGATCCTGAGTCATCGTTCTTTCGCGCGGACATTCAATGAATACCGTTCACGATCTGGAGGACGAGAGTGCTCTGCTCGTCGTTGGTGCATGGGGCCTGCCAATATCTCGCTTCTCCCGTGGTAATTAAATTCGCCGGAGCGGATCACGGCCAGCCATTCTTCCTTCCGTGTACGTATCCGGTGATATGCACGAGTGAGTACTCGCGCGTAAGGAGTCTGTCGAGATCGTCGGTGCGCGCGCGGATCACCGCCGCGTGGTAGGCGTCGACCGTTCGACGGATCTCGGCCCCACCAGCGTCGTGCTGCTCACCGGTCGTCATCGTCTTCACGCGCTCTGGTGATTCATTGCCAGTCACTTCATGCCGACGCCGAATCCATGTCCGACGCCACTGTACTTTCGGTACGCGACCTCGATAGCCGCTCTGCGGAGCGCGGCGACACGGCGCTCCATTGTTGCAGGAGGTGCGATGGCGTCATGCTCACCCGCGACAACAAACGTCGGTGGCTCGCTCGATGAGAGATCTGCATGACCCGCCGCTGGATGTGATGGACCGGATCAAAGTCCCGGTACAGGGTCACTATGCGGAGATGATCCGGAGATTCCGTTGACCAACTCCGGAGCTTCGAGCGCAGCCTCAAAAGCGCGCGGCGTCGACGCGCAAAAATCTCATGGCAAAGAACGGTGGAGTTCTCCCATGAGCTCCTGGGCCACTAATCCTCCCGCAACGCGCTCTTGATCACATCCTCGAGCCCGTCCTTCGACCCGTCGTGCCTTTGCGTGTACACCGCGTCGAGCGCCTTCCGCGCGGAGGCGTTCAGCTGCGATTGCGTCTCCTTGCCGTCGCTCAGTGCGACTGCACGCGCGTAGCAGGTGATCACTTTGTCCAGTTTCTGATTCACCTGGTCGCGAAGGGCGTTCCCTTCCGGCGAAACGGCCTTGCCGGCGAAGGTCGACTGGTACTTCGTGATCAGAGGCTCGACCTCCGTTTTGTAGGTCAGTCCGCCGAGCAACTGGTACGTCGTCGCATCCGCGCTGAAGGTGTTCTTCGAACGCGTGACCTCGAGCAGATTGGCGACCGCCTGCTCCGGCGCGGTTTCGGCGCAGAACACGGCGCTGTAGTAGCGCAGACCGTCCGGCGCATCCTGCGCGGTCGTGAACGGCGCCCAGTCGTCCGTCGTCTTGCCGCTCTCGATCAGCTTGAGTGCGGCCTGCGAGGCGGCGAGCGATTCGGCGATGTGCGAATGGTCGCCCGCCTTCAGCAGCTTCACGCCGGCAAGCACGAGCGCGAGCTGTAAGCCGAGGTCGTCGGAATGGGCGGTGAGAAGCGGCTGTGCGGCGGCGAATGCCTGCGCCGGGTTGTTGTTCACCGCGTCGAAGAATGCGAGCTCGACCGCGTTGTCGTTCTGCTTCTGCCAGTCGCGAACCGTCGAGGCCGCGCTCCGGCTGTTCGGATCGGGACAGTTGCCGTAGATGCGAACGAACGATCTCGCGGTCTTGATGGCATCGCGCTGCTGCTTGGTGGTGCCGCGCGTCTGCATGATGAACGTGTTGAATAGCGTGTTCCTCGCGTTGACATCGCCGCACGACGACGGCGGCAGTCCGGCGAAGAGGGACACGGTGGTAAAGGTCAAGAAGATGGAGAAGACGATTTTTGCCTTGATCATGGGTCACCCTTGCGCCTCTCTTCTTCAACTTTCATGCTCGCGCGGTTACCCTCGCGGTCACGATGCAGCGAAACGTCGTCGACCGGACCAGACTGAACAGCAGCGCGACACTCCCCTTCCAGCTGCGGCTCGAGGATTTCGCGCTGGCGATGCAGGACGTGTACGACTTCTTCTACGACGTGAACGTCGGACTGGTGGCGAAGGGACTGGAGCGGCTCGATGACATGCTGCGCCCGGCGAACATGTCGGGCACGATCTCGGACATGCTGACGGCGAGCCTCGCCAAACACTCGCGGACGCTGACGCAGAACCACTACCACAATGGACATCCCGACCTCGTCGTCCGCGGCGTCTATCCCGCCAATGCCGTGCAAGCCGGCACGGACGGCGTGGAGATCAAGACGACGCGCAAAGCGGGCGGTGCTGTCGACACACACGGCGGCCGCGATCAGTGGATGTGCGTGTTCGTGTACGAGGTCGACAACAAATCAGAGCCCGCGCGCGAACGACGGCCGATGCGATTCACTGAGGTGTACCTGGGCCAGGTCTGCGAGGCCGACTTCCGCCGCAATCTGCGCGGAGAGAAGGGCACGCCGACGTCGACGTTGAATCGCGAAGCCATGAAGCGGCTTCGCGAGCACTGGATTTACACGCTGAACGCCGCCAACCTGGCAATCGCGTTCGACGCAATCGCGAAATAGCGCGGATCCTTCTCGATCCCGATGCTGCGATAGCCGACCGCCTCCGCCGCGGCAAGCGTCGACCCCGAGCCTGCGAACGGATCGAGCACGATGCCCGTCCCGAGCGGCAGCACGCCACGCACCAGCGCGCGGAGAAACGCCTGCGGCTTCAAACTCGGATGCGGCGCGAGGTCGCGCTCTTTCTTGTGCGTCGGCGACGACGGAATCACATCGCCGAACGGCTTGTCCGCCGACGGCCTCCGAAACCCGCCCGTCCCCCACTTCCGCAAGTTGTCCTGCACGCGCCCCTCGGGCTGTTTGCGGAACAGCACCCACGGCTCCCACATCGAGCGCGGCATCACGCTCACACCGCTGAACTCTTCGTGCGCATGCTTCGGCCGGTCGCCGCCGCGCATCGTCATCACCAGCCGCACGATCTCGCCGCGCCGCTCCAGACCTGCTCGCGACAGCGCCGATGAAACGACGTGCGAGAGCAGCGGATTGCTCGCCACGACGACGTTCGCTCCCGGCACGAGCACCGGCAGCAGCGCCTGCGCCCACTCGAAAAAGAATCGCGACAACTCCTCGAGATCCTCGGCGGAGAGCACCGTGAAGCGCGGCAGCGGCGATCGCTTCGTGCCGTCGAAGCTCGGCGGAATGCGCCACACACCGCCCTTCCCCGCGCGCAACTTCTGCTGCTGCTCGGCGGTGTACTCGACGAGTCCGTACGGCGGATCGGTGACCACGGCGTGGATCGAATTCGGCCTCTGTCCACGCAGCCATTCCATGCAATCCGCGCGAACCAGCGTCGCCTGTCCATGCTCGAAAACCTCGGCGTCCTGCAGAGTTTTCGGCCGTTTCTGCTCGCGCCCTTCGCTCGTGTCGCGCAACGCATATCGCCCGCGCGCCGTGTTGCGAAACAACGAGCCGGCGTTCAGTCGAAGATACGAGCGGATGCTCGACGGAGGCACGGAGCCGATCAGCTCCTGGACGCCGGTCTCGATGTCGGCGACGGAACAGCCGCGCGGGCGGGACGAGAGGAAGGCGAAGATCGCGTCACGAATCTCTCCCGGTCTTCGTCGCCGCACGAGCTCAACTTAGACGTCTAGACGTCTTTTGTCAACGGCTCAGCGGCGGCGCATCAGCCAGCGCAGAACGCGGCTCGCCATCGGTCCGACCACCGGCGTCTGCAGGATGCGGTGCGACGCGCTCGTGACGCGCAGCATCCTGCCGTCGCGACTCCGAATATCGACCGCCAGCTGATGGAGAAACGCCGCCGCCGCGCGCTCCTCCGCGTGCACGTCGCCATTGGCGCCGTTCCGCGCATGCTCCTCGATCACCGACTCATACAGCTCGAACAACGACTGATGCAGGAAGTCCGACGCAGCGGTCTGGCGGATGCGATCCGACACCGCGCGCGCATCGTTCGGGTCGTACAGCGCGAGCTCCGCGAGCAGCGACTCGACGGTCAGCGGCTGATTCAGCGTCCGAATGCCGAAGTTCAATCGACGCAGACGGTCGACGTCCGCGGAGCGCACCAGTCCGCCGAGTCCCGGCACATCGCACAGGATCACCGCCAGACCGGAGGCCATCGCCTCGAGCGCGCACTTCGCCTTCGCGAACGCGAGGTCGTATTGCCCGAGGATCGATTGCGGATCGAGGGACGTGTTGCCGGAGTAGGCGCCGAGCACGTCGAGCTCGATCGATGCGCGGCGGCACGCTTCGCGGATCGCCGGCAGAAACGTCAACTCGTGCGCGGTGTTGCTGAACGCGACGGCGCGCCGAGGACGCGGAGGAAGCGGTGCACGCTGCGCGAATGTCGCGAGGTCGACCGCATTGAGCAGCACCGAGAGCCGTTCGAGCTCGACGCCTTCGCGCAGCATGAGGCGGTCCGCGCACGTGTCATCGACCGCGACATAGCGCAGGATGCGCGGAAAACGCGGCGTGCTTCGCTCGATTCCGCCCCAGCCGTGGCAAACGAAGATCGCCGGCACGTTCGGAAAGCGGAGCAACGCCGCCATCGTTTCGATCGGACTGTCGCCGTGAATGATGTCGATCGGTGCCGTGACGTTGTCGAGATCGTCGATCACCGGAATCGTGCGCTGCAGAAACTCGCGCGCCGCGTCGCCGAGATGCGTCGCGTAGACGACCGGCGAATGTCCGCGCGCGAGCAGCCAGAGCGCGAGATCGCGCTCGGAGGACTGCACGCCGCCCATCGCCGCAAGGTAGTGGGAGGCGATCAGAACGCGCATGAACGCCGATCGAGCGTGTTGCAGACCGCGTCGCGCAACGGGACGAGGTGCTCGTCGCGGCGGATGACGTGATCGTAGCGATGCGCCGCCACGCGCTCCTCGCCGAAGCGCTCGTACAGCGGCCGCTCGTCGGCGCCGAGACGCCGCCAGTCCGTGACCGCGCACAGCGTCTCGTAGCGATACGCATCGCTGCCGTGCCGGGCCAGCAGCTCGGCGGCATCGGGCAGGATCGGCGCGTAACGGCGCGCGCGCTCCAGCTTCGCAGCGTACGCAGCGTCATCGAGCTCGATGACCAGCTCGCCCTGGCGCGGATCGCCGACGACGGCGTATGCGTAGTGCTTCGCGTTTGATGACGACAGCTCGATCGCCGCGCCGGCGATCAGGCAGCAGAGATCGTGGACCGGGTTGTATCCCTCGACCGCGTCGGTCACGACGAGCGAGGGGCGCTGCTGCTCGATTGCGGACGCGAGCTCCGCGATGAGCGAAACGAGGAGCGCCGAGTTGCGCTCCGTGATCAGCGCGTATGCCTCGCGATCGGTGAGGCGGCCGAAGATGGCGCCCGGTTTCGCACCGAGCTCGCGCAGCAGCTCCGCCGTGCGATCGAGGCGCGGCTCGGCGGTGTGTCCGGAGCCGTCGGTCAAAACGTGGACGGCCGGTTTGGTGAGGGAGATCCAGCCTTGCAACAGCAGTTCGTGTCCGGGATGGGCGACCAGGAGAAATGGTGGGGTCATGAGTGTCGCGAAAATTATGAGGGACTTTGCGCATTTATCGCGCGACTTCATTCAAAGGAGAGGTTCATGCGTCCTTCTGCTGCGATTTTCTTCGCGATTGCTCTGTCCGCATCCGCCCAGTCGCCGGCGGTGAAGCCGTTCGAGATCAACATGGATCGCGTGAAGGTGTCGTCGTTCGGCGGCAACTTCGGCGGAACCGGCACCTACATCGTGCCAACGGTGCGCGTGCGCGTGTCGGTGCAGGGCTCGGTGTGGGCGAAGAGCGGCGGCGCGAAAGCGCACGGCAAGTACTTCGTCGCCGGCATCGATCGCGACGAAATGCAGGGCCTCGCGAAGACGCTGCAGGACGATCTCGTGACGAAGCTCCGCGCCGCCGGCTACACGGTGCTGACGTACGACGACATCAAGTCGGACGCGGATGTCGCCTCGCTCTCCCTCGATAAACCCGACTCGCGCTACGGCCTCCCGACCAGCGGCGGCCTCGGCACGCCGGTGACGTTCGTCGACGCGACGCCGAGCGACGCGCAGTCGTTCGCGAAACCGGTTCAGGGCCCGGCGTGGTCATTCCGCGGTCTCTCGAAATCGAAGAACGCGACGGTGATCATTCCGGAGCTGACGTTCACCACGCCGCAGATGTTCGGCCAGGCCGAGACCTCGGCGTGGACGGACAAAGCCGGCATCTCGACGGATCCGGCGATGATCTTCGAAGGTGCGACGGTGTACGGCATCACGCCGAAGGGCGGCGGTCCGGCGATCGCGGTGCAGCGGCACGGCAAGCGCACGGCGGCCGATGTCGCGGGCAAGATCACCAAGGCGAGCGAAGACAACTACCACGTCGCGCACGTCAGCGAATTCACCACCGGCGACTTCGTGATGGAGCTCGACAAGCCGGTGTTCACCGGCGGAATCCTGCGCGTCGGTTATGCGATGAACGATCTCATCGTCGCGCAGGTGAAGAAGGAGCACCGCCCGAGCACGATCCCGCTGATGACGCCGCGACCGGACCGGTGATGGCCATCATCACGCGTCCGTCCATCGGGAGAATGTACGACAAGCTCTCAGCTTGTCGCCCCACGGGGGGCAAGCTGAGAGCTTGCCCTACACTCCTCGCGCTGTTCTGCATCATCGCCGCTTCCTTCGCGTGATTCGCGATGTAGGTCCGGAAGAACGCGATGTGCGCCGCGGTGCGCGCGATGATGACCGCGCAGATCACGAAGATGACGAGCGAAGAGCGGCTCGATGTTCGACGGGATCACGTGGGACAGGCCGAAGATCAGTTTCCAGTTCATAGCTTCGCCGTCAGCACGTCGCGGATCTCGTTGTCGCTGAACATGCCGTCGGTGCGCAGCGCATAGGCGCAGTGCATCTCGAGCGGCTCTTCACGTTCTTCAGGCGGATCATTTTCAGAGTGTCGCGGACTGCCTCGCGCCGAGGTCGTCGACGCAGATCGTGCGCAGCGCCATGTTGAGGCGATGACATGAGATGTTGTCGAGGAAGTTCAGCCCCTCGGCATCATCCGCAAGACTCATGGGGCACCTCCTTCGTTCGATTGACGTGCGCGAAGCGCCACATCAATTCTGAATTCTTCATTTTGAATTCTGCGTTCTGCGTTCATCCAACGATCGCGTTTCTGCCATGCGCGCGGGATGAATGCAGAATTCAGAATTTCAGAATTTCAGAATTCAGAATTGATGTGGCGCTCCCGCGCACGTCATCTTGACACCCTCTCCCCCACCCTCCACCATGTGCGACGGTCCCGTTCGTGCTCACTGCACTCAAACGTATCGCGCTCGGCATCGCCGTCGTCGCAGCGGCGTCGATCGTCCTCCTCCTGTCCGACCTCCAACACCGCGAGCGCGCCGCGCGCAACCTCAATGCGAAGCACAAATGGAGGCTCTACTTCGTCCAGTACAACGACGTGATCGACGTCAAGGACGCGGAGCGCGGTGTGCTCGATGGACTGCGCGAATCGGGACTCGAAGACGGCCGCGACTACGAGGTCAAGATCCTCAACGCGCAGGGCGACATGGCCACCGTCTCCGCGCTCATCGACGCCGCGCTCACCGATCGCGCCGACATGCTCATCACCTTCTCCACGCCGACGCTGCAGGCCGCGCTGCGCCGCGCGCAGAACGTGCCGGTCGTCTACAACTACGTCTCGTCCGGAATCAAAGCAGGCGCCGGCAAGAGCAACACCGATCACGCGCCGAACGTCACCGGCGTCAGCCTCCTCCCCGCGAACGACGAAGCGCTCGCGCTGCTGAAGACGAACTTCCCATCGATCCACAAAATCGGCACGCTCTACTGCCCCGCCGAGACGAACATGGTCAACGCGAAGATCGCGCTCGACGAATCGGCGAAACGCGCCGGCTTCGAAGTCGTCTACGTTCCCGCCGAGACCGCGACCGACGTCCCCGACGCCTCCGCCGCGCTGATGTCGCGCGACATCGACGCCGTCCTGCAGCTTCCCGGCAACCTCACCGCATCCGCATTCGGCAGCATCGGCGAGGCGGCGAGACGCGCGCACCTGCCGGTCTTCGCGTTCCAGAAATCGCAGGCC
>DATEZA010000124.1:0-2024 GCA_035255945.1 Thermoanaerobaculia bacterium
GGCCGGGCCGGCTCAAGCTGCCTTTTTAGCAGGTGTAGCGCTCTCGCCATAGAGCGACAGCGCCTTCTGCAGGATCAGATCTTCGCGCGGCGGAAGCTGATCTTCCTTCGCGTTCGGATCGCGCAGCGCCTGGGACGAGAGATCGACGATCACGTCAGGCCGGATGCCGCCTTCCTTGATCGGCTTCGAGTCGGGCGTCGTGTAATGACCGACCGTCATGAAGACGCCGCCGCCGCTCGGCAGCGTGATGAACTTCTGCACGATCGACTTGCCGTACGTCGTCACGCCGACGGTCTTGCCGCGCTGATTGCCGTGAATCGCGGCCGCGAAGATCTCCGCGCCGGACGCAGTCGAGGCATCGGTCAGCACTTCGACGTCGCCGTCGTAATCGGTCGCGCGATCGGCCTGCCACTTCTTCGCATCGACTTTGCGCCCTTCGAGCGACGTGATCATGCCGCTCGTCAGCAGCTCATCGGCCGCGGTGATCGCTTCGTCGATGTCGCCGCCCGCGTTGCCGCGAACGTCGACGATCAGCTTGCGCGTGTTGTTCTTGTGCAGATTCGAGAGCGCGGTGCGGAACTGATCCGCGGTGCCTTTCTCGAAGTACGGAATCCGGATGTAGGCAACGTTCCCCATCTGCTTCGACTCGAGCGCGATCGGATGGAAGTTTGTCTGCGTGAGCGTGAACTCGTCGCGCTTGGTCTGGCCGCCGCGCAGCACCGCGAGCTTCAGCGGCCTGGCGGAG
Organism: Thermoanaerobaculia bacterium; assembly: GCA_035255945.1. Classification (GTDB taxonomy): domain Bacteria; phylum Acidobacteriota; class Thermoanaerobaculia; order Gp7-AA8; family Gp7-AA8; genus JAJPHC01. The sequence continues at coordinate 746 of DATEZA010000124.1, forward strand.
TGGAGACGCTCGCGCACCTGCCACACGGCGAGCTTCTGCGTCGGCTGGCCGTCGATCTTCTCGATGAAGTCGCCGCGCTCCAGTCCCGCTTTCGCAGCGGGCGAGCCGGCGATCGGCGAGATCACGTACGCATATCCGAAGCGCTTCGTGACGATGACGCCGACGCCGTTGTCATCGACATCGACGAAGTTCTTGTACGCCGCCATCTGCGACGGCGGCACGTAGTAGCTGAACTCATCGATGGCGTCGGTGACGCCGCCGAACGCGCCGTCCATGAGCTGATCGCTCGACACCGACTCGACGTAGTTGTTTCTCACCAGATCGAACACCTCGGAAAAGATGCTGAGGTATCGATAGACGTTGTTCTTCTGCGTCGCCTGGCCGAACAACGCTCCGCCGAGGAGCATGAGCAACAGCGCGACTGAAACGGTCAGGAATGCGATTCTTCTTTTTGTCATATTCAACGTAACCATTTGCGGGGATCCTCGGGCTTGTTGTCCTGGCGGATCTCGAAGTAGAGATAGCCGCCCGGCTGCGCGTCCTCGCTCTCGCCCACTCCTGCAATCGTCTGGCCCGCTGCGACGCGATCGCCGATCTGCACCGCCGGCCCTTTCAGATTTCCGTAGAGAGAAAAAACGCGATTTCCGTGATCCACCACGATCAAATTGCCATATCCCTTGAACCACTGCGAGTAAAGAACTGTTCCTTGGAAAACTGCCCGCACACCCGTGCCCGGCATTGCTGCGATTTTGAGGCCGTTGCTGACCGTATAGGTTGAAAACTTCGGGTCACGTTGCTTGCCGAAGCCTTCGATGACCGGCCCTTTGACCGGCCAGCTGAGCGCCCCCTGCACCGCGCGGATGTCGGCGGAAACGGGCTGACCTTCGTGCTGCCTGGCGAGCACATCGACGAGCTGCTCGAGCCGCCGCGCCTTCTCCTCCAGCGTCGCCAGCTTCTTCGCCGACCCGCTCTCTTCGGCCTGCAGCGATGCGAGCAGCTTTTCTTTCTCCGCGTGCGATGCGGCGACCGCCTGCTGCCGCTGCTGGACCACCTGCTTTATTTGGGCGAGCTTCCGCTTGCGGTCGTCGAGCTCGGCATATCGCGCGGTGAGCTCGCGCTGCTCGTGCTCGAAGCGCGACACGGCGCGGGCGTCGCGGGTCACGACGTAGCTGAGCATCGAGATCGCGCCGAGCGGATCGCGATGTTCGTCGATGGCCAGAAACATCCGCACGTAACTGAGACTGCCGAGACGATAGAGCGCGGCGAGCCGCTTGCCGAG
>DATEZA010000125.1:0-44087 GCA_035255945.1 Thermoanaerobaculia bacterium
ACGCCGCCCTCGCCGGCCAGTCCTTCACCGCCACTCCGACCGAGCCCTGGCTTACCGTCACCCCATCCACCGGCACCGTCCCGCCGGCCGGTCTCACTCTCACCGTCACCGCCAACACCGCCGGCCTCCCCCTCGGCACCAGCCTCGGCGGCATCACCATCACCACCACTCCGTCCTCTCCGTCTCTCCGTCTCTCTTCCAACGCTTCGACCACAAACACGACCACCCTATCCGTCAACGTCGTCCAACCCGTCTCCCCAACCTCCAAATCAACCCCGCCGCCGGATGCGTTGATCATCCCCGCCGTGGCCCACGCCGACGGCTTCAACTCCCACTTCCAATCCGACGTCCGCCTGACCAACACCTCGCCGCAACCGCTGAAGTACCAGATCACCTTCACCCCGAGCGGCGAAGACGGACTCGGAAACGGCCGGCAGACGCAGATCGACGTCGACCCCGGCCGCACCATCGCGCTCGACGACATCCTCAAGACCTGGTTCTCCTCCGGCTCCAGCGATGGCTCCACCGGCACGCTGGAGATCCGTCCGCTGACCTCGACGTCGAGCAAGGTCACGAGCAACGCCATCACCGGCCTCGCCAACCTCGTCACGTTCGCCAGCAGCCGCACCTTCAACAACACGGCGAATGGCACGTTCGGTCAGTACATCCCGGCCATTCCGTTCGCGAACTTCATCGGCAAATCGAGCGGCGCGATCACGCTGCAGCAGATCGCCCAGTCGGCGAAGTACCGCACGAACCTCGGCCTGGTCGAAGGCTCCGGGCAGCCGGTGTCGCTCAACATCGGCATCTTCGGCAGCAACGGCGTGAAGCTCAAAGACTTCACCGTCGATCTCAAAGGCGGCCAGCACACGCAGCTCAACAGCTTCCTCGCGACGCAGGGCTTGGAGCTCGAAGACGCGCGCATCGAGGTGAAGGTCGCCTCCGGCTCCGGCCGCGTCACCGCCTACGCCTCGGTGCTCGACAACCAGACCTCCGACCCGCTGCTCGTCACGCCCGTCACAATCACGAACGGCGGCTCGACGAAGTACGTCCTCCCCGGCGTCGCGGACCTCGCCGCATGGCACTCCGACGTCCGCATCTTCAACGCCTCATCGTCGAAGGTCGACGCCACGCTCCTCTTCGTCTCCCAGACCGGCGCTACGCAGACGCAGCCGCTCACCCTCGCCCCGAACGAAGTCAAACAGCTCGACAACCTCCTGCAGTCGACCTTCGGAGTGACCAACGACGGCGGCGCGCTGCACATCACCACCGCCACTCCGGCGAACCTCATCGCCACCGCCCGCACGTACAACCTGACCACCGCCGGCACCTACGGCCAGTTCATCTCCGCCGTCACCCCGAACGACGCCGCCGCCCTCGGCACCCGCCCCCTGCAGCTCCTGCAGGTCGAAGAGTCCGACCGCTACCGCACCAACGTCGGCCTCGCCGAAGTGAACGGCCAGCCGGCCAAAGTCGAAGTGACGATCGTCCCCCCCGACTCGAAGGTCTCCGCCGTCGTCCAACTCGACCTCGCCCCGAACGAGTTCCGCCAGCTCAACCAGATCCTGAAATCCGCAGGCCTCGACAACACCTACAACGCGCGCGTGTCGGTGCAGGTGATCGAAGGCGCCGGCAAGGTGACGGCGTACGCCTCGGTTATCGACGAACAGACGCAGGACCCGACGTTGATCCAGGCGCAGTAGCCTGCCGCGCGGTGGTGCTGCATCGCCGCACGCCCTGTGCGCACATGCCGCGCGGTCGTTTTGCACCGCGCACGCCCTGTGTGCACGCGCAGCGCGGTCATGCTGCACCGCCGCAGGCCTTGTGCGCACGTGCCGCGCGGTCGTGTTGCACCGCGCACGCCCTGTGTGCACGTGCCGCGCGGTCGTGTTGCACCGCGCACGCCCTGTGTGCACGCGCAGCGCGGTCGTGCTGCACCGCCGCAGGCCTTGTGCGCACGTGCCGCGCGGTCAGAGTGGTGTAGGACAAGCTCTTAGCTTGTCCCGGACAAGCTGAGAGCTTGTCCTACACCACACCACTTATCCTCTTGCTGCTTTGATCAGGGCTTCCATGTGTCCGAGGTACTTCTCGAACGCGCGGCGGCCGGCGGCGGTCAGTGCGTATTCGGTGCGTGGGACGCGTCCCTGGAAGCCCTTCTTGCACGACACGTAATTCGCGTCTTCGAGCTTGCGCGCGTGCACGCTGATGTTGCCGTCGGTCGTATTCACGATCTCTTTCAGCTGGTTGAACGTGAGGCTCGGGTTCACGGCGAGCGCGCTGACGATCGCCAGCCGCGTCTTTTCGTGAATCGTGCGGTCGAGGTCGGGGATCTGCACCCGTTGCGGGACCGCGTCCGCTTTTCTCACCGCTGCCGTTTTAGCCACCGTATCTCCTTGCGATCACGAATCCGAACACCAGGTGCAGGCCGCCGAAGCCGGCGCCCATCAACACATTCCCCGCTTCCGGCATCACTGCCGCCGCGATGCCGAGGAGCATGTACAGCAGGCCCATCACCGGAATCACGCGGATCGAGAATGCGCCGCTGCTGACGAACGATGTGCCGTACAGCAGCAGCCAGGCGGCCGGCATGGCGACGAACAATCCGCCGCGCCACAGCACGTACGTCAGCACCGCCGCCGCGATGAGCGGCGCGAAGTAGCTGGCGAAAAAGCGGCGCGATGCAGGTGCGGTGAAGTCCGTCCCCGCGCGGCGGCCTTTGATCGCCATCGTGGTGAAGCCGATCGCCGCCGCGGCCGCCGCTTCGATCAGCCAGGCGCTCAGCCACCGCTCCGGCGTGAAGTCGCGCGCGATCACCGCCGTCGCGATCGCCGTGATCCCGATGACGAGGCCGCCCCATCCCGGAATCGACGTGAACGCCGAGGCGCGCTCCATCGTCTCGCGGATGTAGCGAAGGTTGTCGAGTGCGTGGTCTCCGATCCGGACGGGCTCGGGCATGAAGTTCATGATACGGCGATTGCGTCATCCCGAGCGTAGTCGAGGGACCTGGGGGGCGGGTGGCGCGCTGATCGAGCCACCCATTCCCCCGGGTCCCTCGACTACGCTCGGGATGACGTTACGACGGCGCCGCGGCGCGATCCACGAACCACCACGTCTCCACGCCCGACGTGCACTGCGCGATCGGAAACTCCATCGCGCCGTCGCGCACCTTGGTCAGCACGTTGCGCTTCGACGCGCCGGTCGCCAGCACGATGCGCAGCTTCGCGTTGCGGATCACCGGTTTGGTGATCGTCACGCGCCACATCGCGAGCTTCTCGACGAACAGCGCGGTCGCGATGCGGTCCTCGACATCGAGCGCAGCAGTGCCGGGGAACAGCGACGCGGTGTGGCCGTCGTCGCCGACGCCGAGGATGACGAGATCGAGATTGTCGAGACCGTGGGCGCGCCATTCCGATTCGAACGCCGCGACCGTCGCGGCAGGATCGCCGAGCTCCGTACGAAAGCGCAGGAATCGCTCCGGCGCGGGCATCAACGTCCGATTGATCATCCCTGCGTTCGATTGCGGATCGTCGATCGGCACGTAGCGTTCATCGACTACGACCCACGTGACCGGCTGCTCGCGAAGCGATTCGCCGAGCAGTTTGTACAAAGGTTGCGGGGTCGAGCCGCCCGACAACGCGATCGAGCGCGCGCCCGACTGCTCGATGGTCCGCGCCGCGGCACGCATCAGCTCATCCGGCGAATCGAAGATCCGCAGATTCATCGCGCCGCCCGCTTCGCCATGCGTGTCGCAATCGGCAGCACCTTCATCAGCAGGCGATCCGACTCCGGCTGCTTCAGCTGCCGCGTGATCAGTTCGTGCGGCTTGTTCGTCAGCGAGCGCGTCACTGCTTCGGGCGTGCGCTCAACGCCGTCGACATTCGACACCAGCACGCACTTCTCGCGATTGCGCGTGATGCTCGCGCACGAGCCGTCGTCGAACGAGATCTCCACGAACGCCACGCCGCCGCCGCGCGTGTGCAGGCGGCGATCGAACTGATACTCGATCGGGCCATGCGCGCCTTCCACGCGGCCGTCGCGATCGACGTGATGTCCCGCCTGCGCCGCGAGCCACGACGCGAAATACAGCGCGCCGACGTTCTCCCCGAACAGCGGATCGTCCTGCGACACCGTCGCGATAATCCGCACGCGGTTGATCATCTGCAGCCGCCGCCGCATCTCGTACGCGTCGAAGATCGACGCAGCCGCGACGCGCCACTCCTCGAGCCGCACCCAGTTCAGATCGGCGGGCGCGGTCGTCGTCTGTTCCGCGACTTTCGTCACCAGCGCGAGATCGGCGGGACTGTCGAAGTACGACGAATCGATGATCAGGCGATCGGCCGGATCGAGCAGCGCGTGCACGTACTCTTCGTTCTCGTGCGGCAGATCGCCCAGCCACCAGAACGCGACCGGCATGTCGGGAATCAGCAGCGCTTGGACGAGCGGCGGCACGCGATGCACGCGATCGCCGCCGGCGACCACCACGATCTCTTCCGAGCAGACCTGTTTGTTGCCGCCGACGATGTGACAGTTCGCTCCGATCCACGACACGAGCTCCGGCTGCGCGGCCGGATTCGCGTGAATCACGATCGTGCGCTGCGGCACCGAGGCCGCTGTTTCGCAGAGCGTCTGCGTCGCTTTGGCCTGCTGCTCGTTGCTCGACGTGTGCGCGACGACGTTCCACAACGCCGCGCGCGTGATCGCTTCGTCCTCGGATCCTTCTGTCTTCTGCACCCGCCAGATTTCGGAGAGACTGCGCTCGATCGCCCCGATGTCGACGCGCAGATCTTCAGGCGGCATCAGCTCGGTCATCGGATCACCTCCGGAGTGCGGCGGCCATGCCGCCGCTCAACCCATCCGCGGCCATGCCGCGGATGCGCGACGGCATGGCCGTCGCGTGGAAAATCAGCGGCGGCATGGCCGCCGCACTTCACGGCCGCCTCCACCGCCGCCCGTCCCGCTCGAGCAGCAGGTCCGCTTCCGGCGGTCCCCACGTTCCGGCCGGGTACGGCGCCGGCCCGCCGTCCTTCTGCCACGACGCGAGCAGCGGATCGAGCCACGACCATGCGGCCTCCACTTCATCGCGCCGCGCGAACAGCGTCGAATCGCCGAGCATCGTCTCCAGCAGCAAGCGCTCGTACGCCTCGGGCGGCTCCGCGCCGAACGACGTGGCGTAACGGAACTCCATCGTCACCGGCGCGCTGCGCACCGTCGGCCCCGGCACTTTCGAATCGAACTTCAACGAGATTCCTTCGTCCGGCTGAATGCGGATCGCCAGCACGTTCGGCTGCACGCGCACTCCCGGCGCGCGCCGGAAAAGCGGATTCGGTGCGGGCCGGAAATGGATCGAGATATCGGTCACCCGTTTCGGAAGACGCTTCCCGGCGCGGATGTAAAACGGCACGTCCGCCCATCGCCAGTTGTCGACGAATGCTTTGATCGCGACGAACGTCTCCGTGCGCGAGTCGGCCGGCACGTTCTCTTCCTTCTTGTACGCGACCGCTTTTTCGCCGAGGACCGAGCCGTCGTCGTACTGGCCACGGACGACGAAGTCCGGCTGGCGATCGATCGGAAGCGTGCGCAGCGCACGGATCACCTTCACCTTTTCGTCGCGGATGGCATCCGCTTCGAACGCTACGGGCGGCTCCATCGCCACCAGCGACACGAGCTGCAGCATGTGGTTCTGCACGATGTCGCGCGTGATGCCCGCCGTGTCGAAGTAGTTGCCGCGCTTCTCCACGCCGATCGATTCCGCCACCGTGAGCTGGATGTGGTCAATGTATTGACGATTCCAGAACGGCTCGAAGATTCCGTTCGCGAAGCGCAGCACCAGCAGGTTCTGGACTGTTTCCTTACCCAGGTAGTGATCGATGCGGAAGACCTGCCGCTCGCGGAACGTCGTGACCGCGACGCGATTCAGTTCCTTCGCCGACGCCAGATCGCGTCCGAACGGTTTCTCGATGATCACCCGTGTGTACGGTCCGCCCTTCTCCGGATCCGTGACCATCCCCTCGGCGCCGAGGATGTCGGAGATCACAGGGAAGAAACTCGGAGGGACGGCGAGGTAGTAGATGCGGCGGCCGCCGGTACCGCGGGTGCGATCGCACTCCTCTAGTTTTTGTTTGAGCCGGTTGTACGCCTCGGGCTGGCCGAAATCGCCCTTCACGTAGAAGAGTCCCTTCGCGAAGTTGTTCCAGATCGCTTCATCGACCGGACGGGTGCGCGCGAACTTGTCGCACGCTTCGCGGATCTCCGCGCGGAACGCCTCGTCCGTGTAGTCGGGACGGGCGAAGCCGACGATCGTCTGTCCCGCCGGAAGCAGTCCGTCGTGTGCGAGCGAGTAGAGCGCGGGGAGCAGTTTGCGATGCGTGAGGTCGCCCGAAGCGCCGAAGATCACCAGGCAGGAGGCGTCAGGAACCCGTTCCTGATCGAGGCCTTCGCGGAGTGGATTCGTCTCCGGCAGGGGCGGGGCTGCTAGCGACATCCTTGAGCACCTCCAACTGTTCTTTGGTGAGCGATGCGAGGAGTTTTCTCATCGCCCGCCGCTGCGCGAAATGCGACCACATGAAAAAGGTGGTGACGATGACGATGAGGACGCCGAATACGACGGCTTCGATCATGAATGCCGTTCGATGATACACCTCGCGCTGCGTGCTATTCTCCGCCGCCGGAGAGGAACCTATGTGGCAATACACACCTAGAGTTGCGGTGATTCGCGGTCTGCGCACGCCGTTCGCAAAATCGGGGACGCATTACGGTCACCTCTCCGCGCTCGACCTCGGAAAAATCGTCGTCGCCGAGCTCGTCGAGCGCTCCGGCATCAATCCGAACGACGTGCAGGAACTGGTCTTCGGCAACGTCATCCCCTCCGTCAAAGCGCCGAACATCGCGCGTGAAGTCGTCCTCGGCACCGGCCTGCCGCGCAAGATTCCGGGAGTGACCGTCGGCATGGCGTGCGCGTCGGCCAACATGGCGATCACCACCGCGGCCGATCTCGTGTTCCGCGGTTACGCCGATACGATCATCGCTGGCGGCGCCGAGTCGCTCTCCGATGTGCCGATCCTCTTTTCCAAAAACTTCGCCGACGCGCTGGTCGGCGCGAGCAAACAGAAATCGCTCGGCGGCAAGCTCGGCTCCTTCCGCAAATTGAAGATGAAAGACTTCGCGCCGGAAACGCCTGCGATCGCCGAATCGACCACCGGACTCACCATGGGCGAATCGGCGGAGAAGATGGCGAAGGAGAACGGCATCTCGCGCGAGGCGCAGGACAAATTCGCGCTGCAGAGCCACACCCGCGCCGCCGCCGCGACCGCGAGCGGCCGCTTCAAAGACGAAGTCATGACCGTCGTCGTGCCGCCGGCGTACGAGAACGTCGTCGAGACCGACAACCTCATTCGCGGCGAATCGACGCTCGAGGCGCTGGCGAAACTGAAGCCGGTGTTCGATCGCAAGTTCGGCACGATCACGGCCGGCAATGCGTCGCCGCTGACCGATGGCGCGTCCGCGGTGCTGCTGATGTCGGAAGAAAAAGCGAAAGCGCTCGGCCTGAAGCCGATCGGCTTCATCAAGAGCTACGCATACGCCGCGACCGATCCGTTCGATCAGCTGCTGCAAGGTCCGGTGTTCGCGCTCCCCACCGCTCTCGAGCGCGCGAAGATCAAGCTCGGAGACATCGGCGTGATCGAGATGCACGAGGCGTTCGCCGCGCAGGTGCTGTCGAACATCCAGTGGATCGGATCGAAGCGAATCGCGCAGGAAAAGCTCGGCCGCAGCGAGCCGATCGGCGACATCGATCCGGAGAAGATCAACCTCACCGGCGGCTCGATCGCCCTCGGACACCCATTCGGCGCGACCGGCTCCCGCATCGTCACCACCGTCTGCAACGAGCTGCAGCGCACGGGACAGCAGTACGGACTGGTGACCGTCTGCGCGGCCGGCGGAATCGGCGTGGCGATGGTGCTCGAGCGGGAGTGACCGGCACCGCGGCCAGAAGGCATCGTTAGCGCTTCCGAGTGTAGGGCAACCTCTCAGGTTGCCCCCAGTGGCAACCTCTCGGGGTGCCCCGACGACAACCTGAGAGGTTGTCGTACACACGGCCGGAGCCTCTACGCCGTCATCGCGCCGCGGATCTGCTCCTTGTGCGCATCGATGAACTGGTCGAACGACTGCATGCGCGGATTCAGCGCGCGCGCCGTTTCGCCGCTGCGCGCGCCGAGGACTTCGCGCTCGAAGTCACGGTAGACCTGGAACATGTTCCCCATCTCGTCGGCGCCGGGGAAGGCGTAGCCGCGATACTCGTCCGCTTCGGCGGCGTGGTAGTGGATCGGACCGATGCCGAGGCCGCGGGAGAGCTTTTCGCCCATCTCCTCGATCGTGAGCGCTTCGCTGAGGATGCCCACCGTCTTGCCGATGTATTGCGAGCCCGCTTTGAAGATGCCGTACGCGGTGCGCCCGATGTCTTCGGCGGCGATGCCGGCCATCTTCGCGTTCCCCATCGGAAACGCCCAGCTGCCGTTCTTCGGTGCCATGCCGAACGTGTAGAGGTTGTCCCAGTAGAACGACGTGACGAGGAACGTGACCGGCAGTCCTGCGAAGTACGCGTCGGCCTCCGCCTTGCCGTCGAAATGCGGCACGCGATACTTCTCCTGCAGCATCGGCATGCGCGTGTCATCGGGCGACATCAGCGTGCGCGTGTCCTCCAGCGTCGACCAGATCACGTGCTTCACGCCTGCCGCCGTCGCCGCATCCGCGATGTTCTTCGCCTGCGCTTTTTCTTTCTCCGCGGAGAAGTGCTCCCAGAAATTCGTCACGCCGTAGACGCCGTACGCGCCGGCGAACGCCTTCTTCAGACTCTCCACATCATCGAGATCCGCCGCCACGACCTCGGCGCCCTGCGCGGCGAGCGCCTGCGCTTTCTCTTTTGATGGATCGCGGGTGATCGCGCGGCACGCGAACCCGCCCGGCGCATCTTCGAGGATCGCCCGGCAGAGACCTCCGCCCTGCGATCCGGTGGAGCCGACGACAGCAATGACTTTCTTTTCACTCATGCGGCGGAGTCTACCGCCGCGACGCCCGCCGCGGGGAATCGCCGCGGAAGCGCCGGTACGCGCGGAAGAAGCTGCGCCGCGTGCCGAATCCGCACGCGTAGCCGACGTGGGTCGTATCGAGCTCTGTCGAGCGCAGCAACAGGTCGGCGCGGCGCACCTGCATCGACTTGATGAACTCCGAAAGCGTGATGCCGTAGCGCGCGCGCGCCACATCGATCTTGCGGACGATCATCCGGCCCATGATAGGGCCGCAAATCCGTCCATCCCGCTCGGGGTCAAAAAATGACTCTATTCCTCTGCCCGTCTGCGACCGAACTTCACATTGGGCCTGCAACCCGTCAGCGAATCCGCACGAAGGGAGGTGACGGAAGAGAAATCAGAATTTACACACTGGACTCGACGGTGTGCTAGCCACCGTCTGATCGGGATTAGAATCGGAGCACTCGGAACAATCGTCCGTAATTGCGTTCAGGAGGAATCATGCGTCCCTGGCTCCGGCCGCTTTTCGTTTTCCTCACCCTCTCGCTCCTTCCCATCCTCGCCCTCGCCCAATCACAAGCCACCACCGGTGTCATCGAAGGAACGGTCGTCGACGCCTCCGGCGCAGTGCTGCCCGGCGTCACGGTCACGGTGCGAAACACCGCCACGAATTACGAACAGACGGTCGTCACCGACAGAGACGGACGCTTCCGCGGCGTCCTCCTTCCGCTCGGACCGTACGAGGTCGGCGCGTCGCTCGAAGGCTTCGGCAAGCAACTGCAGAAGGGGCTGCAGCTGCAGGTCGGCCAGACTCTGACCACCTCGTTCAAGCTGACGCAGGCGGTCTCCGAGCAGATCGTCGTCACCGCCGCGGCGCCGCTGATCGAAACGGCGCGCGTCGAAGGCGCGACGCGCATCGACGAGAAATCGGTCTCCGGGCTGCCGAACAACGGCCGCAACTTCATGGAGCTCACCAAGCTCACGCCCGGCGTCAGTATCGTGCAGGGCCCCGACGGCGACGAGCTCTCCATCAACGGCCAGAAAGGCATCCAGAACAACGTCTCCGTCGACGGCGCGGACTTCAACAATCCGTTCTTCGGCGAGCAGCGCGGCGGACAACGCCCGGCGTTCACCTTCAACCTCGACGCGGTGAAGGAAATCTCCGTCGTCGCCGACGGCGCGAACGCGGAGTTCGGCCGCTCGCAGGCGGGCTTCGTCAACGTCGTCACCAAGTCGGGCACCAATGAGCTCGACGGGACCGCGCACTTCGTGCTGAAGGACGACTCGCTCAGCTCGCGCGCGAAGGATGCGTCGTCGAAATTCGATTCGCATCAGTACCAGACCGGCTTCACGCTCGGCGGTCCGCTCATGAAGGACAAGCTCTTCTACTTCGGCGCGTTCGACGTCCAGAAGGCGGAGTCGACGAAGCAGACCGACCCGGGCCGCATCGAGCAGCGCGTAATCGATGCACTCGCCGCCCTCGGCAGCCCGAATGAGAACGGCCCTATCAAACGCACGAACGACGCGCGCGTCCTCCTGGCCAAGGCCGACTGGACGCAGAGCGCGAAGAACCTCTTCACCTTCCGCTACAACTACACCTGGTCGGAGCAGAAGAACGGCACGTTCGATGTCGACACGTGGGGCCGCAGCGCCAACGCGATCGAGCGCGATTCATCGAACGCAGTCACCGGCGCGCTGGTCAGCACGTTCACCAGCGACCTGCTGAACGAGTTCCGCTTCCAGTTCGCGAAAGAGAATCGTCCGCGCCCGTACAACGGTCCGCTGATCACAGGACAGGGCCGGCCGCTCCCCGACACCGCGTTCGACTTCGCGAACAGCTACCGTTTCGGCGAGCCGTTCTTCATCCCGGTCAGGTACTACGACACGCGCGTGCAGTTCAACAACAACGTCTCGTTCCTGCGCGGCGCGCATTCGTACAAGGCCGGCTTCGAATACAACAAGGTGAACTCGGTGCAGACCTTCCTCGGCTTCGCCAACGGCCGCTGGATTTTCGATTCCACCGACGGCTTCCTCGAAGACCTGAAGAATCACACCAACAAGCACGTGCTGCTCTACCTGCAGCAGGCAGGCGTCGGCGACGTCTCGGTCGAAGACGCGGGCACGCAGAGCATTCCGCAGAAAGAGCCGGCCGTCTTCGCGCAGGACAGCTGGCAGGCGACGCCCAACCTCAACGTGCAATACGGCCTGCGCTGGGAAGCGCAGATCGAGCCCGATCCGATCACGCCCGCCGACCAGGTCTTCTTCGCGCCGTTCATCGGCAAGACGTCGAAGGGACAGGAGTTCCCCTCGAACGGCAAGATCCCGTCCGACCGCAAGATGTGGGAGCCGCGCCTCGGCTTCTCGTGGAATCCGAGCGGCGACAGCAAGAGCGTGCTGCGCGCAAACGCCGGCATCTTCTACGGACGCATCCCCGGCCTCTCGCTGGCGTCATCGCGCTCGACGAACGGCAGCCGCGGCCAGACCATCGCCCGCCTCACCGCATTCAATCCGGACGGTTGCCTGCCGGTATATCCGAACCTGCTCGCCGCGCGCTGCCTCGGCGCGCCGAATCATCCCGACGTCTTCGTCTTCGACAAGGACTTCTCCAATCCGCGCACGAGGTCGGCGGCGGTCTCGTGGGAGCAGGAGCTCATCACCGACTACTCGTTCCTCGTGAAGTACAACTATGCGAAGTCGGATCACATCACGCGCTTCATCAACGGCAACGATCCGCTCCTCGGCTCGCCGTGGTCGGCCGGCCTCGGCGCGGACGGCACGAACGGCATCGGCACGCTGACGGTCGTCCAGTCGAGCGCGCGCAGCCTCTACCAGGGCGTGACGCTCGGCGTTACCCGCCGTCCGACGAGCCACATGCAGTTCCAGCTCTACTACACGTATTCGAAGGACAAGTCGGACGACGACAACGAGCGCGATCCGTTCTCGTTCCGCTACGCAAAGATCACCGACCTCGGTCCGGAGTACAGCTACTCCGACCGCGATCAGCGCCATCGCGTGAACGGCTGGCTGCTGTACAACGCGCCGGCCGGTTTTGATATCAACGTGCGCTACTCGTATCGCTCGCCGCAACCGCAGTCGCTGTCGTGCGTGGTGAGCGAGTCGTTCTGCGGCAAGGATGCATTCGGCGGTTCGCGCTTCATGGCGATCGCCGCCTCGCCGACCGATCGCATCAATCCCGACGGCTCCGTCACCCAGCGCAACCTCGGCCGCAAGGACAACCGCTACTCGTCATTCGACCTGCGCTTCTCCAAACCGTTCCGCCTCGGCAACGGCATGACCGCCGAGCCGGCCATCGATATCTTCAACCTCTTCAACAGCAGAAACCCGAAACACCCCGAGGTGACGAACCTCATCTTCAACTTCGACGGCACCGTGCAAAGCGGCATCGGCGACCCCCGCCAGGCGCAAGTCGCCATGCGCCTCATCTGGTAACGCGCCCTTCCTCGTCCCCCTCTCCCCGCGTCGCGGGGAGAGGGGCCAGGGGTGAGGGGATCGAGCGCGGAGCGAGCCCGTTCCCTTTCTCATTTCTCACTCTGCGTTCTGCGTTCTGCGTTCAATCTCCCGGGACGCCAAGCGCGCAAGCAAGCTTGCGCAATCCGAGGGCGGCAGCAAGCTGCCGCACTCCTTACGCAATCACGACCTTTCCGAAATGCTGGGCGCTCTCCAGATGCGCCAGCGCGTCGGCCGCCCGATCGAACCCGAACACGGAATCAATCACCGGCCGCAATTGATGCAGCGCGATCGCGCGATTCATCTCCTCGAACATCGCAACCGAGCCGACGTAGATCCCCTGCAGCCGGACATTCGGCAGAATCGCGGCAATGTTGATCGTTTCCGTCGTGCCGGTCACCACACCGATCACGCTGACTTGTCCGCCCGGCCGCACCGAGGCGATCGACTTCCCGAGCGTGCCCGCACCGCCAAGCTCGAGGACGTTATCGGCACCCCGTCCATCCGTCAGGCGAAGCACCTCGGCTTCCCAATCAGGAGTCGTTCGATAGTTGATCGTGTCGTCGGCGCCGAGCGCGCGCGCTTTGGAGAGCTTCTCATCGCTCGATGACGTGATGATCACCCGCGCGCCGCGCAACTTCGCGAACTGCAGACCGAAGATCGCGACGCCGCCGGTGCCGAGGATCAGGATCGTGTCGCCGGGCTTCGTCGATGAGAGCGCGTGCCAGGCGGTGACGGCGGCGCAGGGGAGCGTCGCCGCTTCTTCCCAGCTGAGGTGATCGGGGACGCGCACCAGTCCGCGCTGATCGAACACGCGCGCGGTCGCGAGCACCCCGTGGATCGCGCCGCCGAGCGACGTCCTGCCGTATTCGCGGCGATAGTCGCCGTCGAACCAGCCCTGAAAGAAGTTGCCGGCCACGCGGTCGCCGACGGCGAAGCGCGTCACACCCGCGCCCACTGCGGCGACTTCACCCGCGGCGTCCGAGGCCAGGACCACGTCGGAAGCGAAATGCGGGTACTTGCCGCCGGCGACCAGCAGGTCGCGGTAGTTGAGCGAGACGGCCTTGATGGCCACCAGCACTTCGCCGTGTCCCGGTTCCGGCACGGGGAGCGTTTCGTAATCGAGCGTACGGCGCACAACAGTCAATGAGTCCATTTGCGATCAAATCTCCTTGCAACATATGAATAGCGCCGTTACTATCGTTTGGGAAGTATGCACTTTTCTGTGCCATAGGAACCCGGAGGTAAGTGATGAAACGGCGGGTTAGTGAGATTCCACGCACCACGCAGCATATGGCGGAGCAGGCGCTGAGCCGCATCCACAAGATCGACGTGTTCGACGAGACGTGCGCCTCGCACCAGGCCGTCGGACGCCTCGCCGACAAATGGACGCTCCTCCTCATCTACGCGCTGGCCCAGGGGACGAAGCGCTACAGCGAGCTGCAGCGGCAGATCGCCGGCATCTCGCCGAAGATGCTCACCCAGACGCTCCGCTCGCTGGAGCAAAATGGTTACGTGGAGCGCGAGATCTTCCCCGAGGTACCGCCGCGCGTCGAGTACTCGCTGACGGAGCTCGGCGTGAGCTTCGTGCAGCCGGTCGCCGTGCTGTATCAATGGGCCCAGGACCACAAGGACGAACTGATCCGCATCCGCAGCCGCATCGCACGAAAGGCCGTCCCGCGATGAAGACACCGCGCGCGATCATCTTCGACTGGGACGGCACGCTCGTCGATACCTCCGAAGCGAGCTACCGCTGCTACGTGCGCCTCTTCGAGTCGTATTCGATGCCGTTCGATCGCGACACGTACGCGCGCACCTACTCGCCGAACTGGTACCACACGTTCCGCTGCATGGGACTGGCCGAGGAACACTGGGCCGAGGCGGACTCGCGCTGGCTCTCGTTCTTCGCGAACGAGCAGATCGCGCTGATCGACGGAGCGGGCGACGTGATCGCGGCGATCACGGAGCGCGGCATCGCGGCGTCGATCGTCACCAGCGGCAGCAGGGACCGCGTGGTGCGCGAGCTGCACGCGCATGGGCTCGCACCGCACTTCTCGCATTGCGTCTTCGGCAGCGACGTGACGAACAAGAAACCGCATCCCGAGGGCCTGCTGATCTGTCTCGAGCGCCTCGGCGTGCACGCCGATGACGCGATGTACGTCGGCGACAGTCCCGAGGACATCGCGATGGCGAAAGCCGCGGGCGTGTTCTCGATTGCGGTGCCGGGCTCCTATCCGAATCGCGACGCGCTGCTCGCGGTCGGCGCCGATGCGCTCGTCGATTCAATCCGCGACCTCATGGGGAGCGCGGGCGTCCTCGCCCGCAGCCGCTGAGCGTCTCGCTCGGCGGCTCTTTTCGCGACCGGGCGAGACGCCCGATCGCTGCGGCCGAGACGGCCGCGCGCCATTCGATCCGCGACTTCGTGGGGGGCGCGGGCGTCCTCGCCCGCAGCCGCTGAGCGTCTCGCTCGGCGGCTCTTTTCGCGACCGGGCGAGACGCCCGATCGCTGCGGCCGGGACGGCCGCGCTCCATTCGATCCGCGACCTCATGGGGAGCGCGGGCGTCCTCGCCCGCAGCCGCTGAGCGTCTCGCTCGGCGGCTATTTTCGCGACCGGGCGAGACGCCCGATCGCTGCGGCCGAGACGGCCGCGCTCCATTCGATCCGCGACTTCATGGGGAGCGCGGGCGTCCTCGCCCGCAGCCGCTGAGCGTCTCGCTCGGCGGCTATTTTCGCGACCGGGCGAGACGCCCGATCGCTGCGGCCGGGACGGCCGCGCTCCATGTCATACTCCGTTCAATGCCTGACGTGATCCGCGCCGTCTGTCCCCACGATTGTCCCGACACCTGCTCGATGCTCGTCACAGTGGACAACGGACGCGCAACACGCATCGCCGGTGATCCCGAGCATCCGGTCACGCGCGGTTTCCTCTGCACGAAAGTGGCGAAGTATCTCGAGCGGACGTATCACGCCGATCGCCTCCTCTATCCCCAGATCCGCATCGGCGCGAAGGGCGAAGGAAAGTTCCGCCGCGCGACGTGGGACGAAGCGCTGTCGCTCGTCGCGGCGAGACTGAACGCGATCCGCGCGGAGCAACCGCAGGCGATCCTCCCCTACTCGTACGGCGGCACGCTCGGCTCGATTCAGGGCGAATCGATCGCGATGCGCTTCTTCAACCGCATCGGCGCGTCGCAGCTCGAACGGACGATCTGCGCGGCCGCGGGGATGCACGCCTGGACCGGCGTCTACGGCATCCGCATGGGCACCGACACCGAATCGGTCGGCGACGCGAAGCTGGTCATTCTGTGGGGCACGAACACGCTGACCTCGAATCCGCACTTGTGGCCGTTCGTGCGCAAGGCGAAGGCGAACGGCGCGACGACGATCTGCATCGATCCGCTGCGCACGCGGACCGCCGACGCCTGCGACGAGCACATCGCGATCCGTCCCGGAACCGATGCGGCGCTGGCGCTGGCGATGATGCACGTCCTCTTTCGCGACGGCCTGTACGATCGTCAATATCTTGACGAGATGACGATCGGCTGGGAGGCGCTGCGCGAGCGCGTGCTGAACGAGTACTCGCCGGAGCGCGTCTCGTCGATCGCGCGGATTCCAGTCGATGTCATCGAGCATCTCGCCCATCGCTATGGCACGACGACGCCGTCGTTCATCCGCCTGAACTACGGACTGCAGCGCCACGGCGGCGGCGGATCGGCGGTGCGCGCCATCGCGTTGCTGCCCGCGGTCACCGGCGCGTGGAATCACGCGGGGGGCGGCGCGCAGCTGTCGACGTCGCAGACGTTCGGGGTCGACAGCGCGTACCTCGAGCGCGAGGATCTCGTGCCGGCCGGCACGCGCACGATCAACATGTCGCGCATCGGTGAAGCGCTGACGGAGCTCAGCGATCCGCCGGTGCGTGCGATGGTCGTCTACAACTCGAATCCGGCAGCGGTCGCGCCCGATCGCGAGCGCGTGCTCGCGGGACTGCGCCGCGACGATCTCTTCCTCGTCGTGCTCGAACATTTCCAGACCGACACGGCCGATTTCGCCGACGTGCTGCTCCCGGCGACGACGCAGCTCGAGCACGAAGACGTGCACAAGGCGTACGGACATCTCTATCTGTCGTACAACCGGCCCGCGATCGCGCCGGTCGGCGAGTCGCTGTCGAACACGGAGATCTTCCGCCGCCTCGCCGCGAAGATGGGACTCGATCACTCCGAGCTGCAGGAGAGCGATGAATCGCTGATCCGCCACGCCATCGCAAAAGTCCCGGGCATCACGTTCGAAGAATTGCGCGAGCGCGGCTCGATCCGCATCGGGATTCCAAAGCCGCATCTCCCCTACAAACTGGGCGCGACGATTCCGACGCCGAGCGGAAAGATCGAGATCGATTCGTCGAAGTTCCGCGCAGAAGGACTCGATCCGATTCCGTCATACGTGCCGCCGCATGAATCGGAGGAGCGCAATCCCGAGCTCGCGCGGCGCTACCCGCTCGCGCTCATCTCGCCGCCTGCGCATTCGTTCCTCAACTCGTCATTCGTCAACGTCGTGTCGCTGCGCCGCGCGGCGGGCAAGCCGACGCTCGAGATTCATGCGGATGACGCCACGCGCCGCGGCATCAACCACGGCGACTTCGTGCGCATCCACAACGATCGCGGATTCTTCACCGCCGAGGCGGTGGTGACCGATCGCGTGCGGCCGGGCGTGGTGAGCGCGCCGTCGGTGTGGTGGCCGAAGCTGACGAGCGATCGCAAGAACGCGAATCAGACTACGTCGCAGGCGGTCACCGACATCGGCCGCGGCGCCACGTTCTACGACAATCTCGTCGAGGTGAGCGTGGAGTGCGGCGGCCATGCCGCCGCTCCGTAATCCGCGGCCATGCCGCGGATGCGCTGGTACACTCCCCGCGTGATCACTGTCGCCCTCGTTCTCGCACTGGTCTGGCTCGCGATCATCGCTGCGAACGAGCGCTTCGGAATCTTCCGCTGCGATCGGTTCCCGAACATCTTCGCCAAGATCTTCGGCTATCTCTGGCTCGGACTCTTCCTGATCGTGGTCGGCGTGCTCACCGCGTACAACGCCGTGCATCCGCCCACCGCGCAGCAGCTCGAGCAGATGCCGTTCATCGGCTTCTTCGTGCTGCATTTCGTGATGATCGTGTTCCTGCTGGTGTGGTGGCTGATCACGCGCAGGCCGCCGCTCGGCACATTCCTCAACATTCCTCGCAACGGGAACGGTGAAGCGGTGATGACCGGATTCGCGGTCGGATTCGGCGGCTGGATCGCGACGATCGTGATCGCGCTGTTCGCGCTCGCGATTCTGCGGGTCGCGGGACTCGTGCCGGACAACATCAAGCCGCCGGCGATGATCGCGTTCATGGCACACGTGCCGTGGTGGAAGAAGGCCTCGATCGTCTTCGCAGCGATGACGGTCGAAGAGGCGTTCTTCCGCGGCTTCCTGCAAAAACGCCTCGGGCTGATCGCATCGACCATGCTCTTCGCGGTGGCGCACGCGGGCTACGGTCAGCCGCTGCTGCTCGTCGGCGTGTCGATCATCTCGCTGATCATCGGCACGGTGTTTTACCGGACGAAAAATCTGCTGCCCGGCATCATCGCGCACGGCGTGTTCGACGCGATCCAGTTGTTCGTGATCATTCCGATCGCGTTCCGCTTCGCCGGATTGGGATGATGTCCGAAAGACGCGCGGACATCGCCTGCGCGCTGCTGCTCGTCGCGATCGTCGTGGTGCTCTTCGCCGACGTCCTCTTCCTCGGCAGCAACTTCTTCGCGCGCGATCTCTACGCCTATCACTTCCCGATGAAGCAGATCGTGCGGGAGACGATCGCACGCGGCGAGTTTCCGTCGTGGAATCGCTACTTCTTCGGCGGGCAGCCGCTCGCCGCGAATCCGGCGTACGAAGTGTTCTATCCGATGCAGTGGCTGATTTTCGTCGGCGACTATCCGTTCGGATTCGCGCTGCACATCCTCGCCCACCTCGTGCTCGCGCTCCTCGGCATGTACGCATTGCTGCGCGCGATTCCGCTGCGGCCGCTGGCCGCGATGTTCGGCGCGCTGTCGTTCGGGCTCAGCGGATTTCTCCCCGGCTCGATGACGAACCTGCCGGCGTTTTTCGTCTGGAGCTGGGCGCCGCTCCTCGGCTGGGCGCTGCTGCGGCTCACGCGCGAACCGAATGCGCGGCGCTTCGCAGTCGCGGCCCTCATCGGCGCGATGCCGCTGCTCGTCGCGGAGCCGGTGGCGATCGCGGGGACGTGGCTGCTGCTCATCGTCGCATTTCGAAAACGGCTGCTCTTGATCGCGAGCAGCGGTCTGGCATCGGTCGCCATCGCGGCGATTCAACTGTTGCCGATGATCGATTTCGTCCGCGATACGCCACGCGCGCACGGCTTCCCGTTCGATGTGGTGAGCGACTGGAGCATGCCGCCGGTGCGTATCGTCGAGTTGTTCGCACCGGTGCACATCGCGTCGTATCAGCGCGGCTTTCCGTACCTGCCGAGCGTTTACGCGGGAATCGTCGTCGGCGTTCTCGTGCTCGTGGGATTCGCGCTGCGCGCGCGCGGAGCCCCGATCACCGCGATCGTGCTGGCGATTTCGTTCGTGCTGGCGATCGGCGATCACACGCCGTTGCTGCGGATTCTCTACACGCTCGGTATGCGCTCGATCCGCTATCCGGAGAAGTTCATGGTCATCGGCATCGTGGCGATGATCGTCTTCGCCGCGACGATCTTCGATCGCATTCCGCGCCGCGAGCTCGCGCTCGTCGTGCTGCTCGTCGCGCTCGCAGATGGCGCGTTCCAGGCCAACCGGCTCGCACCGCGAATGCCGCACGAGCTTTTCACCGCGCCCCCGGTTGCGCAGGCGATCGAGCGCGATGCGGTCGTCTTTCCGCGTGCGCGGTGGACCAGCACGCAGCTCGCGGGGCAGTACATGAGCGCGGCGGGACCGTGGTTTCAGCGCAACGCGCTGTATCCGCTGACGCCCGCTGCGTGGTCGATTCGCATCGATCTGATGGCGGACATCGATGAGACGGCGCTCAACGTCACGCATCAGATGCTGGATGCGATGCGCGCGTACGCGGAGCGCGATCCGCAGCACTGGAGCGAGCCGTTCATGCAGATGGCGGGGGTGCGGTATGTCGTCGATTACCGGCCGTTCGAGGAAGCGGTGCGGGAGGCGGCGAGTCCGATGGTGCTCGATCCGATTCGCGTTCTGCGCGTGGCGGGTCCGGATCGGTATCGGCTGTGTGAGGAGCGCGGACGTCTCGTCCGCAGCGATCGAGCGTCTCGCTCGATTGCAAACCAGTCGCCGGCCGGGACGGCCGGCGACTGCGGGCGGGACGCCCGCGCTCCGATGCGCGTGCAGGAGACGTCGAATGGGGCGACGATCGATGTCGATGCATCGGCAGCGGCGCAGCTCGTCATCACCGTGACGCGGCACAAGTACTGGCGCGCGACGATCGATGGAAAACCGGCGGCGCTGCAGGCGGCGAACATCGCGTATCAATCGCTCGCCGTGCCGGCGGGACGGCATCGCATCGAGATGCGTTATCGCAATCCGTTGCTGCTGTGGGGAGCGATCGTGAGCGCGATCGCACTCGTCGCCGTTACTGCTCCGACACTACGACGCCGTCGCCCTCGAAGCGGATCTTGAAGCCCGCGTCGTCGAGGTTTTCGATCATCACGTTCTCGAGCGTCTTGTCGTCCATCACCGTCGGGATCAGGTTGCCGGTCCACGCCACGAGCGCGTTCGAGGAGATCGACAGCGGGTACTCGCGCGTGACGCGCAGCGTGAGCGGCTCGATCGACGTCGAGATCGCGAGCGAGCCTTTGCCGAAGATCTTCACCGTGTCGATCTTGCGCTGGTAGGTCGAGTCGTAGATCGGCTCGACGCGATACGTCAGCGAGTCTTCGAGCGCGAGGAGGTTGTGTCCTTCGACGTAGATGAACTCTTCGTTCAGATCGAGGAGGAACGTCTTGCGGCCTTTTTCGTAAACGAAGATCTTCCCCTGCCCGACCGCTTTGACCAATGTTTGTGCAGTCGTGCCGACCAGTCCCGACTCCGCGACGAACTTCAGATTGCCGGAGTAGCTCGACACCGTGCCCCGCTTCACGTGCACGCTGCGCGCGAAGTTGATCTCCAGGAATCCGTTCTCGTGCAGCGCGAAGGTCTTCGAGGCGCCTTCGATCTTGTGTCCGAGGTCGAGGCGCTTGTCTTCCTGCAGCGGCGTTTCGTCGACGGCGTCCTGCAACTTGCGCGCGGCGGTGACGCCCGCGGCGCTTTCGGGTACGGGAGGTGGCGGCAGAGCAAGCGGTGCGATGCGCTGCGTGGTCGCCCCCGTGGGCGTCGGCGTCGGCGTCGTGCCGGGCATCGTCTTGATGGCGGGGATCTTTTCGGTGGTGACTCTGTCCACGCTGCCCGTTGTGGCGACGATCGGCTTCGGCGCGGAGCGGACCGTGTCCGCCGGCCGCATCTCGGCCTCGACTTCCTTCACCAACTTGTCGGCGCCGGCGAATTTCAGATGCTCGAGCGCCGGCTCGAGCCTGCGGCGCTGGCGATAGAGCAGTCCGAGGTAGAGGTGCGACTTGGCGTAATTCGGACGAAGCTCGACGGCGCGCAGGAGGAACTTCTCGGCTTCATCGAGCTTGCCCTGTTTGAAGAGAATCAACCCGAGGTTCGAATGGAGGATGAAGACGTTCGCATTTTCTTTCGCCAGGCGGCGATAGATGACTTCGGCCTCGGGGAACGCGTTCGTTTTGAAGTAGACCAGACCGAGGAGATTCAGGACATCTGAATCATCGGGCCGGAGGCGCTGGGCCCCTTCGAGCTCGCGCCGCGCCTCGGCATACCGGCCTTCCTGAAACGCCTCACGCCCTCGGTTGTAGTGAAGGAGAAAAACGCCCTGATCGAACGGCGCTGCAATGACGGGATCTGGCATGCCGGAAGGGATTGTAGACGATCACGACTGCGGCAGCTTGCTGCCGCATTCCTACTGCGATCCGAGATACCGGAATCCCGGAATCATCGCCGCAGCCAGCGCGGGCGCGCCGGCCTTGAAGCCGCCGCGCAGCAGGCCTTTGTTGCGGCCCGCGGCGAAGGAGATCGCGCCGCTGCCGTCGTACGGGCGGCCGTAGTAGACCGTCAGCGCGCGCTTCACGTACGTCATCGTCTCGTTGTACGGCGGGATGCCGCCATGTCTCGTCACCGCGCCCTCGCCTGCGTTGTACGCGGCGAGCGCGCGCGGGATGTCGTGCGAGAACATCTCGAGCAGGTCGGCGAGGTACGCCACGCCGCCGCGGATGTTCTCCTCGGGATCGAAGATGTCCTTCACGCCGTAGCGTGCGGCGGTCTCGGGGATGAGCTGCATCAGGCCGCTCGCGCCTTTGTTCGAGAGGCAGTTCGCGTGGAAGTCCGACTCGACCTGGATCACGGCGCGGACGAGGATCGGATCGACGTTGTACTGATCGGCGTACTGCTCGATCATCCTGTCGTACTGCGAGCGGCGGTTGTGTTGCTTCGCCAGCCAGGTCAGGTTCGACATCTTCGGATCGTTGACCGTGCCGATGTTGTAGATGACTTTGCGGCCGTCGGGCTTCACCACCAGCCGCACCTGTGCGACGGCAGGAACAGCGATCAGGCAGACCACCGCAACGCGAACGAGACGCATTGTGCGTGATGGTAGCACACGCGAAAATGCAGTCATGAGCTTCGCACCGCTGCAGAAACAGGTCGACGATTGGATCACTACACACACGCACGGTTACTTCACGCCATTGATGATGATGGCGCGATTGACCGAAGAACTGGGCGAGCTCGCGCGCGCCATAAGCCACAAACATGGCGATAAGAAACCAAAGCCTGGCGAGAAGGAAGGCGACGTCGCCGAGGAAATCAGCGACCTCCTATTCGTGCTGATGTGCCTCGCGAATTCGGAGGGAATCGATCTCGACGAATCGTGGAAGGGATTGCTGGAGAAGTTGTATGTGCGCGATGCGAAACGCTGGAAACCGTAATCAGCGATTACACATCGCATACGCTTCGCGGAACGTCGGATTCTCGATCAATGCGCGATTGACTTCGAAATAGCTGCGCACGACGTCATTGGTCTCCAATAAGCGTCTGCGCAGATCGACGGCGATTGCGCGCCAGAATTTCGCCGCGGCGACCGGCTCACTGCGCAGGAATTGTGCGAGATCGTGCATCGATACAGAAAGCACTTCCGTATCGCTCACTGCCTTCAATGACGCCGATGCAACGCCGTCCTCGATGATCGAAAGCTCGCCGAATGTCTGACCCTCGACGAGATCTGTCAGCGAAACCTCCCGGTCATTGACGCGGCGGCTGACGCGAATACGGCCGTGCACCATGATGTGCAGGGCGCGATTTGCATTCCCCTCTTCCAGCACGACATCGCCCGGACTGAAGCGGCTGATCTGCATCGCGCGGCGGAGCTGTTCGAGCTCGTTCTGCTCGAATTCCGCAAACAAACTGACACCGCGTAGAAAATTTGCGTCCGCCAAAGCACTCTCCGGGTTTAGAATTCATCCATCCTTAAAGCTTAAGTAAGTAGTACCGCCGTTCCGCAAGAGTACTGCGGACAGCGTAAATCGTTCAACGGCCGTTGTCGAAGCAGGAGCGTGTCATGGATGGATTACTTCGCTCGCTGATCAAGACGGTTCGGCGGCGCCTTCGCGAAGACGAGGAAGTCACCGTCGAAGCCGTGACGAAGGAGCTCGGCTACACGAGACAGTACATCTCCGGCCGATTTCATCGCATTACCGGCCGGCTCCTGAGCCATTTCCTCAAAGAGAAACGCCTGGAGAAAGCGGCGCGCCTGCTGCGCGGTGGAAACTTGCGCGTGTCCCAGATCGCGCGCCGCTGCGGATTCGATTCGGAGAACTATTTCCGCCAGCAGTTCCGCGAGCGTTACGGAATGTCGCCGCGACAGTTCCGCTCCAACGGACACATGCGCGTCAGCAGCCCGATGCTGCGGCCTCGGCCCGCGGTGGCTTAGTTCGAGTCGAAGCCTGCTTCGATCCACAAATACCGAAGCGTATTTGCGTCGAATGTGCGCGCGCCGATCGCGTAGCGCATGAAGAGCAGCACGCGACGCAATCCCGAATGCGGCACGCCGCTCTTCGCCAGATATTCGCGATGCTCCTGCGATGACGCGAAGGTCGTCGCCTCGAACGAATTCGTCAGACGCACGACCGTCCCCTGCACCGCGAGCTCGCCTCTGCGCAACAGAAAGCGCCGATGGAACAGCCGCAGTTCGCCTGCCTGATCGCCGAGGCGCAGCGGCTTGCCTGCGTAAATCGGCGACGTGCGGATGCGAAAGCCGCGCACGCGTGCAGCGCTCATCGCATCGAACACTTCCTTCGCCAGCGGGTCCGTCATGCGCTCGCGCTCGCGCACGACGAGCAGCCAGTCATTCGATGCCGCATCGATTGCGCGATTGAATTCCGCGCGATGTTGCTCGATGTCCGCGCGCGGCGGGATGTCGAGCACCAGCTGTTCGAGTCGCTCGAAGTGCGGCGTCAGCGCGGTGAGGTCCTCGGCGTGTACGTGTCCGAGGGTGATGATCGAGAGCTGCAACTACTCCTCGATTCGTTCGTGGACGCGGACGATGCGCGAGGCCCGTCCGCTCTCCTCGTCGATCTCGACCAGCGCGCCGGACAGGCGGATGTCGCGCTTTGCGACCTCCAGCTTCCTCGGCGTGTTGTACAGAAACCGGTGCAGCGCTTCCTCGGGACGGAATCCGATCACCGAGTCGTACGCGCCGGTCATGCCGACGTCGGTTTGATACGCCGTGCCGTTCGGCAGGATGCGATCGTCGGCAGTCGGTACGTGCGTGTGCGTGCCGAGGACTGCGGAGACGCGGCCGTCGAGGTAGCGGCCCATCGCCTGCTTCTCCGATGACGCTTCGCCGTGGATGTCGACGATGATCACTTTGGTGCCGTCGAGCTCTTTCAATTCGCGATCGGCGCAATGAAACGGGTTATCGGCCGGCGGCATGAAGACGTTGCCCATCAACTGCAGCACCGCGACATTCACACCGCCCGCCGTCTGCCGGATCACGCGCCCTTTGCCCGGATTGCCGGCCGGGTAATTCGCGGGCCGCACGACGTGCTCGTACTGGTCGTAGTTGTCGACGAAATCCTTTTTGTCCCAGATGTGATTGCCCGACGTGTACGCGTTGATCGGCAGCTCGCTGAGCTCCTCCATGATCGCCTCGGTCACACCGAATCCGCCCGCGGCGTTCTCGATGTTGACGATCGTGAAGTCGATGCGCTCGCGATCGACGACCTTCTCGAGCTTTTCGTGTAATGCGCGACGCCCCGGCTGGCCGACGACGTCGCCGATGTAGAGGACTTTAATCATGGGTTGCTGGGTTGCTGGGTTGTTGGGTTGTTGAGGTGGATTGAGCGCAAGCACTCAACAACCAAACAACCCAACAACCGAACAACTACTTGGCGTAATCAACCGCCCTCATTTCCCGAATTACCGTCACTTTGATCTGTCCCGGATACTGCAGCTCCGACTCGATCTTGCGCGCGACATCCTTCGACAGCCAGATCGATTGCTCGTCGGTGATCTTCTCCGCGTTGACGATGATGCGCAGCTCGCGGCCGGCCTGGATGGCGAAGCTCTTCGAGACACCTTCCATCTGGTTCGCGATCGACTCGAGTCGCTCGAGACGATGCACGTAGTTCTCCAGGATCTCGCGGCGCGCACCGGGGCGCGCGGCGGAGAGCGCGTCAGCGGCATTCACCAGCACGGCCTCGACCGTCGTCGGGTCGTAGTCGCCGTGATGGCACTCCATCGCGTGAATGATCTCGCGCTTCTCGCCGTACTTGTCGAGCACCTGCCGTCCGAGCTCGAGATGCGTCCCTTCCATCTCGCGATCGATCGCTTTGCCGATGTCGTGCAGCAATCCGCCGCGTTTTGCGATCGTGTCGTTCACGCCGAGCTCCACGGCCATCAGCGCCGCGAGCTGCGCGACTTCGAGCGAGTGCACGAGCACGTTCTGTCCGTATGACGTGCGGTAGCGGAGGCGTCCGAGGAGCTTGAGGACTTCGGGGTTGATGTCGGTAATGCCGAGCGAGAACGCTGCGGCCTCCCCTTCCTCGAACAACTTCTGATCGAGCTCCTGGCGCACTTTCTCGACGAGCTCTTCGATGCGGGCCGGATGAATGCGGCCGTCCTGCATGAGGCGCTCGAGCGAGATGCGGGCGATCTCGCGGCGGATCGGATCGAAGCCGGAGAGGATGACCGCTTCCGGCGTGTCGTCGACGATCAGGTCGACGCCGGTCGCCAGTTCGAGCGCGCGGATGTTGCGGCCTTCGCGTCCGATGATGCGGCCCTTCATGTCCTCGCTCGGCAGGTCGACGACGGAGACGGTGTTCTCGGCGACGTAGTCCGAGGCCATGCGCTGAATCGCCATGCCGAGGATCTTCTTCGCTTTGAGGTGGCCGAGCTCGTTCGCTTCCGTCTCGATGCGCTTGATGATCTGCGCCGCCTCGAGCTTCGCTTCATTCTCGATGCCGCGGATCAGTTCCTTCTTCGCTTCTTCGACGGTGAGACCGGCGACCTGCTCGAGCTTGTGGCGCTGGTCTTCGATGAGCTGATCGAGGTCGTGCTCGCGGTCTTCGACCTTCTTCTCGCGATCGTTGAGAGCCCGATCGCGCTTCTCGACTTCAGCGGTCCGCGACTCGACCTGCTGCGTTTTCTTATCGAGGTTTTCTTCCTTCTGCTGCAGGCGCTGCTCCGACTTCTTCATCTCGTCGCGGCGCTCTTGCGCCTTGCGATCGAAGTCGCTCCGCATCTGCAGCAGTTTTTCTTTCGCCTCGAGGTCGGCTTCCTTGACCCGGGCTTCAGATTGTTTGCGTGCGTCTTCGACGATGCGCTCGGCGGAACGGCGGGCCTCTTCGACCTGCGCTTCCCCTCGCTTGCGATAGACGGTGGCCCATAGCAGGGCCGCTACGATCGCCCCGGCAAGTATGCCGGTGACGATGCCGATCAAAATGGTGTTAATCACTCGCTCCTCCCGGTGGGGAGAGATGCGCGCAGTGGACGGAAAAATCGGAGCTCCCCGCCTGAGCCGTGTGAGGGATTCTTACTTGAACCTGCCAAGCAGGTGGGCGCCCTACTGGAACCGTTTAGCTACCTTCTGTACCGCCACATGAGCGGCGAAGGTCTGCACGCAGTTCACAGACTCGAGCACCCGAAGTAAGAAAGCATCGGTTCAAGCGTTAGATCATTCATCACGAACTCTGCAGGGATACTCCGAAAACTGCTGGACTGACGTCCGACTCAGCTTATGACCTTACTGAGTCGCTCCGATATTTCCTCCGTTTTCTCGATCCAAATTCCCGAAGCGCTCTCACGCTGCTTCTTGTATCGAGAAAATTCGTCGGCGATGTTGAGAGCCGCGAGTATCGCGATTTTCATCGGGTCGACCGTGGCAACCTGGCCGGCGACCTCTCGCATCCTCCCATCCACAAACCGCGCAAGCTCCGACAAGTACTCCGGGTCTCCTTCCCCACGAACGTTGTACGTTTGACCAAAGATCTCGACAGTGGTCGAGTCGTTTTTCTCCATCGGAAAAAATTACCTGAGAGACGCCGCGGATTATAGCAGCAGACACTTACGCAACAGAGCGGAGCAGAATGCGCAATCGCCGGGGACGTGGCTGCTTGCCACCGGGCCGGCGAGCGGACAGCAGATAGCAGATAGCAGATAGCAGCCGGATCTTCCGCTGTCCAGGGAGTGCGACGCAGGATTCTCACGATCCTTTCACGTTTGATTGACACACGATCCCTGCGCTTGTTGACGCACGCAGTCGATTCTCACCGTCGAGACTTCGGGATTGTTCCCGCTAAACGTTCCTCGCTGCTGGAGCGCTCGCCACGCCGCCGCGGCGATCCAAAAGATCGCCGGTGTACTTCGGGAAAGTCTCATCCTCACCGTCCTGCTGAGCGCATCACTCCCGGCGTTCGCACAGGTCACTTTCGACGCAGCGTCGAACGCCACACCGGTCACCGCATCGAACACCAATCCCGTCGTTGTGACGTGGAACCACATCGTCGGCTTATCCAAAAAGCCGTACCTCGTGGTCGGCGTCTCGATCGATCGCTCCGGCACTGCGCCCACCGTCACCAGCGTCGTGTTCGGCAGTGAAGCCGGCGGTCCGCAGCAGGCGATGACCAACATCAGTGCGGTCAACAACGGCACTGCGGTCCGCGCCGAATTGTGGGGAGTGGCGAATCCGACTCCCGGCACGCATCAGATCACCGTCACCGTCGCCAATCCGGGCGGCGTCACGATCGCCGTCGTCGCCGGCGCGAAGTCGTTCTTCAACGTTTTTCAGACTGCGGCGACCGGCACCGCCGTCAGCGCGACCGGCACCAGTCTCACGCCGGCGGTCGCGGTGACGAACGGCGCATTCGATTACGTCGTGGATACGGTCGCGTACAACGGCAACGCCGCGCTCACCGCCGGCGGCGGACAGACGAACACGTACAACATTACAAGCGGAGCGCCCGCGTTTTCGGGCGCAGGCAGCGCGCGCACCGGCGCGAACAACGTGACGATGTCGTGGACCGCGACCGGCATCGCACAGGCGTGGGCCACCACCGCAGTCGCGCTGCAATCCGCGACACCGCAGATCCTCTTCGATTCCGCGAGCTCGCTGCGCTTCTCCGCCAACGCGGGGGCAACGTTCACCGGCTCGTGGAATCACACGATGACGAATGCCGCGAACGGCTACCTCGTCGTCGCCCTCTCGATCGATCGCGGCGGCAACACCGCCACGGGCTCGGTCCGATACGGCACCGAAGTAGGCGGACCGAACGTAGCGATGACTTCGCTCGGCGCCGCCGTCAACAACGGCACCAGCGTCCGCGTCGAGTTGTACGGGCTGCGCGCACCGGCGAGCGGCACCCATCAGATCACCGCCACCGTCACCAGGGGCGGCGGCACCATCAATGTCATTGCCGGAGCGCAGTCCTTCAGCAACGTCGATCAGTCCGCATCGACCGGGACGTACGTGACGAACACGGGCAACACCGTGACGCCGACGGTCAACGTCACGAACAGCGCATACGACTACGTGGTCGATGCGGTCGCGTTCAACGGCAACAACGCGCTCACCGAAAACGGCACGCAGCAATCGCGCTACGCGATCAACACCGCCACCGGCAGCAACTTCGCGGGCGCCGGCAGCGGCTCCCGCGGCTACGTGAATACGACGATGTCGTGGACCGCGGCCGCCGCACAGAACTGGGCGATCGCCGCAATCCCACTGCATCAGGTGAGCGTCGGTCTTCGCAAGACCGCCTCCGCCGACGTGATCCGCCTCGGCGATACCGTCACCTACACACTGGTCGCGACGAACTACTCCGATGTCGCGGTGAACGGCGTGAGCATCACCGACGCCATCCCCGCCGGCGCGACGTTCGTGTCGCAGACCGGCTGCAGCGGCAGCGGACCGGTCACCTGCAACGCCGGCACACTCGCCGCGAACACGGCCTCCTCGACATTCACCATCACCGTCGTTCCGAACAGCGCCGGCACCATCTCCAACGTGGCCACGATCACCTGGACCGGCGCCGCGAATCCGAATTCATCCGAGACCGTCAACATCGTCGCGCAGGGCAAAGTCTGCGCGACTCCGGGCAAGGACGGCGCAGGCGGCACGCTCGCCGGCATCAAGAACGACTACTGGCCCGGCTCCGCGAGCGCGGCCGCGGGCGCGACGACGGTCACGCTCGGCGCACGCGTCGCGGGCGCCGGCGGCAACACGATCACCGCCGGCGATCTCCTCGTCGTCATGCAGATGCAGGACGCCGCGTTCGACACGACCAACGATGAGACGTACGGCGAAGGCACCGGCTCGACGAAAGCGACCGGCACCGGCAGCGGCGCCGCGACGACGCTCAACAACGCAGGCCGCTGGGAGTACGCCATCGCTACGAACGCGATCGGCATCGGCGGCGGTGCGCTGACATTGCAAGGCGGCGGCACGGGCGGCGGTCTGCTCTACAGCTACACGAATCAGACATTCGCCACGACGACCACACAAGGTCAGCGCACGTTCCAGGTCATCCGCGTTCCGCAATACACGACCGCGACGCTCGGCTCGACACTCACCGCCCTGCCCTGGAACGGATCGACGGGCGGCGTGCTCGCGATCGATGTCGCCGGCACGATCACGCTCGGCAGCGCAACCGTCTCGGTCAACGGACTCGGATTCCGAGGGGGCGCCGGCGTCCGCCTGACCGGCAGCGCGGGGTTCGCGGCGACCGACTTCCGCACGCCCGCTCCCGACAGCGCCACCGCGCCGACCATCAACATGACGAACGGCTCGAAGGGCGAAGGCATCACCGGCACGCCGCGCTACCTCTACCACAACGGTGCAACCATCGGCGCGCCCGGCACCAACGCGGCGCTCGACACCGGCGTCGAGGGATTCGCCGGCGGCAGTTACGGGCGAGGCGCGCCCGGCAACTCGGGCGGTGGCTCGACCGATGGTGATACCGCAAACAACCAGGACAACAGCGGCGGCGGCGGTGGCGGCAACGGCGGCTTCGGCGGCGCGGGCGGCTTCGGCTGGGCGTGTCAATGTCCGTCCGGCGGCCAGGGAGGCGGCGGCATCTCGCCGAGCCTCACCCGCATCACGATGGGCGGCGGCGGCGGCTCGGGCACCACGAACAACGGCTCCGCGGCCGATGCCACCGGCGCCGTGCTCGCGGACAGCGGCGGTCCGAACGCCGCGAATGCGAACGGCTACTACAGCTCCGGCGCGAACGGCGGCGGCGTGATCATCATCCGCGCGCTGCAGGCGACCGGCACCGCGACACTCACCGCGAACGGTCTCACCGCTGCGAATGTCGGACGTGACGGCGGCGGTGGCGGCGGCGCCGGCGGCTCGGTCCTCTTCACCACGCAGATCGGTGCGCTCACCGGCCTCACCATTCAGGCGAAGGGCGGCACCGGCGGCGGCGCGTGGCTCCAGCAGGCTCCGGGCGGCGATCCGGGCGAGCGTCACGGACCGGGCGGCGGCGGTGGCGGCGGGTACGTGCTGCTCTCCAGCGCGGCGGCTTCGGTCGACGTCTCCGGCGGCACCAACGGTCTCACCACCACTGCGCTCGACGAATACGGCGCGCAGCCCGGCACTCTCGGCGTCACTCAGTTCATCGCAGGCAACAACGTGCTGCCGGGCGGTGACGGCGCGAGCTGCGCGGTCGCCGATCTCGCCGTCACCGACAGCGCACCCGGAACGCCCGTCGGCTGGTCTTCGAACATCACCTTCACCCAGACCGTGGTCAACAACGGTCCCTCGCCCGCCGACTCGGTCGTCTACACGACCTCCGTCCCGGCAGCGACGACGTTCCAGTCGATCTCCGTTCCGGCAGGATGGACCTGCATCACTCCGGCGATCGGTGGAACCGGCAACATCACCTGCACCCGTCCCACCCTGACCCAGGCCAACGGCACGCAAACCTTCAACCTCGCCGTACAAACCGTCCTCGGCACGCCCGACGGTTTTCTCGTCGCCAACACCAACAGCGTCTCCAGCCTCACTCCCGACTCCAACACGGCGAACAACACGGCCGGCGCCAGCAACCCCGTCGCGCTGTTCGCCGACATGTCCGTAACGCTGACGAATAACGCGACCACCGCCACCACGGCCGGCTCGAACGTCACGTTCACTTCTGTAGCGAAGAACGTCGGCCCGAGCGCCGCCACCGGTGCGACCTGGTCGATGCCCATCCCGGCGAACATGAGCTTCCAGTCGATGCCCGCTCCGCCTGCGGGATGGACCTGCATCACACCGGCGCTGAATGCGACTGCCGGCACGATCAGCTGCTCGACCGCCGGCACGGTCGCGCCGAATGCTTCGGCCTCGTTCCTCCCGGTCTTCAAGGTGCTCGCCGGAACCGCGGCCGGCACCGTCATCACCGGCACCGCGAATACCGACGCGACCAACGACGGCGACGACTGGAACAACACCGCCAGCTCGTCCTTCACCGTGCGCGGCGCGGCCGGTTACGACATGGTCGCGACGATGAGCGCGAGTCCAGATCCGGTCTCGCCCGCATCGAACGTCACCTTCACCTCCGTCGTCACGAACAACGGCCCGGCGAGCGCTCCCGTGACCGGCGCCGGCGTGCAGTGGGTGATGAACGTCCCCGCCAACGCGAACTTCCAATCGATCGGCACCGTCCCCGCGGGCTGGAGTTGCGCGACGCCGGCCGTCGGCGCGACGAGCGGCACCATCACCTGCACCTATCAGGTCGCCGGCGTCAATCAGGCCTTCACGACCGCGACCACGTCGACGTTCAACCCGGTCTTCCAGGTCAACGCGTCGACCGCCACCGGCACCACCATCACCGGCAGCGCCACCGTCAACATCAACGGCGTCACCACAGGCGACAACGTCCCGGCGAACAACAGCGCGAGCGACAGCGTGAAGGTCGCGAGCGCGACCAACGCCGACGTGCAGATCGTGAAGACCGTCAGCCCGAATTCGATCGGCAACGGCCAACTGACGAACTACACCCTCGCCGTCACGAACAACGGTCCGGCCACCGCGACGAACGTCACCTTCTCCGACCTGATCCCCGCGTCGCTCACCTACCAGTCGCACGCCGCTTCCGGCAACACGATGAACTGCAGCTACAGCTCCGGCACGACCACCATCACCTGCTCGGTGGGGACGCTGCCGGTCGGCAACACCATCACCGTTACATTCATCGTGCAGGCGCAGAACACCGGCACGATCCCTAACACCGCGAGCATCACCAGCGCCGATCAAACCGACCCGGTCCCCGCGAACAACAGCAGCACCGCCAATCTCAACGTCTTCGCCATCACGCTGGTGAAGATGCGCAAGCTCGACGCGACGCAGGACAAATCCAAAGTCCTGGTCACGTGGGAAACGAGCTTCGAGTCCGACAATCTCGGCTTCGATCTCTATCGCGAGATCGACGGCGTGCGGACGAAGATCAACAAGAAGCTGATCGCCGGCTCCGCGCTCCGCTCGAAGAAGAATGACGATCACGCCGGCTACTCGTACCGCTTCCGCGACAAGCTTCCGTCCGCGAACGCCTTCGCGCAGTACTACCTCGAGGACGTCGATCTCAACGGCACGCGCACGATGCACGGTCCGGTGTCGCCGATCTTCGGCGCAGTTCCCGACGTCCCCGACAGCCCCTCGCTCGCCGGCCTCGGCGCGAACGGCAGCATCCTCCAGTCGCCCGCCGGCGTCGGCGTGCAACAGCCGATCGCGCTCCCTGCTCCGACGCAGCAGACGGCGAAGACGCAATTCGATCTCGCCGGAGATGCGGGACTGAAGATCTACGTCTCGCAGGAAGGGTGGTACCGCGTCACCCGCGCCGAGATGACCGCCGCCGGCTTCGACCTCGGCAACAACGACAAGAAGCCGACGCTCTACACATCCGGCATCGAGATTCCGATGCTCGTCGACGCCGGCGGCATCGAGTTCTACGGCCTCCCGATCGACACTGAGTCGACCGGCGCGCGCACCTACTGGCTCGCCGCCTCGGGCAAAGGAAACGGCTCGCGCATCTCGACTCCCAAGACCAAAGGCGGCGATCCGGTCGCCGGCTCCGTGCCGTTCACGTACGGCCGCAAGGAGCGCTCGATCCACTTCGCCGCGCTGACGAACAACGGCGACGCGACGAACTTCTTCGGTCAGGTCATCATGCCGTTCCCCTCGACGCAGGAGCTGCTCATCGGCGCGCTCGATCCGTCGTACGCCGGCAATGCGTCGATGGACATCACGATCCAGGGCGCGACCGCCGGCATCCACCACATCGTCGATCTCACCATCAACGATCACGACCTCGGCACCGTCTCGTTCGACAGCCAGGATCAGCGGACGTTCACCCTCACCTTCCCGCAGTCGTTCCTGGTGAACGGCTCGAACACGCTGACCATGACCGCGCTTAACGACTGGGTCGACATCAGCGTCCTCGCCGACACGCGCATCACGTATCAGCACCTGCTGCGCGCCGACAACGGCGAGCTCGAAGTCACGGTGCCGGGACAACGCGCCGTCACGGTCAGCGGCTTCACGCCGTCGAGCAAGGTTCGCGCGATCGACGTCACCGATCCAATGAAGCCGGTCGAGCTGACGACGACCGTGTCGGGCGACTCCGCCACCTTCGCCACCGATGATTCCGGCCAGCGCACGGTGCTCGTCTTCGAGACCGCTCGCGTGCTCGCCGCGCCGGAGCTCGCAGTCAATCGTCCGTCATCGTGGAACGACGGCAAGTCGGGCGCCGACCTGCTGATCATCTCCAACTCGACGTTCGGCTCCGCTGCGTCCGCGCTCGCAACTGCGCGCCAGCGCGACGGCATCAGCACCGCGGTCGTCGACGTCGACGATGTCTACGACGAGATGAGCTTCGGCGTGCGCGGCCCCGAAGCGATCAGGTCGTTCCTGCAGAGCGCGACGAAGTGGAAGAAGGCACCGAAGTGGGTCCTGCTCCTCGGCGACGCGAGCTTCGATCCGCGCAATTACCTCGCACTCGGCGCGTTCGATTTCGTCCCCAGCGTCACCGTCCCGACGGTCTACCTGAAGACGACGTCCGACGATGCGCTCACCGACTTCGACGGCGACGGCATCGCCGACATCCCGGTCGGCCGCATTCCGGCACGCACGCTCGCCGATGCGACACTCGTCGCGAACCGCATCGCATCGCGCGGCACGCCGACCGGTGCGTGGGCTTCGAGCGCGCTCTTCATCGCGGACGCGCCGGTCGGCTTCGACTTCGCCGCCGCCGCGCAAGACGCCGCGCATCTGCTCCCGGCGTCGATCACGCCGCGCTTCGTCGTCGACGCAAACATCACGTCGCCGCTGAACGACGGCGCGCTCATCGCCGACTACATCGGCCACGGCTCGACCGAGATCTGGGGCACCAACGGCCTCCTCGGCACGAACGACGCGCTCGCCCTCACGAACGGCTCACGCCTGCCGTTCGTCATCGCCATGACCTGCCTCACCGGCGCCTTCCACGACGTCTATACGACCAGCATCGCGGAGGGCTTCCTCTTCGCCCCGAACGGCGGCGCGATCGCGGTCTGGGGATCGTCGACGCTCACCGAGCCCGATCAGCAAGCGCTCATGAATAATGAGCTCATGCGCCAGCTCTTCACCCCCGGCATCACCATCGGCGAAGCCGCGCGCCGCGCGAAGTTCGCGACCACCACGCGCGACATCCGCACGTCCTGGATCCTCTTCGGCGATCCATCGATGAAGCTGCGGTAGGCCTCACGTCCCCCTCGCCCCGCAAAGCGGGGAGAGGGGCCAGGGGTGAGGGGCCAAGTGCTCTCGTCCTAATCCCTTACCTATCCGTAACTCCTTCATTGCGCGCATCTTGCGCACAATAGCCGCAACTTGATTTACGCCCGGTTACCGCCTACATTATCTGGTGCGGAGCGACTCCCCGATGGCTGCGCCAGCTCGACATCTCGACACACAGATCAACTTCCTTCGGCAATTGCCAGAGCACCCGGCCGGTCCGATCCTCGTGCCGGATCCACCGCCTGTAGAACCGGGCGAACGGGAAGACGTCCGGCGCCTCCGCGAAGGACTCGAAATCGCCGTCCGCTCCAAAGTCATGAGCGCGACGGAGCTGATCCGCGCACTCGCCAAACAGCGCCGCGACGACCTCCTCCCGACCACCCTCGAGCCACTCGACGCACTCCTCGGCGGCGGACTCCCGCGCGGCAAAATCGTCGAGCTCTCAGGCCGCCGCTCCGCCGGACGCTTCTCGATCGTCCTCTCCGCCCTCGCCGCCGCCACCAGCGCCGGTGAAGCCGCGGTCCTCGTCGACCTCGGCGATCACCTCGATCCGCAAATTCTCGAAGCGAACGGCGCCGACCTCCGGCGCCTCCTCTGGATCCGTCCGCAAAAAATGAAGGACGCGGTGCACGCGGTGGAGATGATCGCCGCGACCGGCTTCCAGCTCGTCATCCTCGACGCCGGACTGCATCCGATCCGCGGCAAGCGCGTTCCCGAAGCGGCATGGGTGCGGCTCGCGCGGACCGCGGAGGCGCACGGCACCGCGATGCTGATCTCCACGCCGTATCCGATGACCGGCACCGCATCGGAGATCGTCCTCAACGCACAACGCACGCGGCCGAAATGGACCGGCAGCGGCAAATCGCCGCGCGTCCTCGCCGGCATGACCGTCGACCTCAGCGTCGAAAAACATCGCCACGAAAAAGAAGGACGCAGCGCGCGGCTCGAGTTCGTCACGCTGGAGGCGGCGAGCAGCACAGGTGCCGGTGTCATCCTGAGCCGCGCAGACGGCGAAGGACCCGTAGCTTCAGGCGATGCACGCGCGGCAGCGGGTCCTTCGGCGTCTGCGCCCCTCAGGATGACACGCGGTGCAAAGGGGGCATCGCGATGACGCGACTGGCCTGCCTCATCGTCCCGATGTTCCCGCTCGCCGCGCGACTCCGCAGCGAGCCGGAGCTCCTCCAGGAAGCCCTGGCGATCGTGGAAGGAAACGGCAACAACGCGCATGTCGTCGCAGCCACGCGGCGCGCGCGCAAGAAAGGCATTCACGCCGGACTCTCGCTCGCGCAGTCGCGCTCGATCATGCCGAAACTGATCGCGCGCGGCCGCGACGCCGAGTGCGAGCGCACCGCGCAGGAAGCGCTGCTCGAAGTCGCGGAGACGTTCTCGCCGCGCATCGAGGACGCATCGGAAGGCGTCGTCTTCATCGACATCAGCGGCACCGAACGGCACTTCCCGTCCGAGCGCGATCTCGCTCTCGCCGCGATCCGCGCATGCGACGGCATCGGTCTCCCCGCGCGCTGCGGCATCGCCTCGAGCAAGCTCGCCTCGCGTATCGCCGCGGAGCTGCCGCAGTCGCCGACCATCGTCGATCGCGGCGGCGAAGCGCAGTTCCTCGCGCCGCTGCCGCTCGTGCGTCTGTCGCCGCAGCTCGAGACCGCGTCGACGCTGCAGCGATGGGGACTGGCATCGATCGGCGATCTCGCGCAGCTGCCCGAAAGCGAAGTGGCCACGCGGCTCGGCGAAGCCGGACGCGAGCTGCACTACGCGGCGCGCGGCATCGATCCGCGTCCGCTGATCCCGCGCGCGCTGCCTCCCGATTTCCGCGAAGGGATGGATCTCGAATGGCCGCTCGTCGCGCTCGATCCGTTCCTCTTCATCGCCAACGCCGCGCTCGACCGCCTGACGATGCGGCTCGAGATCCAGGGCTTCGCCTGCCGCCGTCTCGAGCTGACCCTCGCGCTCGATCCCGACGGCTACGACGCGCGCGGCATCGACCTCCCCGCGCCGACGCGCGACGTGAAGACGATGCTCACCCTCATCCGGCTCGAGCTCGAAAAGAAAGCGCCCGGCGCGCCGGTTACCGGCTTCACGTTCGTCGCCATCCCCGACCGCCCGCGCCGCGCCCAACTCTCGCTCTTCGGTCCCGCCGCGCTGTCCCCCGAAAAACTCGCAACGACCATCGCCCGCTTGATCTCCATGCTCGGCGAAGAGCGCGTCGGCATGCCGCAGACGGTCGACGGCCACCTCCCCGACCGCTTCGCCATCGCCCCGTACGATCCCCCGCCCCCACCCGGCCTCTCCCGCCCGCCCCGCAAGAGCCGCGGCCTCGTCGCCGCCCGCGTGTTCCGCCCCCCGATCCCGATCGAAGTGATCCGCAACGAGGCAGAGCAGTTCGTCGCGATCAAGAGCGAGGGAGACATAAACGGTGACGTCGTTCTCTCTTCAGGTCCATGGCCTGTCGAACAAGGCTGGTGGCGCAACCACCCTAATTTTCGCGAGTACTGGGACGTGGAGACCGAGAAGGGACTCTACCGGGTGTATCAGGATGAGGGGTGGTACGTGGATGCGAGGTATGAATAGCTACTCATTGTGGAGTATTGGATGAATGCAGAATTCAGAATGCAGAATTAAGAATTGAGAATGAGCAGGGACATTCATGAGCGGGCATTTGAGTTCGCGTGTCGGATTGTGAGGTTGCATCGAGCGATCACCAGAAAGCGTGGTACGGATCGTGTGGCCGCCAACCAGCTTTTGCGTGCAGGCACGAGTGTCGGCGCAAATCTCGAAGAAGCAAATGCCGCTCAGAGCAAAGCTGATTTCATTGCAAAAGCTCGGATTTCTCTAAAAGAAGCACGTGAAGCGAATTACTGGCTGCGTCTGCTCGAAGCCACAGAAGCCATCGACGCGCAACGGATTCATCCGCTCGTGCAGGAATCGCACGAAATTGTCGCCGTCCTCACCACCATCATCCGGAACACCACCACCCCGCCCCCTCCCCACTCTTAATTCTTCATTCTGAATTCTGAATTCTGCATTTCAGCCGTCCCCATGAAATCCGATTCAATGCGCATCACCTACGCCCCACCCCAATCCGGCACCTACGACGGCCTCTCCTACATGAACTCCGTCCTCCGCCCAAAACAAAAACCCGAGCCCAAGCACATCGGAAACACCTCACCAAGACCCTACGCAGAAGTCAGGGCTTCCTCCTCCTTCTCCTTCCTCGAGGCCGCCACCCTCCCCGAGGACCTCATCGGCACGGCAGCGGAGAAAGACGTCTCCGCGATGGCCATCATCGATCGCAACGGTGTCTACGGCGCGCCGCGTTTTTACACCGCGGCGAAAAAGGCGGGGATCAAGGCGCTCGTCGGCAGCGAATTGATCATGGATCACGGCCGCATCACCCTGCTTGTCGAGAGCCGCACCGGCTACAAAAATCTCTGCAAGCTCATCACGGCCGGCGCGATGAAGCATCCGAAAGGGGACGCGCGCTACACGTGGGAGCTCGTCGAGCAATACGCGGAGGGGCTGCGCTGCCTCACCCGGGATAATGAAGACACGCTGCAAAAAATCGCCGGCATCTTCAAGGGGCGGACGCATGTCGAGCTGCAGCGGCATCACATCCGCGAAGAAGAGCATCGCAATCAGATGCTGATCGCGCTCGCGCGGAGGCACCGGCTTCCGCTCGTCGCCACGAACGGCGTCCGTTACGGGAAGCCCGAGGAGAAGGAGCTGCTCGACATCCTCACCTGCATCCGCGAAGGTCAACATGTTGATAACGCCGGCAAGCTCCTCGGCATCAATCGCCATCGCCACATCAAGACCGCGGCCGAGATGTGCGCGCTCTTCCCCGATCTCCCCGAAGCCGTCAGTGGCGCATGGGAGCTGGCGCACACGCTCGATTTCACGCTCGCCGACCTCGGCTATCAGTTCCCCGACTACCCGCTCCCACCCGGCGAGACCAACGACTCCTTCCTCCGCAAGATGACGTGGAACGCAGCGAAAGTCCGCTTCCGTCCGATGACCGCACGCGCCCAGGCGCAGGTCGAGAAAGAGCTGAACATGATTCAGAAGCTCGAGCTCGCCGGCTACTTCCTCATCGTCTGGGACATCGTCCAGTTCTGCAGCCGCGAAAAAATCCTCGTGCAGGGACGCGGCTCCGCGGCCAACAGCGCCGTCTGTTACGCGCTCGGAATCACCGCCGTCGATCCGGTGAAGATGGATCTGCTGTTCGAGCGGTTTCTGTCCGAGGAACGGGGGGAATGGCCGGACATCGACCTCGATCTGCCGAGCGGCGACCAGCGCGAGCGCGTCATCCAGTACGTCTACAAACGCTACGGCGTGCACGGCTCGGCCATGACCGCGAACGTCATCACCTATCGCGACCGCAGCGCCGCGCGCGAAGTCGGCAAAGCGCTCGGCTATTCGCAGGAGCAGGCGGACAAACTTTCGAAGACCGTCAGCACCTGGAACTTCGGCGAGATCCGCGAGTTCGACAGTGTCATCCTGAGCCGCGCAGACGGCGAAGGACCCGTGGATCGCGCTCGACTTACGGATCCTTCGCGCTCTGCGGCGCTCAGGATGACGCCACTGGGAGAAGCGCTGGCTTCAACCGGCTTCGATCCCGACGACCTCCGCGTGCAGCACTTCATGCGTCTCTACCTGCAGATCCAGAATCTGCCGCGCCATCTCGGGCAGCACTCCGGCGGCATGGTCATGGCGAAAGGGCGGCTCGACGAAGTCGTCCCGCTCGAGCCGGCGTCGATGCCGGGCCGCGTCGTCATTCAATGGGACAAAGACGATTGCGCCGACCTCGGCATCATCAAGGTCGATCTCCTCGGCCTCGGCATGCTCGCCGCGATCGAAGAGATGATCCCCACGATCCGCACGAACGAAGGGATCGATGTCGACCTCGCGCATCTGCCGCCGGACGACAAGCGCGTCTACAAAATGCTGAACGACGCCGACACCATCGGCATGTTCCAGGTCGAGAGCCGCGCGCAGATGGCATCGCTGCCGCGCAACGCACCGAAGACGTTCTACGACATCGTCGTGCAGGTGGCGATCATCCGGCCGGGACCGATCGTCGGCGGCATGATCAAACCGTTCTTCGACCGCCGTCAGGGCAAGGCGAAAGTCGAATATCCGCATCCCTGTCTCGAGCCGATCCTCGCCCGCACTCTCGGCGTGCCGCTGTTCCAGGAGCAGCTGCTGCGCATCGCGATGGTCGCCGCGGGCTTCACCGGCGGCGAAGCGGAGGAGCTCCGTCGCGCGATGGGATTCAAACGATCGATGGAACGGATGGTGGAGATCGAAAAGCGTCTGCGCGCAGGCATGACCGAGCGCGGCATCGGCGCGGCGGCGCAGGACCAGATCGTCAAATCGATCACGTCGTTCGCGCTCTACGGCTTCCCCGAATCGCACGCGGCGAGCTTCGCGCTCATCGCGTACGCGAGCGCATACCTGAAGGCGCATCACGGCGCGGCGTTTTACATGGCGCTGCTCAACGCGTGGCCGATGGGCTTCTACCATCCCGCGACGCTGGTGAAGGATGCGCAGAGGCATGGAGTGAAGGTGCTGCCGATCGACGTCAACAAATCAGGATGGATGTGCCGCTGGGAGCATGGCGGCGTGCGGATGGGATTGCGCTACGTGCGGGGACTGCGCGCGACGGCCGGTCAGGCGATCGAAGCAGGGCAACCGTTCACGTCGGCCGACGAGCTCGCGCGCCGCTGCCGCTTGCGCGACGATCAGCTGACGAAGCTCGCGGATGCGGGCGCACTTGCGGCGTTCGGCCACACGCGCCGCGAAGCGATGTGGCAGGCTGCGCGCGCGGCACGCGACGCGGGCGAGCTGTTCGAAGAGCGCGTCATCCCGAGCGTAGTCGAGGGACCTGGGGGGGAGGATGGCGCGCCGCCCGCCCACCCAGGTCCCTCGACTACGCTCGGGATGACGAGGCACCCGCTGCCCGAAATGTCCCCGCTCGAAGAAACGCTGTCCGACTACCAGTCCGCCGAGGTCACTGTCGGTCCGCATCTGCTCGAGCACTTCCGCGCGCAGCTCAAGCGCGACAACGTCCTGTCCGCCGCCGATCTGAAATTCGTCCCGAATGGCAGCCGTGTGACGACCGCGGGCGCGGTGATCGTCCGCCAGCGTCCCGGCACGGCGAAGGGCTTCGTCTTCCTCACGCTCGAAGACGAGACCGGCCTCTCGCAGGCGATCGTGAACCCGCAGCTTTTCGCCGAATGGCGCTCCACGATCCTCGGCCACTCCGGACTGATCGTCGAAGGGATCGTCCAGAACGGCGAAGGACAGGCCTCCGTGCGTGCCGAGCGCTTCTGGCCGCTGGAGGGATTGCACGATGTCCAGAGTCATGACTTCCATTAGGATTGCGCCCGCTATGAAACCCTCGAACATCGAACAACAGATCCTCGCGGACGTCGACGCCGACGGTCTGCACATCGAAAAAGTCGTCCACGAAAAACGATCGACGCCCGGCTGGGCGTACTCGATCGGTCTGCACAAGACCATGCAGCAGCCCGACATCATCGTCTTCGGACTTCGTCCCGCGACGATGGAGCAGCTGATCGAGAACACCGTCCAGCGGATGCGCGAAGGCATCGTCTACGCCGACAGCCTCGAGGACGACGAGCTCCTGCAGGGCTACACCTGCGTGTTCAAGACGGTGCGCGAGATCTGGTACGACGTCACCGTCAAGCACGCGCGCTGGTTCTACGGCGGCGCGAATTTCCCGCTGCTGCAGCTCTACTGGCCCGATCGCAACGGCAAATTTCCGTGGGACCCGAAGTGCCAGCCCGAGGTGCGGGCGCTGCAACCAAGGCTGCACGTGGCGGACATCGAAGCATCGGGAGCGGCCTGGCTCCTGCCGTGAGGGTGTAGGACAACCTCTCAGGTTGTCGGGGACAACCTCTCAGGTTGTCGGGGGACAAGCTGAGAGCTTGTCCTACACACGCCTTACAATCATCGTCAATGACGTCTAATCCGATCGTCCCTCTCCCGGTGGTCGTCGCGCCCGCCAAGCCGCGTCCATCCAATGAAGAGATCGCCGCCTGGGTGATGATCGGGCTCTTTCTCGTCTTCATCCTCTTTCGCCACCTCGTGCCGGGACTCATCGCCGGACTCGCGCTCTACCTGATCCTCGACCGCGTCTCGAAATCGTTCGCGCGCCGGATGCCGCATACCACCGCGCGTCCGCTCGCACTGGCGACCGTCACCCTCATCGCGGGCGGGATCTTCATCGGCGTCGTCGCACTCGCCGTCACCTTCCTCCGCCGTCACGCGGGCAACATCCCCGCGATGATGACCAAGATGGCGGAGATCCTTCAGTCCACCCGTGCGTGGCTCGGTGGGTACGGCGAAGACATCATTCCCGAGGTCATGACGGATGCGGAGACGCTGAAGCTCGGCGTCGTCGCCTGGTTGAAGGAGCATGCCGAGACGCTCAAGCTCGCCGGCAGCACGTTCAGCATGGGACTGGTGCACATGCTCATGGGCATCCTCCTCGCGGTGCTCGTCTTCTTCCGTCACGTGACGAAGCACGATCACGAGCGCGGCGAGCTCGCGGAGCGGCTGACCGAAAAAGTGGAGCGCTTCACCGACGCCTTCGCGCGCATCGCCACCGCGCAGATCAAGATCTCGTTCGTCAACACGACGCTCACCGCGATCTACGTCCTCGCGGTGCTGCCGATCTTCGGCAAGCACATCCCGTTCGGCACGACGATCGTGTTCGTGACGTTCATCTGCGGCTTGATCCCGGTCCTCGGCAACCTCATCTCCAACACCGTGATCGTCATTCTCTCCCTCGGCCTTTCGGTCGGGACTGCGGTCGCGTCGTTGGTTTTCCTGGTGCTGATCCACAAGCTCGAGTACCTCATCAATTCGCGGATCGTCGGCGGCGAAACGGACTCGCAGGCGTGGGAGATCCTGCTCGCCATCCTCCTCGGCGAGACGGCATTCGGTGTGTCCGGTGTGGTAATGGCGCCAATCATTTACGCTTTTTTGAAGCGTGAATTGCGCGAGCGTGGCCTGGTCTGACCGATAATGGGACCATGCTTCGGTCCCTCTCCGCCTCCGTTGTTTTGCTGCTGCTTTGTTCGCCCGCGTTCGGAGAGAGCATCTCCGGAACGGTTTATCTCGATGCGCCTGCCCTCGGCGTGCGTGCCGATTTCGTCAGCGCGCCGCGCGTCGTCGTGAAGCTCTACAGCGACGGTGGCGCGTTAGCCGGCACATCCACTTCGCTGGTGGACGGCCATTACGAGGTCGATGGTCTGCAGCCCGGCACCTACTGGGTCGCGGTCGATTCGCGTTCGTTCGGTCCGCAAGGCTGGCCGGAACAGACCTTCGGACCGGCGGGCGCCGTCTGCGCGCAAAACGACGGCAGCACGCGCACGAACTTTTTCGAAGGCGCCTGCGCGGGCGGACGGTCGCTCAAATCGGACGACACGTCATCGCTGAACGCGTCCGAGCACGTCGCGCGCGTGCAGGCACCGGCGACGCACGTCGAC
This sequence comes from Thermoanaerobaculia bacterium, assembly GCA_035255945.1. Classification (GTDB taxonomy): domain Bacteria; phylum Acidobacteriota; class Thermoanaerobaculia; order Gp7-AA8; family Gp7-AA8; genus JAJPHC01. The sequence goes on from DATEZA010000125.1 coordinate 43,365, forward strand.
TTCGCGTTCAGCTACAACATCGTGACCTCGATCGAAGATGCGGGACAGGGCTCGCTGCGCCAGTTCGTCGAGAACGCGAACGCGATCGGCGGACCGAACGTCATGCGCTTCGTCCCGCTGACGCGCGCCGTCGCTCCTGCTGACAATCCGGCGCTCGGCCTCCCGCCGCGCTGGTGGACCATCACGCTCAGCGCGCCGCTTCCGCCGCTGCGCGACGCCGGCACGACCATCGACGGCGAAGCGCACAACATCCTCTCCACCGCGTCGGTCGTCGACGCGAATCCCGGCCGCATCGACGAAGAGCCGTACTTCCGCAAGAACGAGCGCCAGGACCTCCCGCGCGAGGAAAAGCCGGAGCTCGAGCTGATCACGACGGGCGATGAAGGGATCGCCTGCGAGGCCGCGTGCAGCGTGCGCGCGCTGGCGATCCACGGCTCGCCGACCGCGATCGTCACCCGCGCCGATGCGACGGTCGAGCAGGTCGTCATCGGCGCGCATGCGAACATCGAAGACGCGCCGAAGCACGGCAGCGTCGGACTGCAGGTGGAGCGCGGCACGGCCACGCTTCGCTTCATCTACGTGACACTCCAGGACACGGCCGGCATCGCGGTCGCGGCTTCGGGCGCGCGCGTCGACGGCGATTACGTCCAGGTGATGCGCTGCGGCACGCCGACGTCGGGCGCCGGCATCGCGCTGCTCTCCGACGGTTCGAGGTTCCGCCAT
>DATEZA010000126.1:0-28418 GCA_035255945.1 Thermoanaerobaculia bacterium
CACCGGCGTTTGATCGCGCAAGGTGTCCGACACCTGCCACGAGTACGCGCCGATCTGATTCACATCGGTCGGATGCGGCGAGCGCAGGCCGCCGCTCGTCAGGAGACGCGCGGTGATCAGCGACTCGTAGCCCGGTCCGAAGTAATTGCCGAAGCTGTCGCGCGGCACCATGGTGATGGTCCACGTACCGTTCGCGTTGAGTGTCGTGTCGATGGTCGTCTTCGCGCGATCGACGCGCGGCCTCACCGACTGCTCCACGCGCTCTTCACGATGCACGCGGCCGGTCCGCTCGTTCGTCCAGTCCATGAGCACTTCGAACGCGTAGTTGCCCGGGATGTTGGTGCCGTCGAACGTCGCGGCGTATTCGCCCGGCGCGACTTCGTTGAGCACGACCACCGCGACTTCCTTCTGTTCGATGCGCGAGGTGAGCGACCTTCCTTCGAACGACGAGAGCTTCGCGTCGAGCGGCGACACCGGATCGCCGCCGATCGATGACGGCACGCGATTCGTCGAGCGCTTCGTGTCATGCAGGATCGTGCCGAGGGCCTGCTGCTGCTGGAAAACGCGGGCGCGGATCGAGCCCGGCGGGAGACCGGCGAGCCGCTTACCGTCCCAATCGACGACTGCGCGAATGCCGAGCTTCTCGCCGACCACCGGCTTGAACGCATCGAGCGAGAACGCGTAGTCGAGGTGCTTCTCCAGGAACATGATGTTGAGCGTGTAGGGGATGTTGACCTGGTCGCCCTTCGCCGCGCGCTTCACCTGCGCGCGCCAGACGCCCGCAGCCGGCGTGTCGTAGCCCTTGATCGTCGCCTGCGGGAGGAGCTTCGATTTCGACGGCGCGGTCGGAGTCAAGGCACCGGGGCGGAACGCATCGAGATCGAGGACGAAGCGCTGCGGCGGCGCCCACTGCAGCGAGAAGACGACGCGCTGCGGCGAGCGGTCGACGATGACGCTGTACGTCGTGCTCGGTCCCGGACCGTTCATCGTGTCGTGCACGCGATGCGCGAGCGACGCGGTGTTGCCTTTGAGGATCGCGATCAGCGTGTTCGCGAACGTGTCGAACACCGTGGTGCCGTCGATGTGCAGCCACGACTGGCCGTTCGTCTCGACCGCGATGTTGGTCAGCAGATCGTCATCGACCTGCGCGGGCAGACCGAAGCCGACGGTCTGGATCGGGATGAAGCGCTTGCGCAGCTCCTGATTGAGTCCGGCGACCGGCTGCAATCCGAGGAAGCCGCTGCCGGTGGGGGAGATCAGCGGTGCGGTGTTCTGCTTGCCGTCGGTGATCACGACCATCGAAAGATCGTTCTTCGAATCGGCTTTCCACTTCGACATTCCCTCGTTGACGCCGGCGCCGATGGAGGTCGAGCTGCCGGGAGCCAATCCGTTCGCCGCGTTGATGACTTCGTCCCACGCGTTCGAGCCGCGCTGCAGGAAGACATTCGCCGGAGCATCGGCACCGGCGAGCATCTGCGCGGCGGCGGTGGAATCGAAGAAGACGAGGCTCAGCCGGTCATGCGACCACTCCGCATTTCCGATCGGCGCATCCATCACTTCCCAGTTGCCGACGAACGCCTGCACGGCCGATTTCAGATACTCGATCTTCGTCGGACCGCCGTTCGCACCGGGAGGCAATTCGGACATGCTTCCCGATTTGTCGAGCACGAGCGCGACGTCGTAGGTGAAGCGTCCCTTGTAGTCAGCGTCCAGCGCGGGCGCGACGCCGTCGTCGTTCGGCGTGAGGAACGCGGGCGTGTCGCCGGTGTGCTTCGACACCTGCGAGCATTCCGCGGCCGGCGAGGCGACGATGTAGGTCGCGACGCGATAGCCGGTGATGTCCTGCGCGCCGGCGAAGCGCATCGGGATCTGTTTCTCCGTCGCCACGGCGTTGCAGAAGTCGCCGCTGAAATTCGACAGCGGCTTGTACTCGATCAGCGCCGTGTTCGCGGCGCTGCCGGCGGTGAACGAAACGGAATCGCCGGCGATCATCACGTTCGTGTCGCCGAGGTTCAGCGTCGTGCCGTTGTTCACGACGAGCTGTGAGCCCGTGGGTGCGGCGCTGAGCTCGAGCAGCACTTTCGCGTCGCCTGTCTCCTGTTGGGTATTGAAGCGGAGCGGGATGTCCAGAATGAAGGCCTCGCTTCCCAGAGCGGAAAGCGGAAGGAGGCACACGAGTACAACCAGAAGTATTCGTTTCATGACTTCTTTCCCTCGGGGGAGAAGTGTTGAGCCAAGTTCAACGGGAGGCTGTGACGCATGTCTCATTTCGGAAGATGGGCAGGCGCATTCTTTTTGCATGAATACCAGAAAAATTGCTCTCGCTCTCATCCTGCTCGCGCTCGCGCCGTTCGCACTGGGGCAAACCTTCAATGTCCGCAGTTACAGCGCCTGGGGCGACAACACGCATGACGACACGGACGCGTTCAAGGCGACCTGGAACGCGGCCATCGCGAACTTCGGCAACGGCGACGACTGCACGGCCGGCGCGCGCCGCTCGACGATTTACATCCCGACCGGCGTCTACAAGATCAGCGATGCTCTCCCGCCGCTCACCGCCGGCATCCGCGTTTACGGCGATGGCGTGGACGAGACGGTGATCGACTTCCGGCCGTCCACGGCCGACAGCGCGCTGATCACGTTTCAGCCGACGACGACGAACACCACCGTCAACTTCGTCCAGCTCGACAACCTCTCCATCACCGGCTGCAGCGGCACGACGAAGACGGCGGTGCGCAGCATCGGCACGGCGTGGGACTCCTCGATCCACCACCTGCGCGTGCAGCTCTACCACACCGGCGACACGGCGTTGGAGATTCAGGGCTGGGACACCACGAGCGTCTCGGACTGCTTTCTCCAGGCGACCTATCCGATTCACGTCAAGACGGTCAGCGTCGGCGGCGGCACCGGCGCGGGGCAGTTCGACCACTTCACGTTCAACAACATGCTGCTGTACTCCTACGACAACACGCAGCCGCTCATCAAAGTCGATTCGGGCGTGACGATGTCGAACGTCTCGTTCACCGGGCACCAGACGTGGGTCGGCGGCACCGACGGCATCTACTGCGCGACCACCGGCGCAGTGAACAACGTGATCTTCGAGGACGTGCGGTGGGAGAACGGCGAGGGCCAGGGCGCGACGCCGCTCCACGGCTACATGTTCTATCTCGTGCCGGCCACGGCCAGTGCGCGGCTGACCTTCCTCAATTGCAGCGGCGGCTCGCCGGGCGCGCAGGGCTTCTATCTCCGCAACATCAATCAGATCGCGCTGATCAATACCTTCTTCGGCGGCACCGATCAGGCGGGCCTGGTGGAGTGGGACGCCGACAATTCCTGCGACAACATCTCGTTCACGAACGCCGGTTTCTCCAATTCCGCGAACACGGTCAAGAACTGGGGATCATCGTTGAAGCCGATCTTCGCCGCGCCTGCGATCGTCACCGCGGCCTCGCAGCAGTATCCGTGGGCGTACTACAAGAAACCGAACGCCGCCGGCGTCGATTACGACATGGCCCGCGTGTACGACGCGCCGGTCTGGAAGACGACGATCGCCTCCCTCGCCTCCGGCAGCTCCGTGACCTTGCCGACGCCGCCGAACGTGGAGAGCACCGCCATGCTGCGCGTCAGCGTCTGGGCGCAGCACGCGACGCACGCGGACGCCACGCTGGCCTGGGGCGATTTCCGCACGTTCTTCTTCGGGGCCGCGTTGGCGAACGGCTATCTCACTGCGAATTCCGATACGGCGGGGCGCCTCTGCCTGCTCTATTCAGGAGGAACGATGACGTTGAAGAACAACCTCGGTGTGCCGGTGACGGTCCGCATAGTCATCGAATAGATCGGGAGTGACTTAATGGTGAACTGCTTTGACATCGCGTCCCGGCGCTCCTAGCATGACTTCTCCAACATGACCCGCAACTTCCGCCAGATGTGTTGTTGCTGCGACGCAATGAGCGCCGTGACATCTGGCGTGTTTGTGCTGCGCATGTAATCCATTCAACCAAAGCGCGTAATCGCACAGCCCACCGTCGGATGCCCGGCGGTGGGCTTTTTTGTTTTTCCACGAATTTTCGGAGTACGTGATGAGCGAAACACAGGCACAAAGAGTCGAGCGGCTGAAACGGGAGAAGAATCCGTGGGCGGCGTTGGATGAATTGCGCGCATTTGCCGCGCAGGGATTCGATGCAGTTCCGGCGGAGTGGATCGGCACGTATCTGCGCTGGTGGGGCGTCTACACGCAAGGCGACGGCATCGGTGCAGTGGGCGGCAAAGCGGTGCCGTACTTCATGGTGCGGATCCGCGTCACGAACGGCTTGCTGCTGTCGCACCAGGTGCGCACGATTGCGGAGATCGCGCAGCAGTACGCGCGCGGCATCGCCGATCTCACGGTGCGGCAGAACGTGCAGTTGCACTGGATCCGCATCGAAGATCTGCCGGCGATCCTCGACACGCTCTGGCGCGCGGGACTGACCACCACCGGCTCATGCGGCGACGACACGCGCAACATCACCGGTTGCCCGCTCGCCGGACTCGACGCGAGTGAATTGATCGATGCGTCGCCGCTCGCGTTGCAGGCGACGCGGATGCTCGTCGGTGATGCGCGCTTCTACAACCTGCCGCGCAAGTTCAAAGTCACGATCACCGGATGCCGGCACTGGTGCTCGTATCCGGAGATCAACGACGTCGGTCTGACTGCGGTTCGCCGGGGCGATGAAATCGGATTCTCGATGCGCGTCGGCGGCGGACTCTCCGCCGATCCGCATCTCGCCGTCCGGCTCGATGCATTCATCGCGTGGAACCAGGTGCTGCCTGTGCTTCGCGCGGCCGCGGAGATCTTCCGGGATGCAGACGCATTGCGCGAGCATCGCGATCGCGCGCGGCTGAAGCATCTGTTTCTGCGTCACGGCTGGGATGCGTCGCAATTTCTCGAGGAGCTGCACAAGCGGTTGCCGTTCACGCTTGATTGCGCGGTCGATGAAGTGCGGCCGGTCGAGCTCTTCCGCGATCACGTCGGCATTCATCGGCAGAAGCAGGACGGCTATGCGTACGTCGGTGCGTCGGTCCTGCGCGGACGCATCACCGCGGAGCAGCTGCACATCGCAGCGAATCTGGCCGAGGCGTTCGGAAGCGGGGAGTTGCGAACGACGATCATGCAGAACCTGCTGATCGCGAACGTGCCGTCGCGCAATGCGGAATGCGTCGCGCGCGAGCTGAACGATGCAGGCCTGACGACGCACGGCTCGCCGTTCGCGCGCGGCACCGTCGCATGCACCGGCTCGGAGTTCTGCAAGCTCGGCATCACGGAGACGAAGAGCTTCGCGCGCTGGCTGGTGAGCGAGCTCGATGCGCGGCTGCCCGGCTACGAGCAGCAGCTGAAGATCAACATCACCGGCTGCCCGAACAGTTGCGGCCAGCACTGGATCGCCGACCTCGGCATCGAAGGCAAGAAGCTGAAAGCCGGCGACCGCTTCGTCGACGCGTACTACTTCTGCGTCGGCGGCGGCCTCGGCGAGCACGCATCGATTGCGCGTCCGACCGGCTATCGCTGCGTCGGGTCCGAGGTGCCGGATGCGATCGAGCGTCTGCTGCGCGCTGCGCAGGGTGAATCGCTGCGCGCGTTTTTCGCGCGGCATTCGAACGACGAGCTGCGCGCGATTCTCGCGGGCGCCGAGGTCGAGCCGGTGCTGCGCGATCCATCGCCGGGACCGGTGCCGCATCTGGAGGTGGGCCTTGGTTGAAATCGTGATCGGACTCGCGGGCGGAATCCTGATCGGCGCGACCGGCGCCGGAACCGGATCGTTGCTCACACCTCTGTTGATTCTCGCGGGCTATCGGCCGGCGCTCGCCGTCGGCACCGGCATCGGCAGCCTGTTCGTGTCGAAGCTCGTCGGCTCCGTCGCGCATCGCCGGCTCGGACACTGGCCGGGCCGCATCGCGTGGTTCGTGGTTTTTGGCGGACTGCTCGGCGTCGTACTCGCGTGGTGCATCGGCGCGCGCTGGCAGTTGCCGCTGCGCCCGCTGATCGGCGCGACGCTGTTGATCGCCAGCGCCGCCGCGACGTTCGCGAGCTCACGGAGCGCGGACGTCTCGTCCGCAGCGGTCGGGCGTCCCGCCCGATCGCTATCGTCGGGGGACGGGTCGCCGGGCGAGACGCCCGACGACTGCGGACGGGACGTCCGCGCTCCGTGTCCGTGGATTCTGCTCGTCGTCGGGTTCGGGGTGGCGGCGATCGTTTCGATCACCTCGGCGGGATCGGGCAGTCTGCTCGTCACGCTGCTGCTCGTGGCGACGACGTGGCGCGTGCCGCAGCTCGCGGCGATCAGCAACGTGTTCGGGTCGGTGATCGGCGCAGTGAGTCTCGGGTTGCAGTGGCATCAGCGCGCGTTCGATCTGCACCTTTTCGCGCTGGTGATGGCGGGCGTCGTACCGGGCGTGCTGGTCGGCGTGGCGCTGTCGCGACGGATCTCCCGGCAGTGGCTCGTCTGGGTCGTCTACATGTTGACTATTTATCTCGGCGTCGCATTGCTGGCTTGAAGAAAGGAACGGACATGAGTTTCATCCCGGAAGCAGAACGGTGGACCGCCGAAGAGGTTGTGGCGTGGGGACTGACGGAGTTCGGCGACGAGCTCGCAATCGCGTCGAGCTTCGGCGCGGAGGACGTGGTGATCATCGATCTCGCGTCGCGCGTGCGTCCGCACTTCAACGTCTTCACGCTCGATACCGATTTTCTTTTTCCCGAGACGTACGAACTGATCGCGCGCATCGAGCGGCGATACGGCATCACGGTCGAGCGGTTGCGCTCCGAATTCACGCCGGAGGAGCAGGCGAAGGTGCTGGGCGAGGCGTTGTGGAGGACGCAGCCCGATGTCTGCTGCAATCTGCGGAAGGTCGAGCCGCTGTCGCGCAAGCTCGGCACGTTGCAGGCGTGGCTGACCGGCATCCGCCGCGATCAGGCGCCGACCCGCGCGAACGCGCAGAAGGTCGAATGGGACGCCCGGTTCAATCTCGTGAAGCTGAACCCGATCGCCGGCTGGACCACGGACGACGTGTGGTCGTACATCCGCGCGCAGGACCTCGACTACAACCCCCTGCACGACCGCAACTACCCGAGCATCGGCTGCACGCACTGCACGCGTCCCGTCGCGTCCGGCGAGGACGCGCGGGCCGGGCGGTGGGCGGGCACGGGAAAGGTGGAGTGCGGGTTACACGTGAAGTGAGGGGGCGTTGGGATTGAACGCAGAACGCAGAACGCAGAGTCGGAATTGAGAAATGGAGCAAGGCTCTCGTTCTCAATTCTTCCTCTGCGTTCTGCGTTCTGCGTTCAATCCCCCGCCCCACGGTAGGGAAACCCCTCTCCCCGTCACTCCTTAACCGAGGAGGTGTGTATGGCCACAACGAAAGCAGCTTCGAAGATTGCGGGAAAGACGGTGAGACTGTCGGCGCCGGGACGAACGCCGGTGAAGGCCGACCAGGTTCATGCGGCGATGGAGCAGATCTTCAAGCTGAATGGTTGTCTCGGCTGCGGTCTGATCGGCATCGACGTGATCATCCACGGCGGCGATCCCGAGCCGTTCGACGTCCCCGGATTCACCGCCGGCTCCATCCGGTGATCCGCACCGGAATCAATTACGAAGGGCGTGACCCGCGATTCGTCGAGACGGTGCTGCCGCTCGCCGAGGTCGTCGAGGTCACGCCCGACGCGATCGCCACGATGCGCGGCGGCCGGCCGGTCATCCCATCCGATACCCTCGATGAATTGCGCGCGATCTCGCAGCACGCGTGGATCACCATCCACGGCGTCGGGCTCTCCATCGCGTCGGCCGATGCGATGAACGAGTCGTACCTCGCGCTGGTCGATCAATTGATGTCGCACGTCGACGTCGCCTGGCACAGCGAGCACCTCGGATATACGACCGTCGACGGCCAGCACCTCGGCACGATGCTCGTCCCGCCGCGCACGGACGAAGCACTCGAACTGATCTGCGCGCGCGTCGGCGAGATCCAGCGCCGGTACGCGAAGCCGTTCCTGCTCGAGCATGTCGTGAACCTCTTCCCGGAGGTGGGCGGCGAGTACAGCGCGGCGGGATTTCTGAACGAGATCGCGCGCCGCACCGGCTGCGGGCTGATCCTCGACGTCTACAACCTCGAATGCGACGTGCACAATGGACTGTGCACCGCCTCCGCGTTCCTCGACGAGCTCGATCTCGCCGCGGTGCGCGAGATTCACGTCGCGAACGGCACGATCGATCGCGGACTGCGCGTCGACGTCCACTCGCGCGTCACGCGCGACGAGACGCGTGCGATGCTTCGGGAGGTGCTTCCGCGCACGCCGAATGTCGAAGCGGTGATCTTCGAGCTGCTCGGTCCATACATCGGTCTGACCGGACTCGAGGCCGTGGCGAATGAACTGAGGACGATGCGTGATGCCACTCGCTGACCATCAACGCGCAATGCGCGACCTGATCCGCGGCGGCGTGGTCACGAACGATCCGTACATCGAACAGGCGAGCCGCTCGATCGGGCTCGCCGTCACGCGCGACACGATTCGCGGCTGGCGCCTCTTCCGCCTCCGCCAGAATTGCCCGCTCACCGCAGCCATCCTCGGCGATCGATTCCCGGAGGTCGTCGATGCCATCGATTGCGACTCGCCGTTCATCGAAGAACTGTCGCGCGCGTTCCTCGAACGGGCGATGGACGACGAGCTCACGGCGTGCGTCGCGCGCTTCGAGCTCGCCATGATGAGCGACGGCGAAACGATCGTCGATTGGCCGTGCGATCCGTACGAGGTGCTCGCGCCGCTGCTGCGCGGGGAACGGCCGGACGCGCTGGAGCGCGCACCGCATCGGACGCTCGTATCGCGCACGATGGCCGGGCGGTTTCGGATCATTTAGAGGATATCGATGCCGGTCAGATCGGCGGGCCGCTGCCGCGGCGCACGTTCCAGAACGCAACAATTTCAACGCGCTCCGGTTCGCCGATCACGCGATAGTAAATGTGGTAGTGGATACGCTGCAGATGGAGACGGCGAACGCCCGGAAGTTTCACGTTCCGCGCACGTTCGCCGATGTGTGGCTGGAACGCGATGACATCGCGAATTTTCTCGAGTTCTTCACGAATCGCGTTGGGCGCTCTTTGACGATTCTTGCGCCACCAGCTGTCCGCCTCGCGTATTTGCCGATCGGCAAGCTCGCTGACTTCGATCTCACGAGCGAAACTCACTCGCGTTTGCGCAATTCTTCCAGCACGGCATCGAACGGTCTTTTCTGTCCCCGTTCACACTGCGCGATCGATTCGAGAAGCATCCGCTCGGTTTCAGGATCTGCCTCAAACGTGCCGTCAGGCTCGGGAAGAAGAACGGTTACGGCGGCTCCTTCGGGAAGCTCTGCATCCTCGATCTCCACTTTTCCCTCGACGACTCGGCCGGATGCAACTCGCACGGTCAAAGTGTACCCGGAAGTGCGAACACCCTGCTGACTACATCTGCGAGGATCAACGACCTGAAAACCGCGGGCGCGCTCGGTGTGCAGGTCGAGGCCGAAGAGGCAGGAGCGCGGGCGTCCCGCCCGGTCGCCCGGGTTTGTCGCCGGCCGGGACGGCCGCCGACTGCGGGCGGGACGCCCGCGCTCCACCCGAGGCCGTCCGTGGCATCAATTCGACCGCTCGTTCCAATTCGTCAAGAGATTGACGAACGCACTTCTACCTTCATTCCATGACGAATCCCGATCCGGTCATTGAATTTCCCGATCGCATCGCCGTGGTCGATGACGCGCCGCCATTCGAACCGTTCGTTGCGGCGTCGGTGCAGATGCGCGAGCTCACGCTGCCGGCCTTGCTCGTCGGCACGATTCTCGGCGTGATCTTCGGGGCGTCATCGCTGTACCTCGTGCTGAAAGTCGGGCTTACGGTCAGCGCATCGATTCCGGTCGCGGTGATCTCGATCGCGCTCTTCCGGTTGCTGCGCTCGATGGGACTGCGCGACGCGACGATCCTCGAGCACAACATCGTGCAGACCGCGGGGTCGGCGGGTGAATCGATCGCGTTCGGGATCGGCGCCACGATGCCGGCGATCATGATTCTCGGATTCGATCTCGAGATCACGCGGGTGATGCTCGTGGCGACGCTCGGCGGATTGCTCGGCATCCTGATGATGATTCCGCTGCGGCGCGCATTGATCGTGAAGCAGCACGGCACGCTGAAATATCCGGAAGGAACGGCGTGTGCCGAGGTGCTCAAGAGCGCGGCGGGGGGAGAGCTGGGCGGTGCGACGGCGATCATTTCGGGATTCGGCGCCGGCCTGCTCTACAAGGCCGCGATGGTGTCGTTCAAAGCGTGGAAGGAAGTGCCGCAGAAGATTTTCGGCGGCGTCTACAAAGGCGCCTGGCTGAACGTCGAAGTCTCGCCCGAGCTTCTCGGCGTCGGCTACATCATCGGACCGCGCATCGCCGCGCTGATGTGCGCGGGCGGCGTGCTTTCGTACCTGATCATCATTCCGATGATCCGCTTCTTCGGCGACGGACTCGGCGCGGTGCTCGCGCCCGGCACGACGCCGATCGGCGCGATGACGGTCGAAGAAATTCAGCGCGGCTACGTGCTCTACATCGGCGCGGGTGCGGTTGCAGCGGGCGGCATCATCAGCCTCGCGCGCTCGATGCCGATGATCGTCAGCGGACTGGCCTCGGGACTGCGCAACATGCGCAGCAGCGTCAGCAAAGCGGCGAAGGTCTCGCGGTACGAGCGCGATCTGCCGATGAAATTCGTGCTGATCGGATCGCTGGCACTCGTCGCGATCATCACCGCTGCGCGTCCGCTGCACATGAACGTGATCGGCGCGCTGCTGATCGTCATCCTTGGATTTTTGTTCGTGACGGTGTCGTCGCGGCTGACCGGCGAAGTCGGATCGTCATCGAATCCGATCTCCGGCATGGCGATCGCGACGCTGATCCTGACGTGTCTCGTGTTCCTCGTCGTCGGGTGGACCGGGCCGGCGTATTACGTGACTGCGTTGTCGGTCGGCGCGATCGTCTGCATCGCTGCATCGCAGGCGGGAACTACCTCGCAGGATCTGAAAACCGGATTCCTGATCGGCGCGACGCCGAGTCATCAGCAGATCGCGATTCTCGTCGGCACGCTCACGTCCGCGTTACTCCTCGGGCCGATCCTGCTTCGACTCAACGATGCGGCGACGGTGCGCGTGCCGGTCAGGACGAACGTGCATGTCTCGACGCAAGGCCTTGCGCGCGAAGGCGAATACTTCGCGTGGCACACCGAGGCGACGGCGGGACTGGAGCAGGGGAAGTATCTGGTGAATGCGCAGGGGACGCCGGTGTTCCTCGTCGATCCCGGCATCAACGGCTCGCACACCACGCGCACGGATGGCACGGTGGTCACGAAATTCGCGGCGCCGAAAGCGACGCTGATGTCGTACGTGATCAAAGGCATCCTCAATCATCACCTGCCGTGGACGCTCGTGCTGTTCGGCGTGATGATCGCGGTGATGCTGGAGATGGCGGGCGTGCCGTCGCTCGCGTTCGCGGTCGGCGTGTACCTGCCGTTCTCGACGTCGACCGCGGTGTTCGCAGGCGGCGCGGTGCGGTGGGTCGCGGACAAGTGGACGAAGAAGTCGGAAGCGGAGGCGGAGCGCAGCGGCGGGACGTTGCTCGCATCGGGACTGATCGCAGGCGGCGCACTGGCCGGCATCATCAACGCGTTCATGGCCGGCGTGCTCGCGCCGGTGACCGATCGCATGACGGTGTGGTCGACGGCAAACAATCCGCTCTTCACGAGTGACGCGCTGGCGATGATCCCGTTCGCGGTGATGGTGATCTGGCTGACGCTGGCGGGATGCGATCTGGTGTTCCGCCGAAAGGTCACAACGTCTGCCGAATGATGTCGCGCACGCTCTGCTGCGAAAAATAGTTCGTGTGCATCACGTCGCCCTGCGTTTCGCTGACCGATCCGAAGCGCAGGTTGTGTGCTTCGGTCACGGCCTGCAGTTTATCGAAGAGCTCCGCGCCGGCGAACGGCACGACCATGTCGTTCGCGGTGTTGAAGATGATGTCGACGTTGAAGTCGAGCAGCTCCTTGAGCACTCCTTTGCGCGGATCGTAGTTCGCGTGCACGACGACGCAGCGGTCGACCGGCGTGGCGAGCGCGCCGTCGTTGAGCTGCGCGAGGAACGGATTCGTCGCTTCATCCGGCTGCAGCGCGATGATGCTCGGCAGCTGCACCGCGCCGTGCGCGAGCACGCGCAGCAGTCCGACGATGACGCGCAGCACGACGCCGGCCCCGCCGAGGAGCGGAGTCGAGGCGACGGCGGAATAGATGTTCAGCAGGCGGTTCAGGTTCTCGAACTTCGCGAGCTGCGACCCCTGATTCGCGCCGGCGACGAAGATCAGCTTTCCGACGTTCGCAATCTTGCTCTGCGTCAACGGCTTCAGGTCGGGGTGCTCGAGCATGGCGCGCGTGATCAGCGCGCCGCGGCTGTGGCAGAGGATGTCGGCCTCGAGACCCTCGGGCAGGCGCGTGAGCAGATCGTGCGCGTTCTCCAGCGGCGTCTTCGAGATCGTGAAGTGATCCCAGCCGATGATGTTGTTCGTTCCGTAGATCGCACGCAGATCGGTGAGGAGATCGTCGCCCGCCGCGCCGAACGCGCGGAACGCGCCGGTGGTCGAGCTGAAGATGCCGTGTGTCAGCAGCAAAACGCGTTGGTCTTTCAGCGCGGCCAGGTCGTCGTCCGACATCCGCGGAAAATTATTCTCGGGATCGAATCGGCGGAAGGCCTCGGTCTTCGCCTTCTGCTCGATCTCTTTCGCGATGAACGCGACGGCTTTCTCGACCAGGCCATCGAGCAGATCGCCGATCAGCGGAAAGCGGAAGAAGCGCAACACCGGAGCGAAGCTCAGCGCGGCTTTCGCGAAGCTCTCGTGCGCGGCGCCGACGCCGGCGTGTGAGACGCCGGGGCGCGTCGTCAGCAGCGACTGCGGCACATGAAACGTCAGCGGCACCGGCGCGGCGATCGCATTGGCGACTGCTTTGAAGTGCTTGCCCATCGCAGGCGTCGCGGCGTTCTGCGGCAGGTACCACTGCACGACGTCGCCATTGCGCACCATCAGCAGCAGTCCCTCGCCCGGCTCAGGCATGACCTGGAACTGCGTCTGCGCGTCGGAGGAGTCGGCAACCGCGAGCATCGCCATCTGCGCCGGCGGCGCGGCTGCGAGGAGCGGCGTGGCGACGAGGGGGCGAATCGCAGGCGTCAGCTCATTCGCCGCAATCGCATCGTCCCAGTCCGGATCGCTCGGAACGTCATCGACCACATCGAGACGCAGCGGCAGACGGGGAGAGCGAACGCGCAGGCGCGGCTCCTCATCGAGTTGCGCCGCGGTCATGTCGCCCTTAAGAAACATCGGCATTGCAGACCTCCGTCTTCACATAAAGAGGGACAAATGGGAGGATTTCCCATACGGAGGCTCCGATGACGAAACGTGCGTTGATGCTTGCGGGCGGCGGCGTGAAGGTGGCGTTCCAGGCTGGAGTGCTGCAGGTCTGGCTCGATGAGGCGGAGTTGCAGTTCGATCTTGCGGATGGCGCGAGCGGTGGCACGCTCAACCTCGCGATGTACGTGCAGGGGATGAACGGCACGCAGATCGCCGACAACTGGCGCACGATCGATCCGATCGCCGGCGTCGATCTGAATTGGGAGTCGTACGTCAAACTGTTCTGGGCCGAGTCGCTGTTCGACCTCGACAACTATCGCAAGAAGGTCTTTCCGAAGTGGGGACTCGACTTCGACAGGATCCGCGCGAGCAACACGCCCGCGACGTTCAGCGTCTACAACTTCACGAAGCAGGAGACGAAGATCCTGGAGCCGAAGGACCTGACGGCCGAGCTGCTCTGCGCGTGCGTGTCGCTGCCGATGTGGTTCCCGCCGATCCGCGTCGGCGGCGAAGTGCTGATCGACGCGGTGTTCAACACCGACTGCAACCTCGAGGAAGCGATCCGCCGCGGCGCGGACGAGCTCTGGGTGATCTGGACCGTCAGCTTCCGCGGCGAGTGGCACGATGGTTTCGTCGGCAACTATTTCGGCATGATCGAAGCGGCGGCGGTTGGCCGTTATCGCGACGTGCTGAAGCGCATCGATGCGAACAACGCCAACATCGATGCGGGCAAGCCGGGCGAGTTCGGACGGAAGATCGTGGTCAAAGAACTACGCGCCGAGGTGCCGCTGCATTACCTCATCAACTTCAGTCAGGACCGTTCGGCGGAGGCGGTGAATCGGGGAGTGATCGCGGCGCGCGAATGGTGCGCTGCGAACGGGATTCCGCTGAAGAATCAGAAGCCGATCGATCCGCGCGTGGCTTCGGCGCCGCTGACGAAACTGCAGTTCACCGAGGAAATGCGAGGGTATGTCGATGCGTCGCCGGCGGATTACGAGGCGGCGTACGTGCGCGGCAAGGAGACGCGGAACAAAGTCGATGCGCGGATGACGATCAAAGTCGAGAACGTCGACGAATTCATCCTGATCCCGACGCACGAGGCATCGATCGAAGGTTGGGTGACGTCGAACATCGGCGGCGAGCAGCGTCCGATCGAGCGCGGCGTGTTCAATCTGCTCGTGGACAAAGGCGATCCGTCGAAGAAGAAGATGTTGTATCGCCTGCATTTCACGAGCGACAAAGGCAATCCGCTGACGCTGAGCGGCTTCAAAGATGTGAGTGACGACTCGGGCGGCGATGTGTGGCAGGACACGACGACGCTGTTCACGCGGATCTACGACGGCCACATCACTTCGGAACAGGAAGGGAACGCGACGCCGCGCGCGACCGGCATCCTCCGCCTGACGTTCCCCGAGTTCCTCAAGCAGCTGGGGACGTTCCGCACCGAGGGCCCGACGCTCGCCGATCGCGCGTCCGCGCTCACGCGCTTCGGCGCGCTGTTCCTCGGCAGTCTGTGGGATGTGTACGCGAGGAAGGTGCTGACGTATGCGCCATTTTGACGGGTAGGGAAACGCCTCTGCCGCGGCTCTCCTTAAGTGAGCCGTCCAATGTCGAGGTCTGTCATCGTCGCAATGATCGCGCTGCTCTGGCTTCCGCCGGACGCGGCGGCGCTCGATCTGCAACTCGAGTCCGTGCTGACTGCTGGCCGGTTCGACTTCACGCGTAAGACCGCGGACGTCGCCGACGCACCGCCGCCGTTCAACAACAGATTGTCCGGATCGACGGAACATTACGACGTCTGGATGGGACCTGACGACGTGGCCGAAGTGCCGCTGTTGCACTTCTTCAGTTACAGCCTTTATGTGCGGTCGAAAGCGAGTCCGGCGCAGGTCACGCGCTTCGCGTTTCAGGGGCGTTCGATCGGCGCGTTCGACGATCAGATGGCGGATGTCCGATTCCACGTGATTGACGGCGCGTTGACCGAAACCGACACGATCACGCTGCCGATTTTCGGTTTCGTGCCCGACGTGATCGTCAGCAGTCATCAACCCGAGGACGCGAACGACGTCTTTCTGGCCACGGAGCACGATGTTCCGATCCCCATCACGAACGAGTTGAAGAACATGGCAGTGACGATCACCGGCGCGTCCGCCGCATCGAACGACGCGGCGCTCTGGAAACCGATCGAGGTACGCAACGGCGTGGCCCCGTTCGCGCCGTTCCTGCTGCGCAGCGGCGCCTCGGACGCGTCAACGCTGAAGATCCATCTCGATCCGCGTACGTCGCACGCATTCGGTACCGCGCTCTTCCGAGGCCGCGCGAAATTCGACGACATCATCAACGTCACGCTCACGTGCAAAACGCTGGGACGGGACCAGAAGCCGGTCACGATTCCGGTGCGCGTGCAGTTCGTCCCGTGGCCGCCGATCCTGTTGATGATCACGTTCATCGGCGCGATCGTCGGATGGCTGCTGCTGCTCCTGGCGAAAGCGAAGCGCGAGTCGTGGACCGAGCGCCTGCGGATTCTCGGCTCGGGCATCGCGGTGGCGTTGCTCATCGAGGTTTTCGGAATGGCGATGGTCCTCGGAAAAAGCGAGCTCAAGGTTCTCGACTTCACGCTCGATCCTTTCCAGATGCCGACCGCTGCACTGGTCGGCGTGCTGGCAGGCATCGCCGGTTATAAGAGCCGCGATCTGCTGCTCTCGATCAGTCAGATGGAGATCTTCCGGCTCGGCGGCGGAAAGAAGAGCGATGCCACGGCATAAACGGTTGCTCGTTGCCGCCGCGTCGATGCTCCTCGTCGCGCAACTGCGATTTCAACCGGCAGCGCTGACGACACTTGCGTCGGGCGAGCTGGCGATGCTCGACACGCGCAACGGCGTGGCGAAGCTCAGCAGCTCCAACGCCGTCACGCACTTGATCAACGGCTTCGGCGCTTACAGCGCGAGCGGTTTCGCCGAGGTGGGGAACGGCGAGTTCCTGGTCACGCAGGAGATGCGGTTCAAATCGAGCGCGACGCTGATCCGCCTGGCGCGCTTCAACACGTCAGGTAGCCGAAGCAGTGAATGGGTGCTGCCACCCGGCGGCGCGCTCGCCGGAATCGTCGTCGATCCGGTTACCCGTACGGCGTACTGCACCGACAGCCAGACGAATGCGGTCTACCGCCTCGCGATCGACAATCCGAAAGCGACGTACGCCGTCGTCACGCGCATGCCTGAAGCCGGCAATCTCGGACCGATCGCGCTCGATGTTCCGCGCCGCCGGTTGCTCATCGGCGACGTGCAGAAGGGAGCGATCGTGTCGGTCGGCATGGACGACCGGAAGATCATCACGCTCGACGCTCGCACGGTCGCGGAGCCGGTGGCGATCGCCGCCGACACGAAGAACGATCGTGTTTTCATCGCCGACGCGAGTGCGCGGCGCATCTGGTGCGGCAACCTGTCGAAGTGGAAGCTGCAACCGTTCAACGTGGCGCAGAAGCTTGGTTTCCCGATCGGTCTTGCAATTGCGCGCGACGGCTCGCTGTGGGTCGCGGATGCGAAGCAGAATGTCGTGTATCGCTTCGATACGCGCGATGGCCGCACGCTGCAGATCGTGAAGCCTTAGCCCTTGATCACCGCCACTGGTTTGAATCGCGCGACTCTCTTCGCGATGCCGGCCTGTGCAACCACGCCGACCACCGCGTCGACATCTTTGTACGCCTCGGGTGCTTCTTCGACCAGTCCCTTCAGCGAGCCCGCCTCCGCGACGATGCCCATCTTCTCCAGCCGCGCGCGCAATTCGTGGCCGTTGATCTTCTGCTTCGCGGCGCTGCGCGACATCACGCGGCCGGCGCCGTGGCAACTCGAGCCGAAGGTTTCGCGCATCGCGCCGTCCTGTCCCATCAATAGATAGGACGCCGTGCCCATGCTGCCGGGGATGAGCACCGGCTGTCCGGGGAACGCGCGCGTCGCGCCTTTGCGATGAACGAGCAGCAGCTTGCCGTCGTACTCCTCGAACTTCGCGACGTTGTGCGCGACGTCGTAGAGGATGTCGAGCCGCGCCGATGTTCCGAGCTCGTGCGACCACGCGCGGCGTGCGCCTGCGGTGATCAGCTGCCGGTTGGCGAATGCGAAATTCGCAGCGGAGGCCATCGCGAGCAGGTACTTCTGGCCTTCATCCGATTGCACCGGCGCGCACGCGAGCTCGCGATCGGGGATGTGGATGCCGTACTTCGGCATCGCTTTGATCATCGAGCGGATCCAGTCGGTCGCGACCTGGTGTCCGAGTCCGCGCGAGCCGGTGTGGATCTGCACGACGATCTGGTTTTCATCGAGGCCGAGCGTTTGCGCGGCGTCGGCATCGAAGATGGTGTCGATGACATCGATCTCCACGAAGTGATTGCCGGAGCCGATCGTGCCGAGCTGATCGTGTCCGCGCTGTTTCGCGTCGTCGGAGATGTACTTCGGATCGTTCGGCGTAATGCGTCCTTCGCTTTCAATGTGACGCAGGTCCTCGGGCGTACCGTGCCCGAGCTCGACCGCGCGTTTGGCGCCGTCGCGCAGCACGCGATCGAGATCGTCTTTCGTCAGGGTGAGATTGCCGCCGCGTCCGACGCCGGACGGAATCTCGCGCGCCAACGAATGCGCGAGCTTGCGGATGACGGGCTTGATGTCGTCGAGCGTCTGGTTCGAGCGGAGCACGCGCACGCCGCAGTTGATGTCGTAGCCGATGCCGCCGGGCGAGATGACGCCTTCGCCGGGATCGATCGCCGCGACTCCGCCGATCGGGAAGCCGTAGCCCTCGTGCACGTCGGGCATGGCGATGGCGTAGCGCTGGATGCCGGGCAGGGTGGCGACGTTGACGAGCTGCTCGAGCGAGCGATCGCTGACGATCTGCTCCAGCATGCGCTCGTTCGTGTAGACGCGCGCAGGCACGCGCATGTCGCCGCGGTGGGTCTGTGGGATTTCCCAGAGGTTGTCGTGAATGCGGTGAAGGTCTTGTTTGCGCATGGGCGTTCAAATATCCAGCACCAGCATCGTGCTCCACCCGCCCTCCCGCTGCACGACTTCTGCCTCGTGATACGTCACCGCCTTCACGTCCTCGCCGAACGCGCGCGCTTTGCGGCCACGCAGCGATGCGCGCAGCGAGAGCGCATCAAGCGAAGCGAAGACGACGGATTCGTACGCTTCGTGGCGCACGTGGCAGCGCGTCAGAACCTCGCTCAAAAAATCGACGAGAAGTGACGTTGTATCGATCGCATCGAGCTCGAACGACGCAGAAACAACGTCATCGATAAACGCCGGCTGCATGAACTCCGTGAGCGCCGCGACGGCCTCGGCGAAGAGTCCTTCGAGCGTCTCCGATGCGATGCGGAATCGCACGTCCGCGGTGTGTGCAATCAACTCGTGCACGCGACGATCATCCCCTATAATCACGCCCGCTTGTACGGTCCGCTGAAGGTGTTTTCGGGACGCGCACATGCCTCGCTCGCCGAGGAGATTTGCGCGCGCATCGGCATCGACCTCGGTCGGGTGACGCTCTACAGCTTCTCCGACGGCGAGAATTACGTGCAGATCGACGAGAACGTGCGCGGCGCCGATGTCTTCATCATTCAGCCGACGTGCCCGCCGGTCAACGATCATCTGATGGAGCTGCTGATCATGCTCGATGCGTTCAAACGCTCGAGCGCCAGCCGCGTCACCGCCGTGTTGCCGTACTACGGTTACGCGCGCCAGGATCGCAAGGACAAGCCGCGCGTGCCGATCACGTCGAAGCTCGTCGCCGATCTGATCACGAAGGCGGGCGCGGATCGCGTGCTCACGCTCGACCTGCACGCGTCGCAGATCCAGGGCTTCTTCAACATCCCGGTCGATCACCTGTTCGCGGCGCCGGTGATCGTCGGCCATCTGCGCACGCTCGGACTCGGTGAGCTGACGATCGTCTCGCCCGATGCGGGCGGCGTCGAGCGCGCACGCGCGTACGCGAAGCGCCTCGGCGCATCGCTGGCGATCATCGATAAGCGCCGCATCGCCGCGAATCAGACCGAGGTCATGAACATCATCGGTGATGTCGAGGGACGAAACGTGTTCATCGTCGACGACATCATCGATACCGCAGGCACGCTCATCCATTCGGCCGAAGCGCTGATGAAGCACGGCGCGAAATCGATCTCGGCATCGTGCACGCACGCGGTGCTGTCCGGTCCGGCAATCGATCGCATCAACAACTCGAAGCTGGAGATGGTGATCGCGACGAACAGCATGCCGACGGCGGACAAAGAGCAGGACTGCTCGAGGCTGAAAGCGCTGTCGATCGGCGAGCTGCTGGCCGAGGCGATCAAGCGGATTCACAACGAGGATTCGGTCAGTTCGTTGTTCGAGATGTAGGGCAACCTCTTAGGTTGCCGGGGATGACGAAGGGACAACCTAAGAGGTTGTCCTACATGGAATTGGAATAAATTTAGGGCTCGCTTCTTTCTCACCGCGGATTACGTCTGAGGAGCACTTTTCATGGCTGAGGTCACACTGGAAGTTACACGTCGCGAGCGCTCCGGCAAGGAGATCGCGAAGAAGTTGCGCGCCGGAGGAAAAGTCCCGGCCGTGGTTTACGGCGGACACAAGGAATCGGTGGCCATCGAGGTCGATCGCAAGTCGGTCACCGAGCTGATTCAGAAGAGCGAGCACGGCGTCCGTTCGATCTTCCTGCTGAAGATGTCGGGCACCGATCAGCAGCGCCACGCGATGATCAAAGACATCCAGATCGATCCGATCTCGCGCCGCATGACGCACATCGATTTCGTCCGCGTCACCATGGACGAAAAGATCCGCGTGACGGTGCCGGTGCATGTGACCGGAACGGCGATGGGCGTGAAGGAAGGCGGACTGCTCGACTTCCAGGTTCGCGACCTTCACATCGAATGTCTCCCGAACCAGATCCCCGATGCGATCGACATCGATGTCACGTCACTCGGCATTCACGGATACTTCCGCATTTCGGACCTCACGCTCCCCGAGGGCGTGAAGGTGCTCGATGATGCGGATCGCGTCGTCGTCGGTGTGACGCATGCGCGTGCCGAAGTCGCGGAAACCGCGGCGGCGGAAGGCGCAGTCGCTGGTGCGGCCGAGCCCGAGGTCATCAAGAAGGGCAAGCCCGAGGACGAGAAGTAAACCTGAAGCCAGAAACCTGAACCTGAAGGCCCGCGATTTGCGGGCCTTTTCATTTATGCGAATTTCACGACTCGAAAAAACGCAGGTTCCCTCCGACGTGCAGGAGCTCTACACGAAGGTAGGCGAGGCGCGCGGCAACGTGCCGAACATGTTCCGCGTCTACGCGCATCGTCCGGAGATCCTCAAGACGATGGTCGCGCATCTGAACGCGGTGACGAACAGCGGGACCGTGCCGGTGCGCACGAAGGAGCTGGTCGCAACACTCGTCTCGCGATTGAACAGCTGCGCGTATTGAAACGCCTCACACACCGCGCAGGCTGCGCGGTTCGGGGCGACGGATGCGCAGCTCGAGCAGATTCTCGATTTCGAGAGCGGACCGTTCGATGACAAGGAGAAGGCGGCGCTGGCGTACGCGCAGCAGCTGACCATCGATGCGAATCGCGTCGACGATGCGATGTTCGCGCGGCTTCGCCAGCACTACGACGAGGGCGAGATCGTGGAGATCTCCGCGATGGCGGGACTGTTCAACTATTTCAATCGCGTCAATGACGCGTTGCAGATGGTGCCGACGAAGCCGGGCGAAGGGCTTTGATGCGAGAATGACCGGCCATGCGTAAGATCCTTCTCCTGATCGCGATCGCAACACTGATCGCTGCCTGCAGAAAACACGAAGCTCCTCGGACCGCGACGACGGCCACGACTGCCACGACGCCCTCCGACCGGTCCGCTCCCGCTCCGCTGACTCCCTCAACGGCCACCGAAACGAAAGTCGGCGAAGCGATGCCGGCGTACAAGGCGGAGCTGCTCGACGGTAAGCCGTTCGACATCGCCGCCGAGCGCGGCAATGTCGTGTTCCTCAACCTCTGGGCGACGTGGTGCGGCCCGTGCCGCTTCGAGATCCCGGAACTGCAGAAGCTGCACAACCAGTACGCGTCGCAGGGATTGAGAGTGGTCGGTGTGAGCCTCGACGAGTCGGGCAAGGATGCGGTCCAGCAGTTCGTCACGGAGCACTCGATGACGTATCCGATCGCGCTCGATCCGGACGGAAAGCTGGCGAACGTGTTCCAGACGACGGTCATCCCGACCTCAGCGCTGATCGATCGCAACGGAAAGATCGTGTGGAAAAAGTACGGCGCGATCACCGTCGACGACGAGCTGAAGCAGGCGCTCGATAAGGCTCTGGCGCAGAAGCCGGCACGGCCGGCAGCGTAAGTCGCTCCGTCCCGTCATCCCGAGCGTAGTCGAGGGACCCGGGAGGGTGGCGGGTCGATGTTGCGCGCCCCCCGCACGCCCAGGTCCCTCGACTACGCTCGGGATGACGGCTCACGGATCGCACTTTCCGGCTTCTGGACGGAAAGCTGGCGAACGTGTTCCAGACGACGGTCATCCCGACCTCGGCACTCATCGATCGCAACGGCGCGATCACCGTCGACGACGAGCTGAAGCAGGCGCTCGATAAGGCTCTGGCGCAGAAGCCGGCACGGCCGGCGGCGTAAGTCGCTCCGTCCCGTCATCCCGAGCGTAGTCGAGGGACCTGGGAGGGTGGCGGGTCGATGTTGCGCGCCCCCGCACGCCCAGGTCCCTCGACTACGCTATGACGGCTCACGGAACGCGCCTGATCTCGCGCTTCTGCCGCGCAGGCTCCTAAATTACTTTCCGCCGGTCCGGCGTGTCGCGCGCGAGCGAGCGGCGGTCGCGCTGGCGCTGGATGAATTGCCGGACGTTCTTCGCCATCTGCGAAATGAGCAGGCGCATCGGCACGTATGCGAGGGCGGTCGCGAGGACGATTCCGAGGGCGACCACCGCGAGTAAAAGGATCGTGGACATCGACTCTCGTTATTGCAATCCGGCCGCCTAATGGAACCATGAACCGCCGTTGATATCGATCGTCACACCATTGAGGTAATCGGCCTGCGGCGAGGCGAGAAAAACGATCGCCGCGGCGACATCCGCAGGCGTTCCGACGCGTCGCAGCGGGATCTGTCCGACGATCTCCGCATGGTGCGCGGCGAGCTCCGATTTCGCCATTTCGGTTTCGATAAATCCGGGCGCGACGCAGCTCGCGACGATGTTGTCCTTCGCGCACGCACGCGCGATCGAGCGCGTGAGATTGACCAGCGCCGCCTTCGATGCGCCGTAGTCCGCGAACTCCGTCTCTCCGCGGAACGCCGCGCGCGACGACACGTTGATGATCTTGCCGCCGCCGTTCTTCCGCATCGAGCGCATCGCGAGATACGCCGCATTCGCCGCGCCGAAGACGTTCACCTCGAACGTGCGCTGCCAGCCGCGCTGCCAGTCTTCGTAGTCATCGGATTCGAACAGGTTCGACGCGAAGATCGCGGCGTTGTTGACGAGGATATCGATGCGTCCGAAGCGGCGCACGACGGCATCGATCATCGCTTCGGTATCGACCGGATCGCCGAGATCCGCTTTGATGGCGAAACAGCGATCGTCGCCGATCTCCGAAACCAACGACCGCATCTCGCCGGCGCTGGTGTTGTAGTTGAGGCCGAGGAGCGCGCCGGCGGCGGACATCTGCAGCGCGGTCTCGCGTCCGATGCCGCGCGAGGCGCCGGTGATGAGGACGACTTTGTTGGTGAGGTCGAGAACGTTCGTTCGCATGGAGTGTAATCTTAGCCATGCACCTCAATCTGTTCGCCGCACTCTTTGCCGCTGCGCTGCCTGTCGTCGTGCCGGCGCCGACCGGCTCGAGTCCGATCAACCCGAATCCGACGGCGACCAGCTTCACGTTCGTGGTCGCCGGCGACAACCGCCCGGCGAAGGATTCGTGTCCGCAGCCGCCGCAGCTCGGCGCGATCGTCAGTGCGATCGCGAGCATGAAGCCGGCGTTCGCGCTCTGGAATGGCGACGTCATCTACGGCAAGGACACGAAGAAAGCGCCGAAACAATATCCGGCGTTTCTGACTGCGATCAAAGGCGCGAACGTGCCGGTGTTCGTCGCGCCGGGCAATCACGAGCTGACGGTGAAGGGGTCGAAGCCATGCAAGAAAGTCGACGAGCCCGACCCGAGCGGCAAACTGGCGAAGGCTTTCGCCAGCGCGGTCGGCGCGCCGTACGGTTACTTCCGTTACGGCAACTCGGCATTCATCATGGTCAACACGGACGACAAGCTCGATCCGAACTACCCGTCGGACTGGTGCAACTACAACGGCTTCGTCAGCAATGCGCAGAACGCCGCGCTGACAGCGGCACTCAACGCGCTGCAGGCCGACAACACCGTCGCGCACATCTTCGTCTTCATGCACCGGCCGTTGCACGGCGAAGCATCCGAAGACGACCTCGGGCCGTCATCGATCCCGCAGATCGCGACGTTTTATTCGACGATCCAAACGCCCGCGTACACGAAGCTCTCCGTCGTCTTCTCGTCGCACGAGCATCTTTTCTACAACGTCGGTCCGATGACTCGCACCGATCCGCAGAGCGGCGGACCGACGTACATCGTGACCGGCGGCGCAGGCGCGCCGCTCAGCACCGGCGGATCCAGCGGCGTGTACAACCACTACCTGACCGTGACGGTGAACGGCGCGACGGTGACGATCGATGTCGTCAAGCTGCCGGCCATGCCGTCCAACTGTTCGTCATGACAATGCAGGTCACCTTCTACACTCGCGCAAACTGCCCGCTCTGCGACAAGGCGAAAGCCGCGATCCGATCGTCCGGCATCGCTGTCGATCTGGTCGAAGTCGATATCGACGCAGATCCGGAGCTCCATCGCCGCTTCACCGACGACGTTCCGGTGATCTACATCAACGGCAGGGAGGCATTCCGGCACTTCGTCCATCCGCAGGCGTTCGCGGCGTACGCGCGCGGCGTCTCGGACGCGATCGAATTCGACCGCACGGCGCTCTCCTACGACGAGATCCGCGCGTTGTTGAATCGGCTCCAGCCGGGGTGGATCTTCCACAACGCGCACGATCTCCGGCGCGAGTTCAAATTCGCGAATTTCGCCGAGGCGCTGGCGTTCACGAACCGCGTCGGCGCGATCGCCGAGGAGCTCGACCATCACCCCGACATCCTCCTCGGATGGGGAAAGGTCCTGGTGATGACCTGGACGCACTCCTCGCAGGGGGTCAGTCGCGCGGATTTCCTTCTGGCGTCTGGAGTTGACAGCGTTGTAACCATTTGATTCACAAGGAGTCGCGTGGCATCATGGGTCGGGTTCCAACCATGACATATCAACGCTCCCGCGAGGTTGTCTGCCGAGAAGTCGGCGGGGAATCGATCCTCGTCCCGATCCGTAACCGGGTGGGCGATCTGGAGTCGATTTTCGTCCTCAATCCGATGGCCGCACGGATCTGGTCGCTGCTCGACCGGGCCATCTCCACCGACGAGATCGTCGACGCGATCTGCACCGAGTTCGAGGTCGATCGTGAAACGGCCGCGGCCGACGTCAACGAGCTGCTCGCATCACTCGAGGTGGCTTCGCTCGTGAATAAGGAGCCATCGTGATCGAGAGCGGGACGTACGAGGAATTCAGTCGCGATCTCCATAACAAAGTCAATGCGCTCCAGGTGCCGGTGAACGGCACGATCGAAGTCACGGATCGCTGCCCGCTCGATTGCGTCCACTGCTACAACAACCTGCCGATGGACGATCGTGCGGCGCGCACGCGCGAGATGACGACCGCCGATCTGAAACGCGTGCTCGATGACCTCGCCGACCTCGGGTGCGTCTGGCTGCTGCTGACCGGCGGCGAGATCTTCGCCCGCCACGACTTCCTCGAGATTTACACGCACGCGAAGTCGAGAGGCTTCCTGATCACGCTGTTCACGAACGGGACGCTGGTCACGGAGCGCATCGCCGACTACCTCGTCGAATATCCGCCGTTCTCGGTGGAGATCACGCTCTACGGCGCGACGAAGGAGACGTACGAAGCGCTGACCGGCATCCCCGGCTCGTACGAGAAGTGCTTCCGCGGCATCAAGCTGCTGCTCGATCGGAAGATCCCGCTGAAGCTGAAGAGCGTCGCGGTCTCGATCAACGTGCACGAGCTCGGGATGATGGAGGAGATCGCGGACAACCTCGGACTGGAGTTCAAGTTCGACGCGATGATGAATCCCCGCATCGACTGCTCGCAGAGTCCGCTCGCAGTGCGGTTGTCGCCGGCGGAGATCGTGATGCTCGATCTGCAGGATCCGTCGCGCGTCGCGGACTACCGCCGCGTGGCGAAAGACATGGTTGCGCCGCTGCCGAATGAAGGCGAGCTCGGTCTCGTCTACAGCTGCGGCGGCGGTGTGAATTCGTTCGCCATCGATCCATACGGCAACATGTCGATCTGCGTGTTGTCGCATTTCGACGAGTACAACGTGCGCGACGGATCGGTGCGCGAAGGCTGGGAGAAGTTCCTGCGCGGGGTGCGCGCGAAGAAGGCGACGAAGATCACGAAGTGCACGCGCTGCGCGCTGCGCTCGTTTTGCGGATCGTGTCCGGCGACTGCGGAGCTCGAAGCGCTCGATCCCGAAGCGCCGGTCGATTTTCTCTGCCGCGTCGCCCATCTGCGTGCCGACGTGTTCGAGATCCCGGTGCCGGAGCATGGCGACTGCGAGTACTGCGTGAACGGGTCGCATCGCGACGAGATCGACGAGCTGACGGCGCAAGTGCGCGAGCAGCGTGTCGTGGCGACAGTGTCGCTCCCGCCGCTCGCGGCATCATCGTGTTCCACAGGAAGTTGCAGCGCGTGCTCCAGTCACGCGCGGTAAGCGAGGACGAAATGGAAAACAAGAGACAAGCGGAAGACCGGAAGCCGTACGAAAAGCCCGTCGTGAAGCGCTTCCCTCTGCGCGCCGAGGAAGCGGTTCTCGGGTTCTGCAAGACGCAGAGCTCGCATGGACAGACGCAGGGACAGTGCAGTTTCCCGAGCGCCTGCTCCGCTCCTGGCTCGTAGCGGATGCACGAGAACTTCCTGCGGATCGCCGGCATCACGATCGCGATCCGCTGCGGCGATCCGCGCGTCGCCTGCCGGCACGAAGGCACGGTGATGCGCTTCCGGATCGATCCCGCGCCGCCTGACATCGTGCTCGACGTCGCATTCCTCGATCACTACGAGCCACCAACCGGAGCGATGCTCTTCGATTCCGGAGGCGTCTGGCGTTCGTTCGCAGAAGGCGACGGCGTGCGCATCGAATGCCGCTGGGACGAGCTCGGGCCGGATCCGTACAGAGTCGCGACGTTCAATCGCGACTTCACGCGTGGCACGATCCGCACTGCCGTTACGAAAACCGCCGATCCGTTCGACTACCCGCTCGATGAATTGCTGATCGCGAATCTGCTGGGCCGGGGACGCGGCGTCGAGCTGCACGGCTGCGGTGTGATCGATCACGCCGGACGCGGACTGCTGTTCGTCGGCCAGTCGGGAGCGGGGAAGACGACGACCGCACGGATGTGGGGCGATGATGCGCGCGAGATCATCAGCGATGACCGCATCGTGATTCGCGAAGAGGAGGGCGTGCTCTGGATGTACGGCACGCCGTGGCATGGCGAGGCGGAGCTCGCGTCGCCAACACGCGCGCCGCTCACGGCGGTGTATCTGCTGGCGCAGGCGACGTCGAATGAATTGCGCGAGTTGCCGGCGGCGGTTGCGGTGGCGCGGCTCTTCGGCTGCACGTTTCCGCCGTTTCACGACGCGGCGGCGATCGAGTTCACGATGTCGATGCTGGAGCGGATCGTGGCGCGGGTGCCGGTGCGCGAGTTCCGGTTCACGCTCGATCGCGCGGCACTGAAGCTGATCGGATGATTGACGCGGCGACGGTCATCGAAGAAGTGCTCGCCACCGGCAACGCGGCGCGGTTCCGGGCGCGCGGCGACAGCATGCACCCGTCGATCCGGTCGGACGAACTGCTGGAGGTGGAGCGCGTCGATCCGTCGTCGGTTCGTCGCGGTGATGTGGTGCTCGCGCGTTTGTCCCGAGGACTCACGGCGCATCGCGTGGTGCGCGTCTCGCGCGACGGCCGCTTCATCACGCGCGGCGACAACGCGCCGATGGATGACGAGCCGTTCTTCGCCGGGGCGATCATCGGCCGCGTGCGCACGCCGCGCCGCTCGCCGGTGTGGTTCGCGATGCGCAGGGCGTTGCGGGCGCTGCGGCGATAAGGGCGTTGCGCGCTACCGCTTCGCCGCGATCCTGACTCGCGTCCGCTCGCTCATCTCCGAAGTGTTGCCCTGCGGATCGATGGCGATCGCGGAATAGGCGCGATCGGACTCGCTGCCGTACAGCGCCTGCTCGTTGACGATCAGCACGTCCTCAGATTTCGCGGCGCGGCCGGTGCGCTTCACGATGTCGATCGGCACCATCAACTCGAACGAGCCGTCTGCGCCGGCGATCGCAGTCCCGACGTAATTGAACTCGCCGATCGACGGATAGGCATCGAGCTGCTGCTGTTCGATGGTGATCGTCTCGCCCTTCGCCGTCCTGCGGATCAGCCGCGAGTTCTCCTTCGCGTTGCGGATCTCCGAGGTGACGTAGGAGCGATAGAGCTCGACGGTCTGGGCCGGACAGGCGCGTCCGCTGATCGAAACCACGTTCTCGTTGCGCTGCACGCTGGTGATGACGGGCGCGCTGATGCCGTGATTGGCGACATTGTCGACGCGGCCGCAGGTTCCGCTCGGCGCGGCGAGCATGTCGCGCTTCTCTTCGGCGTTGAGCGCGATCGGCCGGCCGCCGTTCTCGTCGAAGACGTTCGAGCTGATGCGATTTTCCTGCGGCGGGTTGCCGGCATACGGCGACGCGACGACGCCGCCGATGCGATTCCACGTGATCTGGTTGCGCGCGATCGTGTTGCGCGACGAGCCGGGGCCGAACACGATGCCCGCCAGGTTGTTG
>DATEZA010000127.1:0-14342 GCA_035255945.1 Thermoanaerobaculia bacterium
GAACAACCGGGCGTGAAAGAAGCCGCGGTCGCCGGCGAAAACGATGATGTGCGCGGCGAAGTGCCGGTCGCGTATCTCATCGGCGACTTCGACGCCGCGCAGCTCGAGCGCGTCTGCCGCGAGCAGCTCGCGTCATTCAAAGTCCCGCGGCGCTTCGTGAAGGTCGATGTGATCCCGCGCACAGCGTTGGGTAAAGTGCAGAAGCACCTGCTACGCTAATCGGCACACGTGAATCTGCCGGAGCATGTCTCGAAAGCCCTCGGTCTTTTCGTCGACGCCGTGCGCGCCGCGTTCGGCGATAACCTTCGCTCGCTCGTCCTCTTCGGCTCCGCCGCCGAAGGCAAGCTCCGCGCGACCTCGGACGTGAACGTGCTGGTCGTCCTGCGCACACTCGATCGCACGCAGCTCGACGCGATCCGCGAACCGATCGGCGCCGCCCAGGCCGCGATCGATCTGCAGTCGATGCTGATCCTGGAAAGCGAGCTCGCAGACGCTGCGGAAGCATTCGCGAACAAGTTCGAAGACATCCGGCGGCGGCACGTGATCCTCGCCGGCGATGACGTCGTCAACACGTTGACGATCTCCCGCGACGCGCTCAAGCGCCGCGTGCAACAGGTCCTGCTCAATCAGACCTTGCGTCTGCGCGATGCGTACGCACAAAGCAGTCTCCGCGAAGAGCAGGCCGCGGTGGTCATCGCCGATGCAGCCGGACCATTGCGCGCCGCAGCGGCGTCGATCCTCAAGCTCGAAGGCCGCGCCGCATCCGATCCGAAGAGTGCGCTCGCCACGCTCACCGCGAGCACCGAATTCGCGAACGCGCTGCCGTACATCTCCGAGGCTCGGGAGCGGAGAGTGCTCGCACCGGGCACCGCGGCAAATGTGCTGTTCGACATCGCGCGACTCGCGCAGTGGATGCACGAGCGCGCCTCGGTGCTGCCGTGAATCCGTTCGATCTGCGCGGTCCGCAGTTCCTCCTCTTCTACATCGTCTTCGTGCTCATCGTCTTCGCGGTCACGGCATTCATTCGCAGGATGATGGAGCGCTCGATTCTCGGCGACGCCGTCGATCCGCAGCGCATCGTCGCCGATCCGTACCTCATCGCGTGCCTGCGCGGCGGCGCGCCCGAGGCGATGCGCGTGGCGGCGGTGTCGTTGATCGATCGCGGATTGTTGAGCGTAACCGGCTCGCACATGAGGCGCAGCGGCGGAGTGCACTCTGAGTTCGCGAACGCGAAGCTCGAGAACAAGATCATCGAAAAGTACGCGAGCGCGGACGAAGCGTCGAAGCTCTACAGCGACACGAACATCGTCGCCGCCGCGAGCGAGTACGAAGCGAAGTTGAAGGACCTCGGACTCCTGCCGAACAAATCGATCGATGCGGCGCGCCGCTCGCTGTATGCCGCGATGGTCGCGCTGCTCGCCATCGTGTCGGCGATCAAGATCATCGTGGCGCTCGCACGCGGCCGGACGAACCTCTCGTTTCTGATCATCCTCACGGTCATCGCGGCGCTCGTGCTGAAAGGGATCGCATTCCCGCGCCTCACCGTGCTCGGCCGCGACATGATCGGCGATCTGCAGCGTCTGTACACGGGGTTGAAGGGACGCTCGAAGTCAATCAAGAGCAAGAGCAAAACCACTGAAGTCGCGATGCTCGCCGCGGTCTACGGCGTCGGTACGATTCCGGTCTGGATCGCGCCGTACGCGAAGGATCTGTTCCCGAAGGCGACGGCCTCGTCGTCATCCTCGGGGAGCAGTTGCGGATCGTCCTGCGGCAGCTCGTGCGGGAGCAGTTGCGGCGGCGGATGTGGCGGAGGGTGCGGCGGATGCGGAAGCTAGTCGCCGGCCTCGGATGGCGCCCGGAGCTCGCGGCGTCGATCTTCGCCAATCTCGATCGCATCGATGTCGTCGAAGTGATCGCCGAGGATTGGCTCGATGCGCGCGCGCGCGACCTGCGCGCGCTGCGGCTCGTCGGGCGCACGCTGCCGATGATCCTGCACGGCACGTCACTCGGACTGGCCTCGGTGCACCGCGTCGATGAAAAACGCCTGCGCAAAATCGCGCGGCTGATCGATGCCGTGCAGCCGATTGCGTGGTCGGAGCATCTCGCATTCGTGCGCGCCGGCGGGACGGAGATCGGGCATCTCGCCGCGCCGCCGCGCACGCGCGCGACGATCGACGGACTGGTCGCGAACGTGGAGCGTGCGAGGCAGATCGTGGGCGTGGCGCCGATTCTCGAGAACATCGCGACGCTGATCGATCCGCCGCTGAGTGAGATGAGCGAGATCGATTTCGTGCACGAGGCGATCGCCGCGTGCGGCGTGCCGCTGCTGCTCGATCTGCACAACCTGCACGCGAACGCGACGAACTTCGCTCGCTGTCATCCCGAGCGAAGTCGAGGGACCTGGGCGGGTGGTGGCGCGCCGCCCGCTCCCCCGGGTCCCTCGACCACGCTCGGGATGACGGCCCGCGCCTTTCTCGCGGCGATGGACGACGTCGACATCGCATACGTGCATCTCGCCGGCGGACGTTTGCTGCGCGGCGGACGCATTCTCGACGATCACCTGCACGCCACGCCCGATCCGGTGTTCGAGCTGCTCGCGGAGCTCGCGTCGCGCCGCGAAGAGCCGCTGACGGTCGTGCTCGAGCGCGACGGGCGCTATCCGCAATTCGACGAGCTGCTCGCGGAGCTCGATCGGGCGAGGGAGGTCATGAGCGATGGATGCCGAGTCGTTCCTCGCGCGCTTGTACGTTGACGAAACGCTGCGCGCGCGTTTTCTCGCGGATCCGATCGGCGAGTCGCGCCGCGCCGGCTTCGACGAAGTCACGTCGCAACGGCTCGCGCAGATCGATCGCGAAGGACTGGAGCTCGCCGCGGAGAGCTTTGCCAGGAAACGCCGGCCGTGATCGCCATCCTGCTCGCGCCGCTTCCGGGCCTGGTCATTTATCTGCTCAACGCACGTTTGCTGCGCGCAATCGACGAGCCGTCATTCGATGAAAGGCTCTGGCGGCATCGCCGGCGGTACGCCCAGCTCGCCGGCGTTTCGGTGATTCTCCTCGGCGTGTTCGCGTGGCGATGGACGCCGCTCACGCTGCCGATCCTCTCGTTCTCGTGCTGGGCCGGGATCTATCCGATGCAGCGCCGCGCGTTCGCCGAAGAGCGCACGCTCGGCGAATACCTCCTGGCCTGCGCGCGCCTTGCGTTCGGCGTCACGCTCTTCTGGGTGGTGGTGACATTCGAGCCGTTGATCGTCGGCACCGTGGGCATCGACAACTGGGGCTGGGTGCTCGGCGCGTTGATCTTCTGGCTGTTCATTTATCGATCGCAGCTGTTGTGGGCCTTGCACGCAGAGCCGATGGCCGACGAGCGATTTCAAGCCATCGCCGAGAAGGTGGGGCTTTCTCCGACGGTCTACCGCTTCGGCTCCCCAAAGTCGTCCTTCATCAACGCATTCGCATTACCGGATTCGAAACGCCCCTCGGTGCTGACGAGCCGCGCGATGCTGCGGCACCTCGATGCGGACGAAGCGTCCGCGATCTTTGCGCATGAGGTCGCGCATCTCGAGATGTCCACCGCCGCGCGCAAACGGATGGCGGGCCGGATCTTCATGGCCGTGATCATCATCGGCGCGATCCTGCCGTCGCTGCTGAACGACGCGCTGTTCGCGGAGATCGTATGGCTGGTCGCGATCTCCATCGGCACATTGCTGCGCCGCTCGCGGCGGCAGCAGCGCGAGACGCAATGCGATCTGCGCGCGATCGAGTTGTGCGGCGATCCGCAGGCGCTCATTCGCGCGCTCACGAAAACCCATCGCCTCGGGCGCATCCCCGCGCGCTGGGACCGCCGCTACGCAAAGCGCGCGACGCATCCCAGTCTCGAGCAGCGCGTCGCCGACATCACTTCACGTATTTCGCATACCAGTCCAGGTAGCGCTGATAGCGGTCTCGCACATAGCCCGGCTTCGTGAGGCCGTGGTATTGGCCGGGATAGATGATCAGTTCCGCCGGCACGCCGAGCGAGCGCAGCGCCTGGTACATCTGCTCGCTGTTGAGCAGCGGCACGTTGAAGTCCTTGTCGCCGGCGAGGAAGAGCGTCGGCGTGTTGATGCGATCGGCGTGCAGAAACGGGAACGAGATCTTCATCCACACATCGGGATGCTCCCACGGCCGTCCGAGCTCGAGCTCGTACTCGCGCACGTATTCGTCGGTGCCGTAGCCGGCGAGGATGTTGGAGATCGACGCGCCGCTCGTCGCCGCTTTGAAGCGGTGGTCCTGCGCGATGACGTAGTTCGTCAGGATGCCGCCGTAGCTCCAGCCGCCGGCGCCGAGGCGATTCGGATCGGCCATGCCGCGCGCGACGACCGCGTCGACGGCGGCGAGCACGTCCTGCGCATCGAGATGGCCCCAGTCCGCCCAGATCGCTTTCGAGAACGCTTCGCCGCGTCCCGATGAACCGCGCGGATTCGCCGCCACGACGATGTAGCCGTTCGTGGCGAAGAGCTGCCACTCGAAGCTGAAGCGGTGCGAGAACTGCGACACCGGACCGCCATGAATGCGCAGGATGGCGGGATATTTTTTCGCTGCGTCGTAGTTCGGCGGCGTGACGACGAAGCCGTGGATCTCCGTGCCGTCCTTGCTCTTGAAGTCGAGCTCTTTCGTCGTGCCGAGCTTGTGCGAGGCGAGCCATTCGTCGTTGTGATGCGTGATCTGGCGGCCGTCCGCGGCGAAGAGCTCGGCGGGATGATCGTCGTCGGATGAAAGCAGGACCGTGTGGCCGCCGGCGATGTCGTAATCGATGATCGTGCGCTTGCCGCCGGCGATGTCTTTCAGCGATTGCGTGCGGTCGTCCTCGAGCAGGTAGGTCAGCTTGTTGCCGTCGAGCCAGTGCGGATTCGAAGCGGCGCGGTCTTCTTTCGAGACGATCTCCTGCTTGCCGTCGAGATGCACGATCGCGACGTGATGCCGCGCGTAGTAGAGCAGCTTCGGATCGCCGCCCTGCAGGAACGCGATCGACTTGCCGTCCGCGCTCCACTGCAACTCGCTCTCGGTCTCCGGATCGTTGTCTTCGTTCGGCGTGGTCGTGAGTTGGCGCGGTGTCGCGCCCGGCTTCGCATCGATGACGAACACGTCCCAGTCGTTCGTGCGATCGATGTCGTCGTGGCGTTTGCTGACGAACGCGAGCTGCGTGCCGTCGGGCGAGAAAGCGGGGAGGCCTTCGTCGTAGACGCCCGGCGTCAGCGGCTCGCTCTTCTTCGACGCCAGCTCGAAAAGGTAAAGATGTTGACGTTTGACGCCGAGGTAGCCCTCGATGTCTTTCTTGAACTGGAAGCGGTTGATGACGATCGGCGGCTTCGACTTGTCCTTCTCCACTTTCGGCTCCGCATCTTCGACCGCCAGCGCGAGCCGCTTGCCGTCCGGCGCCCACGAGAAATCGGTGACGCCGCCTTTGAACTCGGTGACTTTCTCCGCTTCGCCGCCCTGCATGCTGATGACCCAGAGCTGATCGATGTCGTCATCGACGCCGCGGCTGGAGATGAACGCGAGCGACTTGCCGTCCGGGCTCCATTTCGGCGACGACTCCGAATCCTTGCTGAACGTGAGCTGGCGATTCTCCTTGCCGTCCCAGCCCGCGATCCAGATGTGGCGATGATTCTTGTCGTCATCGAACGACGCCTGGCGCACGGTGTACGCGATCCAGTTGCCGTCCGGCGAAAGCCGCGGCGCCCCGACATCGCGCAGGCCGGCGAAGTCGGCGGGGGTGAGCTGGGCGGCGGCAGGGAGGGCGAGCAGTGTGAGGAGAAGGACCGCGATGCGCTTCATGCACGCATCGTATCGCTCTCCACCACGCCCGCTCGCCGCTCTCCGCGCGGACGACGACGCCGTCGCGGATTGCGTCATGGAGTGCGGCGGCCATGCCGCCGCTCATGTGTCGCGCGGCCATGCCGCGCGAGGGGGCGGGCGGCCATGCCGCCGCACTCCGTTAGTTGGTGTGGTCGCGCATGACGACACCGTCGCGGATTTCGACCACGCGGCTTGCGCGCTGCGCGAGCGCGGGATCGTGCGTGATGATCACCAGGGTGCGGCCTTGCTTCCAGAGGTCCGTGAACAACGACATGATGTCGCCGCCTGCGGTCGTATCGAGATTTCCGGTCGGCTCGTCGGCGAGGATGATGTCGGGATTCATGGCCAGCGCGCGCGCGATCGCCACGCGCTGCATCTGACCGCCGGAGAGCTCGGTCGGTTTGTGATCGACGCGCTCGCCGAGACCGACGCGCTCGAGGAGCTCCGTGGCGCGCTCGCGGCGATCCTTCACCGGCAGGCCGCCGAACAGCATCGGCATCTCGACGTTCTCCAGCGATGTGATGTGCGGCAGCAGGTTGAAATTCTGGAAGACGAATCCGACGCGCCGGTTGCGGATCTCCGCGAGCTGATCGCGTGTCACGCCGGCGACATTCTCGCCGCCGAGCGTGTACTCGCCGTCGGACGGCGTATCGAGGCAGCCGATGAGATTCATCAGCGTCGACTTGCCGCTGCCCGACGGTCCGACGATCGCCACCATCTCGCCTTTGTCGATCTGCAGGTCGACGCCTTTTAGCGCGTCGACCTTCACCTTGCCGGTGTCGTACGTCTTGCGAATCTGACGCATCTCGATGATGGGCATTCGTCGGGCTCCTATTCGTACCTGAGCGTTGCAGCGGGATCGACAGACGCGGCGCGCCGCGCGGGGAAGTAGCCGGCCAGCAGGCCGATGACGCCGAGGATCCCGGAGGTCGCGACGCCGATCATCGGCGAGAGCGTGGGGCGTCCGAGGAACGACAGCACGCGATTCGATTCGATCGGCACGAAGCTCAGGGCGGCGACGATCAGCGTCGCAATCGTGATCCCGAGCGCGCCGCCGATCAGCGTGTAGACCAACCCCTCGGCGACGAACGGGATGATGATCCAGCGCCGCTTCGCGCCGAGCGCCATCTTCACGCCGATCTCGCGCGTCCGCTCCTTGACCACGGCGTACATGATGTTCGCCACGCCGACGCCGCCGATGATCAGCGTCAGCGCGCCGACGATGCCGAGGAAGAGCTGGATGCCGATGAGGATCTTCTTGTTCGTCTCCGCGCTCTTCACCATGTCCCAGGTCGGCATGGCGCGGTCGTCGCTCGGGTCGTAGCCGAACTTCGGCCCGAGGAGCTCGTTCAGTTTCTTCAGCTCCGACTTCATCTCCGTCGGATCCTCGACCGTGATCACGAGCTGATTGAGCCGCTCCCGACCGAACTGTGCGCGGAAGGTGGTGATCGGAATGACGGCGTGATTCGCATCGGGACCGCCGTACATCCCCATCTGCGTCTTGTGCTGCATGACGCCGATCACGAGGTACGGAGAGTTGGCGACCATCACCGTCTTGCCGACCGGGTTCTCGTCGTGGAAGAGGTCCTTGGCGATATCGTCGCCGAAGAAGATCACGCGGCGGCGCTGCTCTTCATCGTCTGCGTTGAAGAAGCGGCCGCCCGCCTGCGGGTAGTGCTTGCGCGATTCGCCGTAGGTCCAGTTCGTGCCGATGATGCGCACGTTCTTGACCTCGCGCCCGTACACGACGATGCGGAACGACTGCATCTCGCCGTGCACCGCGCGCAGCTCCGGCATCCGGTCGCGGATGAATTCGACGTCCGGCACGCGCGGCCGGATGGAGCGCCCCGCGGGCAGCCCTTTGTACGGCTTCGACGTCTCACTCGGCCAGATCACCGCGAGATTCTCGCCGGTCGACCGCCGGTTCTTGTCGAGCTGCCGGCGCAGTCCTTCCCCGAACGCCAGCAGCATGAGAATCGCGACCGTGCCCCACGCGATCGCAGCGATCGTGAGGTAGGCGCGCTTCCGCTGCAGTCGTGCGGAGCCGGCGAAGAGGGTGTAGATGATGTGGAGGTCGCTCATTGGTTTGTAGGGTTGTTGGGTTGTTAGGTTGTTGAGTTGTTGGGTGGGCAGGTTGCTGACTCAACAACCCAACAACTCAACAACCTAACAACTGGGTTCTCATAACTTCATCGCCACCACCGGATCCAGTCTCGAAGCATCTCTCGCCGGAAAATACCCGGCCACCAGTCCCACCAGCCCGAGCGACACCGCCGTCAGCAATGCCACCACCGGCGATACCACCGGGTGTCCGACGAACTCCTCGGCGGCTTTTGGGAACACGGCGCAGATGCCGATGGAGATGGCGAAACCGATGGCGCCGCCGATCGCGGTCACGAGCAGGGTCTCCATCAGGAACTGCATCAGGATCCAGCGCTGCTTTGCGCCGAGGGCCATCTTGATGCCGATCTCGCGGGTGCGCTCCTCGACCACGACATTCATGATGTTCGACACGCCGATGCCGCCGACGACCAGCGTCAGCACGCCGATGATGCCGAGAAAGCCGTTGAAGGCGAGCATGAAATTGTCGAAGAACTTGAACTGCTCGGTCGTGTCCCACGCGCCGAGCGCTTCCTTGTCTTTCGGATCGAAGCGCTTCGCCTTCGCCAGCGCGGCCCGCACGTCTTCGATCACCTGTTTCGTGTCGGCGGTGCTCGCCGCCTGGAAGACGATGTCGTCGACGTACTTGTCGCCGGTGAGCGCGCGGAAGGTCGTCGACGGCACGTACATCTTCTGATCGTCGGGACCGCTGTAGTTCGAGTCCTGCTGTTTTTTCTGCAGCACGCCGATGATCAGGAACGGCGAGTGATTGACGAGGATCGTCTTGCCGACCGCCTCGCCCTCGCCGAAGAGATCGTTCGACAGCTTGTTGCCGATGAAGGCGACGCGGCGCTGATCGTTGACGTCGAGATCGTTGATGAAGCGGCCGCCCGGCGCCGGGATCTGGTTGCGCATGCGGCCGTACGCCGCGTTGATGCCGACCGTGTCGACGCTGAGGTTCTTGGTGTTGTAGTCGACGCGCAGGCTGTTCTGGTATTCGCCGCAGATCCCTTTGAGCCCTTTGACCTGCGCCTGGATGAACGCGATGTCGTCGTCCGTCGCGCGGATGCGGCGTCCTTTGCCCAGCCCCTGGAACGGGATCGACGTCGCGGACGGCCAGGCAATGACGATGCGATCGCCGAGCCCCGCCGTCTGCACGATGAGGTGCTGATGCAGCCCGGTCCCGAACGCCAGCATCAGCGAGATCGCCACCGTCCCCCACACGATCCCGAAGATGGTCAGGAAGGTGCGGAGCTTCTCGGCGCGAAGGTCGCGGATGAGTTGGCGGAGGACGTCTTTGATGGTGATCATTTTGGTTTGGGCTCGTGGGTGCGTGGGTGCGTGGGCTCGTGGGTGCGTGGGCCTACGTCACTCCCACGTACCCGCGCTCCCTCGCGCCCCGGTTTACGAGATTTCCTTCGGCGGTCTCTCCACCACCTTCGCACCCTTCTCCAGTCCGGAGACCACTTCGATATTCAGGCCGTCGCTGATGCCGGTCTTGATCTCGCGCTTCTTCGGCTCCGCTTTCGGGTCGTCGGCGCGCACTTCGACGGTCGCTTTCTTGCCGCCGTCTTCGAACGTCACGAGGCGCTCCGGAATGGTCAGCACGTCTTTCTTTTCGCGGATGATCACGTCGGCGTTCGCGGAGTAGCCGGCGCGGAGGGTGATCTTGTTCGTCGGGTCGAGCTCGACCTCGACGTCGAACAGCGTCGCCCCTTCCTTCTGCTGCGCCTGCGGTGCGATACGCGAGACTTTGCCGGTGACGACATCGGTCGGCAGCGCGCCGACTTTGATGCGCGTCGTCATGCCGGAGGAGAGCTTGCCTACATCGATCTCATCGACCGTGCCTTTGAAGATCAGGTCGGACATGTCGGCCACGGTGGCCATCTCGGTGCCGGGCTGATAGGAGGTCAGCGGCACGATCGGATCGCCCGGATTGACCGAACGGGTGAGAATGGTTCCCGCGGCCGGCGCGCGGATGATCGACTCGGTGCCGGTGGTGGTGAGCCGGCCTTTGCGCGTGAGGTCGCGATTCTGTTCGGCCTTGGTCAGCGCGACGCGGGCGAGGTCATACGATTCCCGGCGTGCGTCGACGTCCGACTTCGGCATCACGCCGCCCTTCGAGAGCTCGATCGCGCGGTTGTAGTCGGCTTCGGCCTTGCGGAACGATGCCCCCGCGGAATCGACCTGCCGGTCAACTTCGGTGACTTCGAGCGGCGTCGGATCGGGCGCGATCTCGAAGAGCGGGTCGCCCGCCTTGACCGTGTCGCCGACCTGCACCAGCGCGCGGCGCACGATGCCGGAGATCTTCGATTTGACCTGGAACTTCTGCCGCGGCTGGATCTGTCCGACGGCTACGGCCTTCTCGACGATCGTCCCGCTCGTGACCTCGACTTCCTTCAGGCCGTCCTTCGATTTCTTGCCGTTCCGCGCCCATGCGTAAACCGCGACACTGCCACCTGCGACCACGACCAGTACGACCAGAATGATTCCTAGCTTGCGCATATGACCTCTGACGAAATCGAATACGCAAAGTTAGGGACTTGAGTTGCAGGCTAAGAAACAAAGAGACAAAGAGACAGAGAGATAGAGGAGCACGGCCCCGAAGGGGCGCCCTCCGTCTCTCCGTCTCTCCGTCTCACTCTTCCCGCTCCCGCGCCAACTTCTGCACCCACCCCGGCACCTGCGGATCCGACTCGAACACGACCTCATCCATCCCTTTCGTCACTCCCCAGTGCTCGATCCAGCCCACCCCTCCGCCCAGCCACTCGTCCTTCGATGCGTACGCCGAGTCGCTGATCGCGTCGGCGAGCGAGATGAACGTGTAGCCGCGGGCGCGGATCATCTGCGCGAGAGCGGGGAAGGTGTCGGCGTTGAGGGCGGATGCGTGCAGCAGCAGGACTTGCGGGACCTCGCGGCCCAGCACCAGCCGCGACTCGTA
Source organism: Thermoanaerobaculia bacterium (assembly GCA_035255945.1). GTDB lineage: Bacteria > Acidobacteriota > Thermoanaerobaculia > Gp7-AA8 > Gp7-AA8 > JAJPHC01. The sequence goes on from DATEZA010000127.1 coordinate 10,879, forward strand.
CTCGGCCCAGTCGAAGCGCCGGGCCATATAAATAATGTAGGCGCGGCGGATCGCCGGGCGGCGCCACCAGCGGGCCACGTCGTATGCGGTGGCGAAAATCCAGTCCGAATCATCGATCGTCACCGGCGCGATCTCGTAGCCGTGCATTGCGAGGAACCCATTCACCGCATCGCGCTGCTCGGCGGTTTTGCCCGTCTCGAGATACGGGTGACGGAACCAGCTCGGGGAATGGCCGATGACGCGGGACGTAATGTCGGAGCCGCGGGCGATGTCGCACGTGAACTCGCCGGCGCCGGCGGTGTGCAGCTCCGTATGCGCGTAGGTGTGATTGCCGAGCTCGAGGCCCGCGCGGTGCCACGTCTCGAGCAGCGTCCCGTCGCGGATCTTCTCCTCGTTCACGAAACCGATCGCCGGCACATGCTCCGCGTGAATCCGCGACACCAGCTCGTTCGTGATCATCGTCTGCCGGGCGATCGAGTGCAGGTCGTCGTCGAAATCTGGCAGATCGTCGAACGTGATCGCCACCTCGCGTCCGAACGCGAGTGGGGCGAGGAGGACCAGCAGGCCGATGCTCCGCCTCATGATTCCGTTTTGTTGCAACGCGCTCGCCCGCGATCTGCTATCTGCTCTTTTCCATGAAAAAGCTGCTGCTCGTCTGTCTGCTCGCATCGGTCGCATTCGCGAAAGAGGCTCCGAAACCGAAGCCGTTCGATCCGGTCGACGACATCAATAAACCGCGTCCCGATGCGCGTCATGTGACGTTTACGACTGACGAGGCGACATGGTCTTCCGTCGACCTTTCTCCCGACGGCCAAACTCTCATTTTCGACATCCTCGGCGACCTCTACTCCGTCCCCGTCGCCGGCGGAAAAGCGAAGGTGCTGACCAAAGGTCCGGCGTGGGATTACCACCCGCGCTTCTCGCCCGACGGCAAGTCGATCGCCTTCACCACCGATCGCAGCGGCATCGAGAACATCTGGCTGATGAACGCCGACGGCTCGAATCCGCGCGCGCTGACCGAGGAGAAAGCGTTCTACGTGCGCTCGGCGGCGTGGTCGCCCGACGGCGACTACATCGTCGCGCGCCGCGAAGATGCGAAGCGCGGCGGCATCCCGCCGGTCGAGCTCTGGATGTGGAGCATCTACGGCGGCAGCGGCGTGAAGCTCACCTCGAGCGATGACGTGAACAACGCCGCCGGTCCGGTCTTCTCGCCCGACGGCCGCTTCATCTACTACGCGGCGCGTGGCCGGTTCAGCTACACGCCCGACATGTCGAACGGACTCTGGTCGATCCAGCGCTTCGACCGCCGCACCGGCGACACGACGCAGCTCACCACCGGCATCGGCGGCGCCGCGCGTCCGCTCCTCTCGCCCGACGGCCGCTGGCTCTTCTTCGTCAGCCGCCGCGACGCCGACACCGATCTGATCGTGCGCGATCTCGCCAACGGCGCGGAGCGCGTCGTCGTGCCGAAGGTCACGCGCGACGAACAGGAAGGCTTCGGCGCGATGGACATCTGGCCCGCCTACGCGATCTCGCGCGACGGGAAGAGCCTCTTCTTCAACAATCACGGCAAGCTCGTGCGCGCCGATGTCGCCACCGGCAACGTGACGAACATCCCGTTCACCGCGGATGTCGAGCAGTGGCTCGCGAATCGTGTCGCGTTCCAGGATCGTGTCGAGAGCGGACCGCAACTGCATGCGCGGATTCTGCGCTGGGCGTCGCAGTCGCCGGACGGCAAGGCGGTCGTGTTCGATGCATTCGGCCGCATCTGGTGGCAGGCGATCGAGAACGGCAAAGCCGCCGGCTCGCCGCGGCGAATCACTGCTTCTGATGCAAGCCTCCCGGTCCGCGAGTACTCGCCGGCGATCTCGCCCGACGGCAAGTGGGTCGCGTACGTGACGTGGTCGGACAAGAACGGCGGCGATGTCTGGCGCGTGCCGTTCGCCGGCGGCACGCCGGAGAAATTGACGAAGATCGCCGGCCATTACGCGAACCCGGAGTGGTCCCCCTCGGGCGACAAGCTCGCGATCATCCGCGGCAGCGGTCTCGAGTTCCGTGAGCGTCAGCCGGAAGAGGACGCAACGTTCGACATCACGTGGATGCCTTCGAACGGCGGCGATCTGCAGTTCGTCACCTCGGTCGAGATCGCATCGACGTTCCGCTTCCATCCGCAGGCGTGGTTCAACGCCGACGGCACGCGTCTCTACTACCGCGACTTCATCAAGCCGGCGAAGCGCAGCGACGATCCGAAGAACGATCTCGTATCCATCCGCCTCGACGGCACGGACAAGAAGAAACTGCTCCGCTTTCCCGCGATCGGCGATCTGGTGCCGTCGCCCGATGAGAAGTGGGTCGCGTTCACCTCGCGCGACAATGTCTACGTCACGCCGCTCCCGAATCTGGTGATGAAGGAGCCGCCCGCGGTCTCCCTCAAAGAAGGCTCGGTCCCGGTGTGGCGTCTGTCCGAGGAAGCGGGCGGCTACGTCGACTGGGCCGAAGGCGGCAAGACGATCACCTGGAACCTCGGCAATCAGTTCCACCGCCTCCCGATCGCCGGCGCGCTCGCGTTCGTCGAAGAGCAGCGCAAGAAAGCGGAGAAGAAGGACAAAGACGACTCCGACAAGAAGAAGGACGAAGACGAGCCGAAGCTCAAAGTCCCGAAATCAGAATCGATCACCATCGATCTCGTGACGCCGCGCGCCATTCCCACCGGCACGACGCTGGTGCGCAACGCGCGCGTGATCACGATGAAAGGCGATGAAGTCCTCGAGCACGGCGACGTGATCGTCACCGGCAATCGCATCACCGCGGTCGGTGCGAATCTGAAAGCGCCCGACGGCGCGAAGGTGATCGACGGCAGCGGCAAGACCATCATCCCCGGCATCATCGACACGCACGCGCATCTGCATTACTCCGGGTTCGAGCTGCATCCGGAGAACAAGTGGGAGTACCTCGCGAACCTCGCGTACGGCGTGACCACGGTCTACGACCCGTCCGCGCCGTCGCTCGATGTGTTCGCGCAGGCGGAGATGGTCGACGGCGGATTCATGACCGGGCCGCGGGTCTATTCGTCGGGCGATGTGCTGTACGGCGGCGCGCAGGAAGACATCGCCGCCGATGTCGACAACCTCGACGACGCGAAACGCCAGGTGCGCCGCATGAAGGCGTACGGCGCGCGCATGATCAAGGTGTATCAGCAGCCGGGCCGCTCGCAGCGCATCTGGTTCGCCGAGGCGTCGCGCGGGGAGCACATGCTGCTGACGGCGGAGGGAGCGGGCGAGCTGGCGACCGATCTGTCGATGGCGCTCGACGGCTTCACGTCATTCGAGCATTCCCTCCCGGTGGAGATCCGCAACGACGTCGTGCAGTTTCTGGCGAAGTCCGGCACGTACTACACGCCGACGCTGATCGTGTCGTACGGCGGTCCGTGGGGCGAGGAGTACCTCTGGCAGTCGATGCTGAAC
>DATEZA010000128.1:0-9983 GCA_035255945.1 Thermoanaerobaculia bacterium
GGGGTGCCGCCCGTCGGTGGTGGTGGAGGCGGCGGGGTGTACGTTCCGCCCGGTGTGTTTTCCATCGGCATTGCAGGGTCTCCTTAGATATTGATGCTCTGGCCTAGATTGGTGATGACGGGAATGACGAAGCGCTCGCCCTTGGTCGCCTTCACGATGCACATGATGATGAGCACGAGAAAGCCGATCCATACCACACACGAGAGGACGAGCATCACCATCGCGATGCCGCATCCCGCGACCGGAATACGTCCGGCGACGAGGCCGAGGATGATGCGCACGATGACCCACGCGATTTCTGCAATCAGCAGGCCGAGACCGTTCTTCGCGTGCCACTGCACTTCCGGATCATCTTTCTTCGTCAGCAGCGGGATGAGGCAGAGGATGCCGAGGTACGAGAGCACGAGCATGACCGTGCGATCGGAGCTCTGAGGTGCGGCACCGCCGGGTGGTGGCGGGGGTGGCGGTGTGTACGAACCGCCTCCGGGAGGGGGCGGCGTTGCTGGTGGAACCGTGGGCGGAGGAATCTCGCTCATTCCATCTCCTTGTTCCGCAGACTATCGAATCGCATCGATTCTAACAGAGCTATTCGCTCCGTCCGGCGAGACGTTTTTCTGCGGCGAGAAGAGGAAACACCGCGAGCGCGATCGACGCAGTGACCCCGGTCACGACGGGCAACACGATCGCGATGTCGCTCTCCATTCCGAGCACGTGCCGCAGGAAATACGCCATCACCGGCCGCGCCATCAGCAGCATGATCGCGCCGACGTAGAGCAGCGAAACCGCCATGTAGGCGAAGCCGCCGAGCGAGAGGCCGACCTGCAGCGGATTCTCCGCGGCGAAGTCGGGCGTGAACGCGCCCATCGCCACGCCGAGACTCACCAGCGTGATTGCCAGCATCGACGCGCCGATCATCGTGAAGAGCCACACCGCTGCGGTCGCGTGCAGGATCGCGTTCGCGACGGCGGTGAGGATCAGCGCCAGCAGCGTCAGCGGTGCGGAGTAGACGAGCACCTTCACCCGCAGGAAGTGCCGGTACGAGACCGGCGCGGTCTGTACGAGCCAGAACGCTTTTCCTTCCGCGGAGACGGACGGATACGCGAAGCGCATGCAGATCGCGGAGATCACGAAGCCGGCCATGCCGAGGTTCGCGTAGGCGACGATCGTGGCGCGCGCATCGCCGCCGAGCGGAAGCATTTTCACGTTGTAGAGATAGATGAACATCAGCGCGGCCATCAGGAAGACCTGCGACCACTGCGCGACATCGCGCGTCACCGTGCGCACTTCCTTCGCGATCATCGCGCGCAGTGGCGCCTCGAGCGGTGCGAGGAGGCGATCGGTGATGCGCGTCGCTGTCGCGGAGCCGATCGCCGGCGGCGCCATTGTTTCTCGTGCGCGCACGAATGCGGTGAAGTACGAGCGATTGGCGATGACGACGAAGATCGCGAAGAGTGCAAGCGCTTCGCCGGCGATGCGCATGACAGACGCTCCTGTCTGTCCCGTCATGAGTTGCGCGAGCGCCGTGCCGGGATAGATCTCCATCGACGGCAGCTCGATCTGTCGCAGCACGCGGATCACGTCGTCCGTCGTGACGTTCGCAAAGAACCGCTCCGGCCGCGACATGCGGAACGCGATCACGGCGATGGTCAGCACGAGAATCGCGATCGTCGCCACGATCTGATGCACGCGCCGCACGGGGAACCAGCGCACCAGCAGCACGATCACGATCGACGCGAGACTCACCGGGATCGACAGCAGCAGCGCGAGATTCGCGATCACCAGCGGATAGAACGACGGCTTCGCGCCGTACTGCCGCGCGAACGCGACGATCATCGGGATCAGAAATGCGAAGACGATCGTCGCGCTCTGCACGAGCGTCTTGCCCCAGCGCGCAATCGCGATGCGCGTCCGTCCGCGCGGCGCGGCGTGGTAGGTGTCGAGATCGAGATCGGTGAAGAACGACCCGATCGCGACGGTCATCGCCGACGAAAAGAGCACGACCGTCGCGACGAGGAACACGAGCGCGAGCAGGTTGCGCAGCAGCCCGAGCGCGAGGAACGGGGTCATCGTCTGCAACTTCGAGGTCGCGAGGAACAGGCGGCGGAAGAGCGCGAAGTCGCCGTAGATGAATGCGGCGAAGACGGCGGCGACGATCGCCGTCCGCGTGATCGATTTGCTGTTGATCGGGCGGAGCTTCGCGAGGGTGATGCGGAGAGACCACATCACGTCAGGCTCTTCACCTCGTCGAAGAACTTCATCATCGTCTCGCTGCGTGCCGCGCGCACCTTCGCGCGCTCGATGCCGGAGTCGATCAGCTTCTCGATGAGCCGCGGGTATTTCAGCTCCGTCGCTTCCCAAAGCTTCGGATACATCGAGATGTCGGTGAAGCCGGGGATCGTGTTGATCTCGTTCAGGTACAGCTTGTTCGTGCCGCGCTCGAGGAAGAAGTCGACGCGCGAGAAGCCGCGTGCGCCGACCGCGCGGTACGCGGCGATCGCCAGCCGTCGCAGCTCGTCCGATTTGTCTTTCGGCAGCTTCGCCGGGATTACGAGCGACGAGCGGTCTTCGATGTATTTGTCGGTGTAGTCGTAGAACTCGCGGCCGGTGACGACTTCGCCCGCCACGCTCGCCTGCGGATCGTCGTTGCCGAGGACCGAGACCTCGACTTCGCGGGCATCGATGCCGCGCTCGACCAGCACTTTTTCATCGAAGCGGAGCGCGGACTCGATCGCATCGCCGAGCGCCTCGTCGGTCTTTACTTTCGTCACGCCGATGGACGAGCCGCTGTTCGCCGGCTTCACGAAGTACGGCAAGCGCAGCGCGTTGCCGACCGCGCGCAGCACGCGATCGCGATCGTTGCGCCAGTCGCTTTCGAGGACCTGCACCCATTCCACCATCGGCAGCTTCGCCGCGGCGAACGCGTACTTCATGTGCGCCTTGTCCATCGCCACTGCGGACGCCGTCACGCCGCTGCCGACATACGGCAGCTGGAGCATTTCGAGGTAGCCCTGCAGCGCGCCGTCTTCGCCGCCGATGCCGTGAATCAGCGGGAACACGATATCGAGCTCGATCGAGCGCACCCACTGCTCGAACGAAAAATCGGAGTCGCCGGTCGCGCTCTTCTCTTCGCCTTCGAGGATGCGCGCGCTGCGCTCGGTCGCGATGAAGCGGCCGTCCTTCGCGATGCAGATCGGGATCATCTCGATGCGCGGCTTCGGCGCGGCGCCCGCCACCGAGCGCGCGGAGAGGACCGACACATCGTGCTCGGGGCTGCGGCCGCCGAAGAGGAGAACGACGCGCGTCATTTCCCGACCGGGATGCTCGACAGCAGGTATTTCAGATCGTCATCGCGCCAGCGGATGCCGCCGCCGAAGATGAACGCGGTGTCGTTGAACACGTTGTCGACGCCGCTGCTGACGAAGATGAGCGGGGTGCGCGGCTTCTCCTTGCGCACGACGTACTCGCCGTACAGCCGCAGGTGCGGATTCGGATCGCGGCGCTTGCCGAAGTCGAACGCTTCGCCGGTGACCGTGATGCGATTGTTGAAGTGATAGTCGAGGCCCGCGCCGCCGGTCGAATCGAACAGACCGAGGCGCACCGACATCGGATTCAGCGTCCATCCCGCCTGCGCCGAGATCAGGAAGTCGCGATCGAATTTCGTCTCCTTCGTGATCGTCGTCTTCGACAAGCCGGTCGCCGGATCGGTGACCGTCTCCTCGAAGATTTTGTCGCGGCGGCGTCCGCGCGGATCGTCGACCAGCTCGACGTTATAGAAGCGGTTGCGCTCCGGATTCGGGATGAGCCGCAGCGTGACGGCGGCGCGTCCGTTGCCGTTGTCGAGCGTGGTCGGCGACTCCTTCGGCTGATTGAGTCCGGCGTAGTAATCGCCCTTCATGCCGACATCGAGACCGATCCGGTTCGCGCGTCCGAGTGCGGTCTTCAGCTCGTTCACGCCGCTCTCGACCGACTCGAGCGCCGCAGTCATCTTGTCGTGCGCCTCGCTGCTGTAAATCAGTTTGCCGACCGTGCCTTCGCCCGACTTCACCTGCCCGGTGATCGAGTTGAGGTTGTCCGTGGTCGTGCGCAGGTCCTTCGAGAGGTCCTTCAGGTTTTCGACGACCTGGTGTGCATCCTGGCGATTCTCGCCGATCGTTCCGTTGAGCTGATTGGCGACCTTCTCGATCGAATCAGCGAGCCGCGGGATGTCGGTCTTGAGCTGCGCGGTGATGTCGCGCGCGTTCGCCAGCGTCGCATCGACGTTCGTGCGATTCGCGGCGATCAGCTCGCGCACCTGCGCCGTGATCTGCCGCACGTTGTCCACGATGTCGATGAGGCGCTGCTGTCCTTCCGGTCCCGCGGTCGCCGCGCGCAGCGATTCGGTGATCGCCTTGACATCGGTGGCGATCGCGGAGATCTGGTTCGTGACGTCATCAATTGATGCCGGCTGCGATCCGCGCAGCGTGACGGCTTGCGTTTCCGGCAGCACCGGCGCGTTCGGCGATCCCGGCTCGAGCTCGATGTACTTCTCGCCGAGGAGCCCGAGGTTCGCGACGTGGGCGGCTGCGTTCTGGTGCAGCTGCACGTCGCGATCGAGCTCCATCGTCACTTCCGCTTTGCCGTCGGGACGCAGCCGGATGTCCGTGACTTTGCCGACGCGCACGCCGGCGACGCGGACCGCGGATTTCTTGTCCAGTCCCGCGACCGAATCGAAGACGGCCGTGACCTTCTTCGTTCCCGCGCCGCGATCGACGCGAATGTCTTCGATCTTCAGGACGAAGTACCCGAGGATCCCCAGGATGACCAGCATGAAGGCGCCGACTTTTGCTGCGGATGACATCGTGTTATTCGCTCCGGCGTTTATCGTGTCGCGTCGAGGCGCAGCGGGTCAATCCCGGCGCGCCGAAGCATTTGGAAAAGCAAAGCAAGGGGCAAGCCGACCACATTCGTATAACTGCCGTGAATCGAGTCGATGAACATCGCGCCGATTCCCTGCACCGCGTACGCGCCCGCCTTGTCCATCGGCTCTCCGGTCGTGACGTACCAGGCGATCTCGCGCGCATCGAGCGGCAGCATGCGCACTTCCGACTCCGCCACGCGCGTGTCGTGATGATCGCGTGCCGCGTTCATCACCGTCACGCCGGTGTAGACGATGTGCGTGCGTCCGGCGATCGTCGCGAGCATGCGCTTGGCGTCGTCTGCATCGACCGGCTTCTCCAGCAGTTGCTCGCCGAGGAGGACGGTCGTGTCCGCGGCGATGATCCAGCGATCGTGAGAATCTTTCGCGATCGCCGCCGCTTTCTCGCGCGACAAACGCGCGACGTACTCCTCCGGCGCTTCCCCTTCCGCGCGGACTTCGGGAATGTGACTCGGCACGACTTCGAAATCGAGTCCGATCGATGCGAGCAATTCGCGGCGTCGCGGTGAAGCGGATGCGAGGATGAATCTCATTCCGCTACCCGCGTGATGGAGAGGATCAACACGAAGCGCGCCTCCGGCATGATCTTGTAGACGATGCGCAGATGTTCTGCGCGATGGCTCCAGAGTCCCTTCAATGGCTCGAACAGCGGCGCGCCCGCGATCGGATCTTCGTCCAGTGTGGTGAGCGCCGCGCGCACGATGTCGCGCTCGTGCGGCGCGAGATTGTGCCAGTCGCGCTCCGCCGATTCGCTGATCCGCAGCCGGTCGTTTTCCAGCCGCGCATCGAACAGATCCTCGGTGAGAAACAGCTCTCCTGGTGTGGCGCCGCCGACCCGGCGGCGATCCGCCGGCGAGGTCGCCGGCGCCACACCGAAGAGCACTTGCCGCAACTCTGCATCGTTGTTGATGTCGATCGTCTCGCGCAGCGCCATGTACTCGTCATACGAGATCAGCGTTGCGACCGGGCGTCCCTGCCGCTCGAAAACTGTCCGCTTGCCGGTCAGCTCGCATTCGCCGACCAGCGCGCGAACGTCTTCCGGCTGATCGAGGATGTCGAGCCGTTTCACGGCTTTGCGACCGGCGCCTCGATCCGCGATTCGAGGTACGCCCGGAACTCCGCGGAGAGCGCAGGATGGCGCAGCGCGTAGTCGACGGTCGCCTTGAGGTAACCGAGTTTCTCGCCCGCGTCGTACCGCCGTCCCTCGAACACGTATCCATAGAACTCGCCCTCGGACACGAGCTTGCGCAGCGCATCCGTCAGCTGGATCTCGCCCCCCGCGCCGCGCTGCGTCCGCTCCAGGTGCGGGAAGATCGACGGCGGCAGGATGTAGCGGCCGATGATCGCGTAACGCGACGGCGCGCTCGACTTCGGCTTTTCCACCATGTCGGAGATCCGGAAGCGCCGATTGCCCGCCATCTCGCCTGCCACGATTCCGTACCGCGACGTTTCGTCCGCCGGTACTTCCATCAGCGCGACGACCGGCCGTCCCGTCTCCTCGAACACGCGCCGCATCTGCTTCAGACACGGCTCGTCGGCGAGGATGACGTCGTCCGGCAGCAGCACCGCGAAGGGCTCGTTGCCGACGGCATCTTTCGCAACGAGCACCGCGTGCCCGAGGCCGAGCGCTTCTTTCTGGCGGACGGAGATCAGGTCGACCATGCGGCTGACTGTATCGACCTCCGCGAGCAGATCGATTTTCCCGCGCTCGTTCAGCGACCGCTCCAGCTCCGCCGTGCGATCGAAGTGATCGAGGATCGTCTCCTTCCCCTTCGACGTGACGATGATGAGCTTGTCCAGCCCCGAGTCGCGCGCCTCCTCGATTCCGTACTGAAGAATCGGTTTGTCGACGAGCGGCAGCATCTCCTTCGGGATCACTTTCGTCGCCGGAAAAAACCGCGTGCCGAAGCCGGCGCAGGGAAAGAGGCACGTGCGGAGAGTGGCCATGACGCGGGCAAGATAGCAGATAGCAGATAACAGATAGCAGATAGCGGATAGCAGGGGCGGCCGGCGGGCTGCTATCTGCTATCTGCCGTCTGCTATCTGACTCTTGTCATAAACCTTGCTTGAGCCGGTCTGTGGTAAATACATGTCCATCGGACTCCAATGCGTAAATCCTTGATTCTCCTCGTGATCCTTTTGACGCTTCCGGTCGCGGCGCAGTGGCGGCGGGGTGGGTTGTTCGGGGCGGACGTGCGGGCGTTGATCGTCGATCCGGCGAATCCCGATCGTTACTATGTCGGCACCAGCGGCGGCGAGGTGTACGTCTCCAACGACGGCGCGCGCACTTGGCAAAACCCGCGTGTCGGCGTCCCGTTTCCGGGCTACGTCGTCGACAACCTCATGATCGACCGGCAGGGCCGCCTCTGGGCCGCCTGCTGGGGACTCTGGGGAGGCGGCGTGATCGCGCGCTCCGACGATGGCGGCAAGAACTGGATCCGGCGCGACGCAGGACTCGAAGACCTCTCCGTCCGCGCGATCGCCATCGATTCGCACGACGCGGACTTCATCCTCGCCGGCGGACTGACCGGCGTCTATCGCAGCACCGACGGCGGCGAGACGTGGTCGAAGATCTCGAATCAGATCGACGTCGAATCACTGGCCGTCGACCCTCGCTCGCGCGACCGCATCTACATCGGCACGTGGCGCCAGGGCTGGCGCACGGATGACGGCGGCAAGGCCTGGAAGCTGATCAACAACGGCATGGTGCTCGACACCGACATGTTCGCGATCACGATGGAGCCGGATGATCCGGACAACATCTGGGTCTCGACCTGCGGCTGGGTCTACAACACGGCCGATCGCGGCGACAACTGGACGCGCTTCCGCAACGGCTTCGACAACCGCCGCATCCACGACATCGAGATCGATCCGTGCGATCGCGATTCGCTCTACGCCGGCTCGGTCGCGGGGCTGTATCGCACCGACGATCACGGCAAGAGCTGGTACGTCGTGTCGGACGAGGGGCTGGTCATCAACTCGATCGCGCTGACTTCGCAACGTCCCGATCGCGTCGTGCTCGGCGTCGAAGGTGACGGCATTTACGTCTCCGAGGATCGTGCGAAGACATTCGTTCGGGCCTCGGATGGATTGCGCAATGTGCGTATATCGACCGTCGTCGCCGATCCGGTGCTGAAGGACCGCGCGTACGCCGCGGTCTCATTCGGCGGTGCGGCCTCGGGGATTTACGTTTCGAATGACGCAGGCAAATCGTGGTCGAAGCTCAGCACGACGAAGCTGCCCGAGGTGCTGTCGCTCGTGATCAGCGATGACAGGGATGCGGAGACGCGCTTCGTCGCCGGAACCGACAAAGGATTTTTCTGGAGCAGCGACGGCAAGGAGTGGACGCAGAGCGCGCCGTCGGCGTTCCCGATCCGCGTCGAGAAAATCGTTCGATTCAATCAGCTGCGTTCATTCGCCGCGACGTCCGAGGGTGTGTTCACGACGCGCGACGCAGGCAAGAACTGGTATCGCCTCGCGGGCGAAGAGCTGCGTACCGTCGATATTACGGTCGGCTTCCTCGGCGGGAAGCGGGCGCTCTATGCGCTGACGAGCAGCGGCCTCGCGGTGTTCGACGGCGAGCGCTGGACCCATGTCGCAGGCGCGCCGGTGCGCGGACGCACGCTCGCGCTGCGCAACAACATCATCTTCGTGGCCGGCGCGCAGGGCGTGAAGGCGGGGCAGCTCGATGACGATCGCCGCTGGCATGAGGTCGAGGCGCCCGATGCGCAGTACGCGTCGGTGTTCGGCGAAGGCGATCATCTCTACCTTGCGTCGCGGCAGCAGCGCGAGCTGCTCGTCGGCGATCCGGGACAGAGCGACTGGATGTCGTTCGAGATGCCGTCGCGCAGCGCGGAGGTGACATCGGTTGCGCGCGATGCGTTCCATCACGATCGCATCTACGTCGGCACGCTGGGCGAAGGCATCTACGTGCACGAGGGCAAAGCGCAGAAGCGGACGGCAACCGCCTCTGTCCCGAGCGTAGTCGAGGGACCAGCGACGGCGCAGCGCTGATCGCGCCCGGGTGAGGGGCCGGACGCTCGGCATGAGCTTCAAAGCGGGTCGAAGTAGCGCACCACGAGTAGACCCAGCCCCTTCTGCCCGTTTTCCGATTTCGGGTCCGCCGACAGCACCACCATGATGTTCGGCAGCATCCGGTCGTACACCACGACCGTGCTCGTCTTCATCTTTTTCGGCGCGCCGAACACCTCGCGGAGGTACGTGGTCTCCTCGGCGAACGCGGCGTGCGCATCCTGAAGGAAGGCGAAGTGCTCAAAGCGGACGGCCTTCAGTCGGTTCTTCCGGAACTGCAGCGTGAAGGAATCGGCATCGCTGTAGTCAACGACGAGCTCGCTCGCATTTTTGCCCGGCTTCGTTTTCCAGCCGCCGTCACCGAGGCGCTTCAACGCCTCGGCGCGCGAGAGCCCGATCGCGAGATGAAACGACTCGGGACGCATCCACGTCGTCTTGTTCGGCGACGGGAACGGATTGGCGAGGAAAAGCGCGAGTAGGAGGATCAATGGACGTACGTGGTCTCTTCCGCCGTCTCGCGCCGCGACTGAATGATCGACGTTGCCAGCACCGCGCGGCGTCCGATCTCTTCCCAGTCGCCGCTCCGCACGAGGTCGGGTACGGCGAGCGAGGGGCCGAGGTTCACGGCGATGCAGCCGGAGTCGAGGTACGGCTCGATCATGTCGAGCGGGACGGGGCCGCCGGCGAGCATCGGCACGTCGCGAATCGGGCCGCGGATCGTGCGGATGAAATCGGGACCGCCGAGGTACTGCGCCGGGTAGATCTTGACGATGTCGCAGCCTGCTTCCCACGCGGTGATGATCTCGGTCGGGCTGGCCGCGCCCGCGACGCAGAGCATGTCGTTCTCGTTCGCGTACTCGATCACCTGCGCATTCGTGTGCGGCGAAACGATGATCTGCGCGCCCGCGCGCCGCGCCGTGGCGGCGTCGTTCGAGCTGCGCACCGTGCCGGCGGCGAGGATGATCTGATCGCCGAACCGTTTGTTCAGACGCGCCATCAGCTCGAATGCATCAGGCGTCGTCAGCGTGACCTCGAC
>DATEZA010000129.1:0-15132 GCA_035255945.1 Thermoanaerobaculia bacterium
CGCAGGCTCTCTTGCCCCAATTTGGATAGCCCCTCGCTTACCCCCAACCCATTCCGCCCTGCTTCGTACCTCACGACCTAAGTTACTGACCCATCGTTACCCGGAATCGCTTCAATGGTTGTCTTGGACAGCACTGATTCTTCATTCTGAATTCTGCATTTCGGGTTTCATTCATCGCGCCGGCGTGAGATTGAACGCAGAACGCAGAACGCAGAGCCAGAATTGAGAACTGAGGTGGCGCTTCGCGCACGTCCCTTTTCTAAATTCTCACTCTGCGTTCTGCGTTCTGCATTCAATCCCCGGTTCATTCAAAGCCAAACGTCGGCTCCTTGAACTGGTATCCCATCGGCGGCTGAAAAATCGCGAAGTCCAGCTTCTCCTCGGACACCTTCGTCGCCGTCGCGTCGAAGCGCTCGGTGATCGGCGCGCCGCCGGCGATGGTGCGCGTCACCGACACGCGCTGCTTGATCGGAATGCCGATGCGCGGCAGGCGCCGCTCGACTTTGTGATCGAGTGAATCGAAGCCGCTCTTGAACGCGAACTCCAGTCCGAACGGCAGCGCGTCGTTGCGCATCGTGTCGATCGTCCAGAACGTCCCCTCCGCCTTCACATGCGCGGCGAGCTTCTCGTTCTCGATCTTCATCTGCAGGTCGTACTCCGCGTGCGCGTCGTAGCGGCGCACCGGTTTTCCCGCGATCGTGCCGGTGTCTTCGGTGCGATCGACGTCGAACGACACCTTCGAGTCGCTCTGCGTTCCCGGCGCCCTCCACGTCGACAGCGGTCCCGACATCGAATGCGACTTGCGGATGAAATACGTCTTCTGTTTGTGATCGATGATGATCAGCGTCTCGCCTTCGTCGCGCGAGATCACGGTGATCTTCGGGTTGAAGACCGGATGCAGTCCTTCCACCGTGTCGAAGCGCGCGTTCGGTCCATCGATGCTGACCCGCGCCACGAACGAGTACGGCGCGGTCGATTCGGAGTGGCAATCGAAGTCGATCACCGTGCCGGCCGCGGCCGGAAACGTTATGAAAAACAGCAGCCATGCGAAATGGCGCATCGATCGGAATCGTACTCTGCTCAGGCGCATAATCCTGGTCATGCTCCGCAAACAATTCGTCGCGCTTCTGTTGCTGATGCTGACGGCGCTTCCAACGATCGGCCAACAACAGCCGCCGCCGCAGTACGGCGAGACCATCGAAGTCCGGGTCGTGAATCTCGATGTCGTCGTCAATGACAGAGACGGCAATCCGGTCACCGGTCTTACCAGAGACGATTTCGAGATCTACGAAAACGGGAAGAAGAAAGAGATCACGAACTTCCTCGAGGTCGACGAGCGGATCAAAACCGCGGACGCGAAAACGCCGTCGCCGCGCGCCAGCCGGCTCAATTTCGTGTTCTTCATCGACAACACCACGCTTCATCCCTTCAACCGCAACAAAGTCCTCGGCGCGATGCGCAGCTTCGTCGAGCAGAACATGCGGGACGGCGATCTGGCCACGGTCGTCACCTGGAATCCCGGCCTGAAACAGGACCTCGGAATGACCGGCGAACGCGCCAAAGTGCTCGACACGATCAACGCGATCCAGACGAAGAGCGGCCTCGCCACGACGCTCGAAGCGGATAAGGAGCGGACGCGTGATTCGCTGCGGCAGCTGACGGTCGACATGCAGCTCGCGCCGCACGAAGGCTCGATGGTGTCGACCGGCGATTCGGGCTCCAAAGTGCCGAAGCCGCCGTACAGCTCCGCGCTCGGCATCGTCAATCAATTCGCCGAGATCCAGATGGGCGCGCTGCAATCGAAGAGCGACGGCTTCAAGAACGTGATCGCCGGCGTGCGCGGACTGGAGGGACGCAAGGCGCTGATCTTCCTCACCGAATCGTTCTCCATGGATGCGGCGCGGCAGATGTACGAGTTTCTCGATTCGATCAAGAACGCATTCGACGACGGCGCGACGCAGAACCCGCGCAACGAGATCCTGCACTACAGCGACGAGACGCTGATTGCCTCGATCACCTCGGCCGCGAATTCCGCCGGCGTGACGCTCTATCCGATCTCCGCGACCGGCATGTCGGGCGGCATCGATCTGCCGAGCGTCACCGACAACACGCGTGCGAACAGTTCGCAGCAGAAGTCGCCCGGCATCGCGCCCGATCAGTCGCTGCACGAGCTGGCGTCGGTCACCGGCGGACTCGCCGTGACCGGCACGAACGATTTCCTGCGCGGCTTCAATCGCATCGCGAACGACCTCACCGTCTACTACTCGATCGGATATCGCGGCGAGGCGCCGTCGAAGGATGCGACGCGCTCGCAGACGGTGAAGGTGAAGCGGCCGGGACTCGTCGCGCGCAATCGCGAATCGTTCGCGGTGAAGACGGGGAAGACAGAGGTGGCCGAGG
The DNA here is from genome assembly GCA_035255945.1 of Thermoanaerobaculia bacterium. Lineage (GTDB taxonomy): Bacteria > Acidobacteriota > Thermoanaerobaculia > Gp7-AA8 > Gp7-AA8 > JAJPHC01. Next base: position 2,401 of record DATEZA010000129.1, read on the forward strand.
CGGTGTCGGCGAACATGTTCGCGATCTCGCAGAACAATCAGATGGGGATCATCGTGAAGGCCGGCGCGCGGACGGAGACCGCGGACGACAAGGTCTCGGTGCCGATCGACGTCACGATTCCGATCTCGGCGCTGACGCTGACGCCGCAGGGGACGGAGCTCGCCGGGCGCTTTACGGTCCTGACCGGCTTCACGCGCGCGGACGGGAGCTCGTCGCCGGTGAAGAAGAGCGAGTACCCGATTCACTTCGCGGCGGAGTCGTTGAAGCGCCGTGAAAGCGTGACGGTGCGGATCACGATCACGATGGAGAAGACGACGGAGACGGTGTCGGTCGGCGTGGTCGATCAGAGCTCGAATGCGACGGGATTCGGGCAGGTCAAAGTGTTGTGAGGAGCGCGGACGTCTCGTCCGCAGTCGGCGGCCGTCCCGGCCGCCGACGATGGTGACCGAGCGAGACGCTCGATCACTGCGGGCGAGGACGCCCGCGCTCCATGAGAACCGGCACGTCATCGCGCTCGAGCAACGCGAGCGCGGCTTCGATCACGCTCGTTTGCAGCGCTGCATCGTTCGGCGCGCCGAGCGGATATCCATGATTGAACGGCACGACGAGCGCGCGCGGTGGGCGCACTTTCTCCGCGATCTCGCGCAATAGAATCACGCAAACCGTCGCGATCCCGCGGCGTTCGAGCTCGGCGGCGATCAGACTGACCGCCTGGTTGCACATCGGTCACACGGGCACGAGCAGCGCCGCTTCCACGCCGTCATCGACGAGCAACTGCGCCGCTTCAGGCGCGCTCTCCTTGATCAATCGATTCGGCGCGGTGATGGAGCCCATGAACGAGAGGTGCCGCGGCGCGAGGTTCAGCTGCATCTCGTGCAGGCGATCGAGCGGGAAGGCGAGATTCGGATCGGATCGCACGCCGGCGTGATCGAATGTCTCGCTGCGATGCGCTTCGAGCAGTGACGAGACATCCGCATCGTTCGGAATCACGCGATAGCTCGTGTCGCCGCCGCGCTTTTCATTGTCGAACGGCTGCTGCGTCGGGAGATGGAGACCGGCCGTCGTGACGATCGCAATGCGCGCGTCGCGGAGCGGCTTGCGCAGCGGCGCGCATGGGACGGGATCGATGCGTCGCCACGGATACGTCTTCAGGAACAGACGCGTGGTCAGCGAGAACTCGGAGGCGTCGCCCACGGCGCGGATTATCAGCGATCCATGCAATTTCGGGCGGAAGCGTCCAAGTAAGCGCAATTGTCGTGGAAGGGTTTACCCTACGCATGACATGTGGACGCAATTAAGGAACGCCATCGACTCCATCTCTCCGGAACTCACGCCTGACGAGCTGGACCGCCAAAAAGGAAACATCCTGGCGATCATCGGCACGCTCGAAGGCGGCTCCACTCCCGACACGACCTACTCCCGCCTCTCTCCTCGGGAGCGCGAAGTGATGACCATGATGCTGACCGGCAAACGACTGAAGGAGATCGCGGCGGTTCTCAATATCAGCGTGAAGACCGTGACCACGCATCGCGCGCGGCTGATGCGCAAGCTCGGCGTGACGGACAACATCGGGTTGTATCGGTACGGCGTGCGGAACGGGCTGGTAGGAGTGTAGGACAAGCTCTCAGCTTGTCCCGTCGTCCCGTCGTCCGGCCGGGGGGACAAGCTGAGAGCTTGTCCTACACTGCGGCGCATGGATCTTTTCGTCGGCACCAGCGGCTACAGCTACAAGGAGTGGAAAGGCACGTTCTACCCGGACGACCTTCCGGCGAACAAGATGCTGTCGTTCTACGCCGGGCAGTTCTCCACGGTGGAGATCAACAACAGCTTCTACCGTATGCCGGACGCCAAGACCGTTGCCAGGTGGGGCTCCGAGGTGCCGGACGGATTCACGTTCGTGCTCAAGGCGCCGCAGCGGATCACGCATCAGAAGAAACTCGTCGACTGCGGCGACGACGTCCATCACCTCTTCGAAGTCGCCGAAGCGCTCGGACCGAAACTCGGTCCGGTGCTCTTTCAACTGCCGCCGTTTCAGCGCAAGGACACCGAGCGCCTGCGCAACTTCATCAATGTCCTGCCGCGGCAGCAGCCGGTCGCGTTCGAGTTCCGGCACGAGTCATGGGTCGATGACGAAGTCATGTCGATCCTGCGCGAGCGCGATGCCGCGATGTGTCTCTCCGACACCGACGACGTCAGCGATCCCGACAAGCTCATCGTGCCGGCCGCATCGTGGGGCTACATGCGCCTGCGCCGCACCGAGTACACCGACGCCGATCTCGATGCTTGGCGCCGCCGCATCGACGCGGCGCAGTGGCAGCGCGCGTTCATCTTCTTCAAGCATGAGGACGAGGGGAAGGGGCCGATCTTCGCGAAACGCTTCTTGGCAATCCAGCCGGATTAACGCTACCCTCCGGCCCGATGGGTCTCCTGCGAAGCGTCTCCGTTTTTACGCTGCTGCTCATCCTCAAATACCTCAGCAAGATCTTCTACCGTCACGACTTCAAGTGGGTGGGTGATGTTCCGCGGCGTCCGTGGAAGGACCCCCGTATCGTGGCCTTCCTCAACCACACCAGCCTCTTCGAGCCGGTCTTCCTCGGCGGCGTCCCGAACGGCTTCATCTGGCGGCTCGCGGCGCATGGCGTCGTCCCGGCGGCGGACAAAACGACGGGCCGGCCGCTCGTCGGACTGATCTTCAGATTCGTCGCGCACCACGTCATCGCCATTACCCGCGAGCGGGACCACACATGGTTCGAAGTGCTCAATCGGATCGATCCGCATTCGATGATCGTCATTGCGCCCGAGGGGCGGATGAAGCGGGCGAACGGACTGGATGCGAACGGAAATCCGATGACCGTGCGGGGCGGCATCGCCGACATCCTCCAGGCTGTGAAGGACGGCCGCATGGTCCTCGCATACAGCGGCGGACTGCATCACGTGCAGATCCCCGATCACACGATGGTGCGCGTCTTCGTGACCGTGCGCATGAACCTGGAGAACGTCGACATCGCGCAGTACATCGCCACGCAGATGCGGGACGGCGAGGAGCAGTTCAAGAGGAACGTGCGGGAAGATCTGGAGCGGCGCCGCGATCAATACTGTCCAGCAGCTGACCCAGCTCCATCGGCCGGCTGAGCAGAAACCCCTGCACCGCGTCGCATCCTTCGCCCCGCAGAAACTCCAGTTGCTCGCGATGCTCCACACCCTCGGCGATCACGCGCAGGCCGAGCTCGTGCGCGAGCGCGATGATCGATTTCGTGATCGCGCGGCAGCGCTTGTCCGAGATGTCCATGAACTGCGCCGCGATTTTCAATCCATCGAGCGGGAAGTGCTGCAGGTGCTCGAGCGATGAGTGGCCGGTGCCGAAGTCATCGAGCCACAAGCCGATGCCTCGCTCGCGCAGCGCACTGAGCATGTGCATCGTCTCCTCGGGTGACTCGATGTAGCTCGTCTCCGTGATCTCGAGATCGACGTTCGCCGCGTTCGGCGGCAGCCGCGCGAGCAGATTGCCTTCCTGAAACTCGCGCGGGGAGAGGTTGACGTTCAGCCGCACATCGATCCATCGCGACGCATCGCGACATGCCGCGCGCATCACGAACGAATCGAGGCGGAACAGCTCCGGTGCCGACCCTTCCTCCGCCGCGGACGTGATGATCTGCGCCTCGCGAATCTCGCCCGACTCGCGCCGCTGACGGAGCAACGCCTCGGCCGCAACGATCGCGCCCGACACCGTGTCGTGAATCGGCTGGTAAACGAGAACGAGATTTTTTTCGTCGAACGCGCGGTCGAGGGCGGCCTGCGGATCGGCCATGCGTTAACGCTTGAACAGCTGGCCCGCGGAGAGGAACAGTCCGAACGCCGCGAGCATCACCAGCAGCTTGTTACGGCGCAGGATCTCGCCCATCGACGCCTGTTTCTTCGGCGGATGCGGCGGGACGATGTCCATGCGATTGAGCGCGCGCCGCATCGACTCGCCGACTTCGCGCTCGAACTGCGGCAGCGGCCGCGGTCCCTCCGGCGCGACGGCCATGCCGCGCTGCGGATCGATGTGCACCGCGTCGCTCGCCACCGGCTGCACGATCCGATCGCCCTTGTCGCTGCGCACCACGTCGTACGCGCCCTGCTCGAAATAGAGCACCGTCGGACCGGCCGCCGTGTTGCGGATGAACAGCACGTTGTCGTTCCCCTCGCGGAACGCCGGCATGCCGATCGTGTCCTGATGAATCCCGCCGACCGAACCGCCCGGCGTCACGATCGTGATCTCCGATTGCCGCTGTCCCTTCAGCGATTTCTCGACGTTGAACGTGGAGTAGGTGAGGATCCAGCGATGGTCCGCGTCCCAGTCCGCGTGCTGTTTCACGCACTTGCCGACGACGATCGACGCGGCGTTCTCGACCTTGTCGTCGAACGTTGCGGCGCGCGCGAGGGACGCATGCGCGGCGAGAGGGAAGAGGAGCGAAAGTGCGGCGGCGGCGAGGGCTTTCACACACGCGTTTACAGCAAGCGGCCTGCCATGAAATCCGCAACCGCACTCATCGATTCTTCGCTCACCTGATGCCCCATCGGGAACTCGCGATAGTCGACATCGACGCCGTGATCTTCGAGCACGCGCCGCGCGCGATGGGCGACGAGCACGGGGATTACGTCGTCCGCGATGCCGTGCACCATCAGCATCGGCAGGTCGCGGCGGAACGGCGGCAGGTCTTCCTCGTACAGCGCGCCACTCATCACGACGAGGGCGGCGAGCTCGACCGAAGTGCGGAAGCCGGCATCGATCGACATCAGGCCGCCCTGCGAGAAACCGCTGAGGATCACCTTGCCTTTCGGCGTCGGATAGCGCGCCGTGATCTCGTCCAGGAAGCGGAGCAGCAGCTCGCGTGATGCGATCAGCGAATTGCGCTCGGCGGGCCAGCCGTCGAACCAGGTGAAGCCGAATGAATAGCCGGGCATCGCCTCGAACGGCTTCGCTGCATTCGGAAAGACGAAGCGGAATTGCGGGCCCATGTACGGCGCGAGGTCGGCCAGATCGTTCGCATCGGCGCCGCGGCCATGGAGCATGACCACGAGCGGTAATTCCGTATCTGCATTAGTATCGGGCGGGCTCTTCAATACATAAGGAAGCGAGAGGTCGCGATGCACGCGCGAATTGTATGAGACTCAAGCTGCTCGTATTTGCCCTTGCTATCGCCCAATTCGTTCACGCCCAGACCACCATCCAGAACATCTACAGCGTCGTGAAGAAGCGCGACAACGGCGCAGCCGAGGGGTCGGCGTACTCGTTCACACAGAAGAACGCGCTGCCGGCGGACTGGCTGCTCCAGACGCCGAACATCTGGGGCGTGCGCGTTTCCGATGTGAAGACCGTTCCTCTCTGCGGCGGCCCGGGATGCGAGCCGAACTTTCGGCTGCCGTACTGCGACAGCGCAAAATGCGTCGCCGGCACGTGCCAGACGTTGCGCGCCGCGGGCGACAAGCAGCTCTGCGCCGGCCCTGCGGATCAGATCGTCGATCAGATCTACGACGTCGTCGCGAAGGGTGGCACGCTCGTCGACATCGCAAGCCTCGGCAATCCGAACGACCGGTTCATGGCCGCGCTGCGCAACGCCGTGACCGCGACCGCGAAGAGCGGAAAGAAGGTCTACGTGCGCGTCCTGCTCGGCGCGCCGACCGGCGAACCGGTCGATGTGGATCGGCTGCGCAACCAGCTGATCTCCGATGCGCGCGGGATTCGCGGCTCCAAACTGCACCTCTTCGTCATGGCCGACCGGCGGATGAATCTCACGTGGAACCACGCGAAAATCATTGCGAACGACACCACCGCGATCGTCGGCGGCCACAACCTGTGGACCAACGATTACCTGCTCAAGAACCTCGTCCACGACGTGAGCATGAAAGTCGAAGGGCCCGCGGTGACGGCGGCGCACAAATACGTCGACCGGTTCTGGACCGCGCTCTGTCCAACCACGAAGACGGCCTCGTATGACGGCGAAACGAACACCATCTCGCACGGTTGCCGCGCGTTCCCGAAAGCATTCGAAGCTCCTGACGCCGGAAGTGTCCCGGTCCTCGCCGTCGGCAATTACGCGAAGCTCCTTCCGGACGGCCCGTCGAATTACATGAGCGACGTCGCGCGGAACGAAGCGATCCGCCAGGCGAAAAAGACGGTCCGCATGTCGCAACAGGACATCGGATTTCAGCTCGGTCCGATCAAGCGCTGGCCGGACGAGACACTCAAAGCCCTCGGCCAGGCGCTGATCGACAACGTCGAGATCTGGTTCGTGCTCTCGAATTTCGGTTCGAAGGGGGGCGACAACGGCTACCAGTGGGGCATCCCGCCGTTCGTCACCTTGAACATGATCGCGCAGGCGGCGAAAGCGCGTCCCGGCGCGCCTCCCGGAAATCAGCTCGTCGAGAAGCTCTGCAAGAACCTCCACTTCGCCTCGCTTCGCTTCAACAAACAGGACGATGCGTGGGCCACCGGTGCGGCATTCGCGAACCACGCGAAGAGCTGGATCGTCGACGACAAGACGCTCTACATCGGATCGGACAACGTCTACCCCGCGTATCTCCAGGAGTACGGCTACATCGTCGAGAACGATGCGGCGGCGAAGGCGTTCCTCGACACGTATTGGAACAAGCTCTGGCAGGCCTCGGAGCGCACGGCGATCAGCGGAGGCGCGCCCGGTTCAACCTGCGGGCTGCGCTGCGAAATGGGGTCGTCGCCGCGACTCGATCCAGGCTACAGCAACAAGCCGCACGGTTTCGCGGATGTCAACGGCGACGGCAAAGCAGACTACTGCCGCGCGATCGGCAAGGACCGTCTGGCATGCGCGATCGCCACTCCGTCCGGCTTCGACGACGGCGCGTTCGGCTCATCCGAGCACTTCAGGTTCGGCGATTTCGGGACGTTGACCGATGTGAACCTCGACCAGAAAGCGGACTACTGCCGCGTCACCTCGGTGGACGTCATCTCCTGCGCACTCTCCACGGGCGAGGCGGGCAACAGCAGGGGACGATTCGAGGACGGCAAGTTCGCCGACTCGGTGAAGATCGACCGCGGCTACAACGATCAACACCGGGCATTCATCGATGTCAATGGCGACGGCCGCGCCGACTTCTGCCGCATGGTCTCGGATCCGGACCGTATTTCCTGCCTGCTGGCAACGGCGACCGGATGGAATGGCGGAGTGCTGGAATCGGCGGCCCGTTTCGATTTCGGCTACTGGGACCGGCCGAAGTTTTTCGTCGATATCGAAGGCAAGGGAAAAGGGAGCTACTGCCGCGGCGTCGACAATCCGATGTGGATGAAGTGCGCGACCAGCGACGGCACCAGATTCGTCGACGGTTCGTACTCGACGATGACCAATTTCGATTTCGGCAGCGAGCCGCGCGGCTTCGCCGACGTCAACGGCGACGGCTATCTCGATTTCTGCCGCTTCCGCGGAGACAAGCTCGAATGCGCGATGAACTTCCGCGGATCATTTAACGACGGCAAGTGGACCGCGAAGCTCGCCGCCGGTAGTGAACCGAGGGGCTTCTACGACGTCAACGGCGACGGCAAAGCCGACTACTGCCGGGTCGTCAACGGCAAGTTCCAATGCGCGATCTCGACGGGGGAGAACGTCGACGGAACGTTCAAGGAGGGGTTCGAGCCGCTCGACGGCTTCCTGATCGGTTACGCACCGTTCCGTTTCGCGCATGTGTTCAGCGACAAAGGGATGGCGTACTGCCGCATGGTCAACGGCGCCGGCATGGTCTGCACGAACCTGCCGGTCTGCCACAAGTAAGGAGCGCCTCGCGCTACAATCGAAGGTTCCAAACGAGGTGACCCCGTGCATATCAATGACCTGCTGAAAATTGCCGCCGAACGACGCGCGTCCGACCTGCACATCAAAGTCGGTTCGCATCCCGTCATCCGCGTCGACGGCGAGCTGCTGCCGCTCGTGGAGCTCAAGCGCCTGATGCAGGAAGACACGATCGCCATGGCGTTCTCGATCATGTCCTCTCGGCAGAAAGAAAAGTTCAAGAACAATTACGAGATCGACATCGCGTACTCCGTCCCCGGTCTCGGACGCTTCCGCTGCAACATCTTTCAACAGCGCGGCACGGTCGGCATGGTCCTGCGCGTCATCCCGGTCAAGATCCTCTCCATCCGGGAGCTGATGCTGCCGGTGGTCCTGGAAAAGATCGCCGAGGAGCGGCGGGGGTTGATTCTGTGCACGGGAACGACGGGATCGGGCAAGTCGACCACGCTGGCGGCGATGATCGACTACATCAACACGCATCGCACCGAGCACATCATGACGGTCGAGGATCCGATCGAGTTCCTCCACCGCGACAAGAAGTCGATCGTCAATCAGCGCGAGATCGAAGTCGATACGAAGTCGTTCTCGCAGGCGCTGCGCAGCGCGCTGCGTCAGGATCCGGACGTGATCCTGGTCGGCGAAATGCGCGATTACGAAACGATCGAGACCGCGCTCACCGCGGCGGAGACCGGGCACCTCGTGCTCTCCACGCTGCACACGATGGATGCGACGGAGACGATCAACCGCATCATCTCGGTCTTCCCTCCGCATCAGCAGAAGCAGATCCGTCTGCAGCTCGCGGCGGTGCTCAAGGCCGTCGTCTCGCTGCGGCTGCTGCCGCGCGCGGACGGCCTCGGACGCGTGCCGGCGGCGGAGATCCTCATCTCCACCGGCTACATCCGCGACTGTATCGAGAACAAGGAAAAGACGAAGCTGATCAAAGACGCCATCGCGCAGGGCACATCGCAGTACGGCATGCAGACGTTCGATCAGTCGCTCTACACGCTGTACAAGAACGGCCTGATCACGCTCGATGAAGCGCTGCGCCGCGCGTCGAACCCGGACGAGTTCCGCCTCAAGCTGCAAGGCATCCAGTCGACCTCGGATATCTCGAAGGAAGAGATGGAAGCGAAGCTGACGGTATCGAGCGACAACAACGATCCGTTCAGCGACGAATCGCCCTTCGACTTCAGCAACAATTTGTAATTCGCGACGACACGCCACCCGCATCCGTATCACCCGCATGCGGCGCGCCGTTTTCGTCACGATTCTCCTCTTCGCCATCCGCACCTTCGCCGACTGCACCGGCCAAACCTATCCCTCGCAATACACGGTCGACGTGCATTCGCCCGTCTGCAACGCGAAGACGCCGTGCCTGCAGAACCACCTCGTGCATTTCGCCGTCACTCCGCGCAGCGGCAGCTGCTACATCCCGCTCTACCCCGGCCCATGTCCTGCACCGTACGTCATCGACTCGTGCGACACGCTGACTTGGGATTTCAACGACGGCACGCCGAAGCAGATCGTGCACGGCAGCGGCGAGGTCAATCACGCGTTTCCGACGCCGGGCAATTACGTCGTCAACATCGACATCAACGGCACGGGCAACATTCACGGCTCCGCGTACATCTGCGCCGATCCGCCCGCGTACGTCCGCTTCACGAAATCGAGCTACAACGTTTCGGAGAGCGCGCCCAGCGTGACCGTGACACTCGAGCGGAGCGGCGACACCGCGCGCGCGTTCACACTCGACTACTCGACATTTCCCAACGGCGCGGAGTTCGTCCGCAACCTCGAGCCGCTGATGACGAAGATCTCGTTCGGCGCGGGCGAGACGACGAAGACCATCACTCATCGCCTGCAGGACGACAGCGTGTTCAACGGCGATTCCGATCACTCGATCGGCGTCCTCAGCGACGGCGCCGCGATCATGGACGCCGGTCCGGTCACCACGTCGAACATTCACGTGATCGACGACGAGCAGGGCGCCGAATTCTCGATCGATGATGTGACCGTGCCCGAAGGCAATGACATTCATCCGGTCACCTTCACCGTGCGCTTGTCGAAGCCGGCGAGCGATCGCGTCTACGCCTGGTGCGTGCCGCACGACGGCACCGCCATCGCGAACTTCGATTTCAAACTGCAGGGCAGCACCGCGATCATCGAGCCGGGCCAGACCTCCGCCACCTGTCACGTCGACATCGTCGGCAACATCGCGCCCGGTCCCGACAAGACGTTCACCGTGACTACGGACCCGGTGCTGGGACCGGTCACAATCAAAAAGGCCACCGCGCTCTGCACCTTGCTGAACGACGACGCGATCATTCCGGTCAAGCCCGCGCTCTGGTTCGTGCAGAAGACGCTGACGCTCACCGCCGGCGAAGTCGATTTCGTCACGCTCAACGCAACGCCGCCGGTGCAGGCGACGCTGATGTCATCCGATCCTTCAATCGTGCGCGTCGGTACGACCGCGAGCGCGCCCGGATCGGTGCGGCTGACCGCAGTCAATCCGGGACGCGCGACCATCACTGCATCGAAGGGCGAGCTGACGGCGACGATCGATATCGAAGTCGCGCCGGCGCCGCGTCGCCGCGCGATGCGGTGAATTGCTCCGTCATCCCGAGCGTAGTCGAGGGACCTGGGTGGTTAGGGCGGCGCGCCACCCGCGCCCCCAGGTCCCTCGACTACGCTCGGGATGACGAAGGCGTACTACGGCAGATCCGGGGATGAGCCAGATGTGCGATGGAGCCGGCTCTTCGCGCAGGAGGTAATCATCGCAGTCACGAACGCGAGCTGCGAGCCGTCCGGCGACCACGCGAACTACTGCACGCCGCGCGGTGCGTCGGTGATGCGTCGCGCGTCGCCGCCGGCCAGCGGCATGAGCCAGAGCTGGCGTTTGTCGGTCGCACCGTTTGCGAGGAACGCGACTTCGCCGCCGTCCGGCGACCAGCGCGGCGATGCGAGGCCGCGGCGATCGAACGTCAGCGAGCGCTCGCGCCGCTCGCGGCATCGATCGCCACGAGCTCGTTGTCGTAGCGATTCTCCTTCGCGTTCGCACGAGCTTCGATCGCCAGCACCGTTTTCCCGTCCGCGGAAATCTGCGGGTCGGTGATGTTGACGATGCGCAGGCGATCGTCCGGTTTCCAGCGGTCGGCGGCGTGTGCGGCGAGCGTGACGAGTGCGAGGCAGAGCACGATTCGCTTCATGCCGGCGGAGCGTAGCGCCGCACGCTAAACTCAGTCTGTGACCGATCTCGAACGCTGCCACACCGTCGCGCTGCGCATCCTCAACTACCGCTGGAACAGCGAGTCGGAGCTGCGCCGCAAGCTGCTGTCGAAGCGATTCGAGAACGACGTCATCGACGCGACGATCGGCCGATTGCGCGACGAGAAATGGCTCGATGACGAGCGCTTCGCCGAATCATTCGTGCGTAACGAATCGCTGAAGCGCCGCGGACGCACGCGCATCACGCGAGCACTGCGAGCGGCAGGTGTCGATCGCGAAACTACAGACGCGGCGGTGCGCGCGAACCTCGATCCGGAGAAGGAAATCGAGGGCCTCCGCGCGGCCTGCGCGAAGCGGATGCGCATCCTCACACGGCGCCATGGCGAGGCGTATCTCGACACGGATGAAGGGCGAAACAATTTGACCGTTTGGCTGTTGAAAGAAGGTTACGATGCCGCGCTCGTCCACAGCATCGTCAAGGAGATCCGCGTTGTTCACGACGAATGACATCCGCAGACAGTTCCTCGATTACTTCGTGAAGAACGGCCACCGCGAAGTGGCCAGCTCATCGCTCGTTCCGGCCGGCGATCCGACGCTCCTCTTCACGAACGCCGGCATGAATCAGTTCAAAGACTGCTTCCTCGGGCGCGAGCAGCGCGACTACGTCCGCGCCACGACTTCGCAGAAATGCGTCCGCGCCGGCGGCAAGCACAACGACCTCGAGAACGTCGGCCGCACCGCGCGCCATCACACGTTCTTCGAGATGCTCGGCAATTTCTCGTTCGGCAATTACTTCAAGGAAGACGCGATCAAGTTCGCGTGGGACCTGATCGTCAACGTCTGGAAGCTCGATCCGGAACGTCTCTGGTTCACCGTGTTCGAAGGCGAAGGCAATGTGCCGGCCGACGAAGAAGCGGAGCGGCTGTGGGTGAAGGCGGGCGCGAAGCCCGAGCGCGTGCTGCGCTTCGGCAAGAAGGACAACTTCTGGTCGATGGGGGACACCGGTCCGTGCGGCCCCTGCTCCGAGATCCACTACTTCCGCGGAGACGACATGTCGAAGAACGTCGCCGCGCTCGTCAACGGCGAGGGCGACGACACGATGGAGATCTGGAACCTCGTGTTCATGCAGTACGACCGCAGCGCCGAAGGCGTGCTCACGCCACTGCCGGCGCCGTCGGTCGATACGGGGATGGGACTGGAGCGCGTTGCGAGCGTGCTGCAGAACGCGTCGACGAATTACGACATCGACCTCTTCGCGCCGCTGATGCAGACGATCGAGGAGATCAGCGGACACAAATATGAGCGTCGCATGGACAACGAGCTCGATACCGCGGTGCGCGTGCTCTGCGATCACGCGCGCGCGGCGACGTTTCTCATTACCGACGGCGTGATTCCGTCGAACGAAGGACGCGGCTACGTCCTCCGCCGCATCATTCGCCGCGCGATCCGCTTCGGCCGCAAGCTCCCGCAGCCGGTGCTGCTGACGAATCTCGTCGACTCCGTCGTGGCATCGATGGAAGGCGCGTATCCGGAGCTCGTCGAGCGACGTGAAGCGGTCATCCTGACGCTCAGTTCGGAAGAAGAGCGGTTCTCGCGCACGCTGTCGACCGGCATGGAGCGCGTTGGTCAAGTACTTGACGACATCCGCGCACGTGGGGAACGCACGATCTCCGGCGAGGAGCTCTTCCGCCTCTACGACACGTAC
>DATEZA010000130.1:0-23025 GCA_035255945.1 Thermoanaerobaculia bacterium
GGACCGATCAGAGTGACTACGGAGAGGGCGATGGCGCCGAGGACGTGCACGCCGCGAATGATGTCGAGCCGTCAGGCCACAACTGCTTCGTCGTCCCGTCCGCACACATCGCCGTCGCGTCGCCGCTCGTGATCCGCAGCACGCCGCCTTTGCTGTAATCGACGCCTTTGCTCATGCCCATGTCAATCAGGAACACGAGGCCGTGGAAGTTCTGGAACATCGTGCCCTTCTTGCGCGCGGAGCCGTCGTTGAACGTGTACGAGCCGGGCTGATGTCCGAACACGATGTGCTTCACGCCGAGCGCGTCGGCGTACCCGAGGAGGCGCGCGATGCTCTGCTCGGGTTTGTCGCCGTCCTTCTCCCACCAGGGCGGTTTCATGCGCGCTTCGAGCAGGCCCATGTCTCCGAGGAGAACTTTTGCGTTGTAGCCGTCGGCGTCGAAGCCGGTCTGCAGATCGCTGATGAGTTGCGCGAGCGTGCGGCCTTTCGTGCTGCCTGCGTGCGCGAAGAACCAGTCGTTCGCGCGCGATGCGAACGGAAGGCAGAGCAGGAATTTGCCGATGCCTTGCGCATCCGTTCCGTTCGCGACATCGAGCGGCTTGATGCCCGCCGCTTTCAGTTCGCCCTGAAACTCCTGTGTCTTGCTGCTTTTCGGATCGGCAAGAAATTCCGCTTCGTGATTGCCGGTGGAGATCACGACGCGTCCGCCCTGCGACGCCGCGGATGCAGTCAGCGCGCGCATCAACGCGATCACGTCGAGCGAGTGCTTCCACTTGTCGATCATGTCGCCGGTCACGATCAGGATCGAGCGCCCGCCGCTCCACGTCGCCTGATCTGGCGATGAGGGCACGGAGGGCATCAGCTTCGCCGCGACGAGCAGCTCGGAGGTTCGTTTGTAATCGGCATGCGTGTCGCCGAGGGCGTAGATTGTTTCGGTGGTCGTGAGTGTGATGAGTGCGGGACACTGCTGCCAATCGCGCGCTATTAACGGAAACGTGACGAAGAGCAGAAATCCATATATCCATCGCATGGAATGATTGTAGTCATGTACGAAGCAATCTCACTCGAGCAGAAGTTCTCGCTGTTTTCCGAACGCTTCCAGCCGAAGGTCGTCGCGCGCATGAACGATTACGAGTTCAAGATCGCGCGCGCCGAAGGCGACTTCATCTGGCACTCGCATCCCGATACCGACGAGACGTTCCTCATCATCGACGGCGAAATGCGCATCGATTTCCGCGACGGCTCGGTCTCGTTGAAAGCGGGCGAGATGTTCGTCGTGCCGCGCGGCGTGGAGCACAAGCCGTTCGCCGCGTCGGAGTGCCGCATCATGTTGATCGAGCCGGTGGGCACGGTGAACACCGGCGATCAACCGCGCGGTGAGCGCACGGCGCCTAACGGAGTGGAGCTATGAAAATCGGCATCATCGGTGCGGGAATGATCGGCTCGACAGTCGGCAAGTTGTGGGTCGATGCAGGTCACGAAGTTCGCTTCGCCTCCCGCCATCCCGAGGAGCTCGCGCCGCTCGTCGCATCCCTCGGCGAACGCGCATCCACGGGCACGCCTGCCGAGGCGGCGGCGTTCGGTGATGTGGTGATGGTGACGATTCCGCTCGTGGCGTTGCCGCAGCTGGCGCGCGATGTGTCGCTCGCGAACAAGGTGGTGCTCGACACCTCGAATGCATACGAGCGTCGCGATGGTGATGCGGCGGGCGAAGCGACGAATCATGCACAAGGCTCCGCCGGGTGGGGCGCGGCGATGTTCCCCGATGCGCGATGGGTGAAGGCGTTCAACACGGTCTACTTCAAGACGCTGGAGACCGAGGCGCATCGCGAGGGCGATCGCGTCGGCATTCCGCTCGCGAGTGATGACGACGGCGCGATGGAGATCGCTGCGCAGCTCGTGCGTGATGCGGGCTTCGATCCGGTGATCGTTGGCGCGCTCGCGCGCGGCAAGGAGTTCGAGCCGGGCACGAAGGTCTACAACACCGGCATGAGCGGCGCGGAACTGCGGAAGCATCTGTGAAGAACCAAATCGATCCAGCCGAGTTCGTGCCGCCCGTTGCGAAGCTGATCGGCATGCGCGCAGTCTCGTTCGACGAAGGCCGCGCGGTGCTGGAGCTCGACGCCGATGCGCGTCATACGAATCCGATGGGCACGCTGCACGGAGGCATCCTCTGCGATCTCGCCGACCTCGCGATGGGCTGCGCGTGCTACACGACGCTCGAGCCGGGCGAGACGTTCACCACGCTGGAATTGAAGATCAATTTCCTCAAGCCGGTGTGGAGCGGCCGCGTCACCGCACATGCGCAGGTGCGCAAAGGCGGCCGCACGACCGCGCTGCTCGATTGCGAAGTGCGCGATGAGAAGGAGTCGCTCGTCGCATTCGCGACGAGCACATGTCTGATTCTGCGCGGCGAGATGGCGAAAGGACGGTAGGCGCAACGTGGTGAGCGTTACGATGTCGCGATGAGTGATTCGATCGTCGAACGCCGCATGCGCTACATCGAGCGGCAGAAGCAGCTCGGACACGGCGTCGACGTTCGCTTCGAAGGATTGAAACCGATGGGCCGTGGCGCGCTGAATCGCCACGGCCTTCCATCAGTCCCGACCGGCCAGCGCGCCGTCGAAAACTGGCCTGTCCTCGACCTCGGCGACGTCCCGGACATCTCGCTGGATGACTGGCGTCTCGAGCTCGCGGGCCTGGTCGAGAATCCGGTGACGCTGACCTGGAGCGACTTCATGGCGCTGCCGCAGGTCGACGACATCAGCGACTTTCACTGCGTCACGAGCTGGAGCCGCCTCGGCAATCACTGGCGCGGCGTGCAGTTCAAAACACTCGCGGAGCTCGCAGTGCCGAAGGAAAACGCCGCGTGGATTCTCTGCACCGGCTACGACCGCGAGCAGATGTCGGGCGAGAACTACACGACGAATCTGCCGCTCGCGCGCGCAGTCGAAGACGACGTGTTGCTCGTGCACACGTGGCAAGGCGCGCCGCTGCCGCAGGAGCACGGCGGACCGTGCCGCATGATCACGCCTCGCCTCTACGCGTGGAAGGGCGCGAAGTGGATCAAGCGCATCGAGTTCCTCGATCGCAACCGCCGCGGATTCTGGGAGCGGCGCGGTTACTCCGATACGGCCGAGCCCTGGTACGACGATCGCTACTCGTCGCGGCCATGAGCACGCACGTGCGGCGCCGCTCGCGCGCGGCCGTCGAACGGCAGAAGCGCGGCGGCAACACGCGAACGATCATCATCGCCCTGCTGGCGAATCTCGTCGTCGCGATCGCGAAGCTGATCACGGGCCTGATCTCGCATTCGACGGCGATGCTCGCCGAGTCGGCGCATTCGTTCGCGGACACGGCGAACGAAGTGCTGCTCGCGCTGTCGCTGCGCCGCGCGAAGAGGCCTCCCGATCCGATGCATCCCCTCGGCCACGGACGCGAGCGATTTCTCTGGGCGCTGATGGCGGCAATCGCGTCGTTTCTGATCGGCGGCTGCTTTTCGATCGGCATCGCGATCTACACGCTGATCACGCCGGGCGAGGCGGGACACATGCTCGGCGCATGGATCGTCCTCGCCATCTCGTTCGTCGCGGAGCTGATCTCGTGGACGCAGAGCGTGCGTCAGGCGCGCAATGACGCGCGCTCGCACGGCCGCGATTTCTGGACGTATCTGCGATTGTCGAGCGATCCGGTCGTGCGCGCGATCGTAGTCGAAGACAGCGCTGCGCTCGTCGGACTCGTGCTCGCCGCCGCGGGCCTGCTCATCCGCCAGCTCACCGGCAGTGCGGCCGCCGATTCGATCGCCTCGATCCTCATCGGCGTACTTCTCGGCATCACCGCCTTCGGACTCGCCCGCCCGCTCGCCGAGTTCCTCGTCGGCCGCTCCCTCCCCCAGCCGCTGCTCGACGAGTTGCGCAACGTCGTCGAGCAATCGGCGGCGGTGGAAGAAATCGAACTGATGCAGGCCGTGTACGTCGGCCCCGAGGAAGCGATCGTCGTCGCCCGCATTCACGTCCAGCCGATGAAGAGCAGCGACTTGACACGCGCGCTCGACGAGCTCGACGAGGCGCTGCGAAAAAAGTCGCCGTATGTGTCCGAGGTGTTTCTCGACGTGCGCCCGCACGATGGTTAGGAGCGCGGGCGTCTCGCCCGCAGTGCGTGGGCGTCTCGCCCGCGCACGATGGCGGTTAGGCGATCGCCCGACGTGAAGCGCCGGCATCGAACAAAGCGATCACTGCATCGAGCTCATCGTCGATCGCGTCCGGAGGGATGATCGATTCGATGATCAGCGGGCAATCGCCCGCAATGAGATGAGTGATCTGTGCGAAGGCCACTCGCGTGGTCGCACCGAGCGGCAGGTGTTCGCCTCGGGGACCAACTTCGCTGACGTGCAGCTGGCGAAGCCGGTTGCCGAGCTCCTGCAGCATCAGGATGGCGCAGGTCATGGTTGGATCGATCTGCCGTGCATGCCCGATATCTAGGCAGAACGTCGCCTCGGGAAACGTGTCGAACAGCACCTTCAACTCCGCGACGGTGCGGCCGGTCGTCTTCCGATGATCCATATTTTCGAGACATAGCCTGCTGCCAAGTTGCCGCCACAGCGCGGGTGTCTGCAGAAGATCGGGATGCGCGATGATCGGCCATGTTTCAGGCAGCAACCGCAACATCTCAAAGGCTGCGGTCTCGCCGAGCCTCTGGAGCCGGCTCGGTGCATGGAACGACACGTACTCGAAGTTGTCGAGGTCAAGGCGAGGGATTGCTTCGATGAGTGCAGTCAGCTCGTGATCGCGCAACGCCGATAATTCGATGGCGTCGATTCGCGATACCGCGCGCTGCACGTCCACGCCCAGCTCGAAATCTCCCTTGGCCAGCGCACCGGTCGAGAAGCCGATTGGATTCATTCAGAACACTCCAAATTTGCGAATCAGCATCGGTAGTTTTGGATGATCATCGAAAAAGAGCTTCGTCACGCCTTCACGAAACGTGTGACTGACTTCGCGCAGTTCGTCGTACGTTTCATCGTTCAGTGCATCTTCAACGCGCACCGACTCGAGGTTTTTGCGCGAGCCGGTGTCCGCGACCACGCCGAGGAACTTGTCATATGAGGTGAAGATCTGGTCGCCGATCGCCGCCGCGTGCTCGCATTCGAGAACGACGCGCGCTACGAGGTCCAGCGGAGACACATCGGTTTGAGTCCGGATCAGCTCCGCAAGCCGCAGAAAGTACTCTTCATCATTCTTCACCTGGTGGAGCTCCGGCGTGGCGAACAGCTCGCCTGAAAACGCAGCGATCAATCCCCACAGGAAAAGAAGCTTCCGCGAAAAGCGCAGCTTCACGTTGCGGATGCCCCACCCCTTTCCTCGGCGTTCCCACATTTTCGATGCGTAGTCGGATGCGATCGTGCGCCAGTAACGGACGATGTCGTTGAGCAAGAAATGAGGAATCGTTCCGCGTGCGCCCGTTTGACTGGGCACGGAGCGGTCGTACATCACGTACCGAGCAAGGATGTTGCGGATGATGCGCTCGCGAACGAGCGGGTTCGTCAGCGCGCGCGACTCGGACAGGAGCAGGATGCGACGCGTCAGATTCTCATTTGAATCCTGCGTGCCTGCGATGTAGTGCACGAGCTCGTGACTCGGCACGATGTTGCCGAAGGTTCCGGTTGGTCCCACTTCCTTTGGAACGACCTCGAGAATGCGCTTTCCGATCTCCTGCGCCACGATGGCGTGCGCGGGATCCGAGGGGCCGTCGACGAGCAGAACCCAATCGGCATCGCTCCTCTGTGTCATCTCTCCGCGTCCCAAGGATCCGGTCACCACGACAGAGCAGTTGGCGTCATGGTGATCGGCCAGCGCTGTCTGCAAGCGTCCGAAGATTTCGTCCGTATGTTGTCTCGCGATTCGTAGAGCGCGCCAGTCTTTGCCGCATGTTCGCTCGATCGTCTCGACCGTGGATTCCACGCGTTCAGTTTCTCAGAACGAGCTTCTCGTCGGTAGTTTTCTACAACCAGTAGCAGACCCTTCACGCCGCCGTCGCCCTCCCTTCCAATTCCACTTCGATATTCCGCCACCTTCCCTGCTTGAACCGCAGCACGCTCAGCGTCGCGCGGGTGAAGTGGCCGAGGACGATGGCGGTCCAGATGTCCGTCGCGTGGAGGCCGCGGGTGGCCTGCAACACGAGACAGATGCCGATCGGGATCACGATCTGCGAAATGATCGAGATGTAGAGCGGGCTGCGGGTGTCGCCGGTGCCTTGCAGCGCGCCGGTGTAGGTGAGCGCGAGGGTCACGAAGAATCCGGAGAGGATCAGGAAATGCAGCAGTTGCGTGCCGATCGACGTCACCAGCGGCTCGGTCATACCGAAGATGCCGAGCAAGGCATGAGGAATCAGGAAGAATGCGGTGCCGACGACGAGCGCGACGCAGAGTCCGATGCGCGACGCGATCGCCACGCCGTGCTTTGCGCGATCCGGTTTGCCGGCGCCGAGGTTCTGGCCGGCGATCGTGGCGGCGGCGCCCATGAGGCCGAACGACGGCCACGTGATCAGCGAAAAGAGCTCTGTGTATCCGACCGCGTACGCAGCCTGCGCGGCGGCGCTCTGCGGCAGCGAGCCGATGAAGCGCACGAGCATCACGCCCGCGACGTTCATCGCGATCCCCTGAAATCCTGCAGGAAGTCCGAACCGAAATAACGAACGGATGATCTCCGCATCGGGCGCGAGGTTCATGCCGCGATGAAAACGAACCACCGCGCGCGGCTTGAAAAACATCCGCAGGCCGTACAGCGCGACGATCAGATTGCTCGTGATCGTGCCGAGGGCCGCGCCGGTCGTGCCGAGCCGCGGGATCAGCAGCACGTTGAACGTGATGGTGAGGATCGTTGCCGCGAGCCCGAGCTTCAGCGACGCGCGTGCATCGCCGGCCGCGCGAAACGCGGTGCCGACCATGAAGCCGATCATCATTCCGCCGATGCCGACGAACATGATGCGCAGGAACGGCAGCGCTTCGTGCTGCACGGCCGGCGCTGCGTTGACGACGTTGAGCAGCGCCGGCGCGGCGAGCCAGCCGACGACGCCCATGATCGCGGCGAGACCGAGTGCGGTGAGCAGCGCCTGGTAGACGACGCGGTTCACGTTCTCCGGCTCGTTTTTGCCCGCCAGCCGCGACACCAGCACGACCATGCCGGTGAAGAGCGAGTTGATGAAGACGATGACGACGATGATGATCTGCCAGCTCACGCCGATCGCCGCGTTCGCGGTGTAGCCGACGTAATGGCCGACCATGATGTGGTCGATGATTCCCTGCAGTCCGGCGATCGCGTTCTGCAGCATCGTCGGCCAGGCGAGCATCCAGACGGCCCGCGCGAGCGGACCGTCTGTGATCGTGCGATCGAATGTTTGCGTGGGCTCGTTCAATTGAAGGTCACAAGGGTACCGCGATGCGTGAAGATCAAATCCCTCCCATCGCTTTGTAGACACCCACTACGCCCGTGAACACTTCCGACTCGGCCTCGGCCACCGCCTCCTCCGCCTGCAACTGCGTCCGCTCCGCATCGAGCAGCGCGAGGAAGTCGGCGACGCCTTCGCGATAGCGCGCACGTGCGATGTCCGACGCACGCGTGCTCTGACGCGCCTGTTCGTTGAGCTTCACCAGACGCTCCTGCTGTTCGCGATAGTTGACGAGCGCGTTGTCCGTTTCTTCGATGGCGCGCAGCGCGGTTTGTTCGTACAGCGCAGCGGCCTCGCGCGTTTCCGCCTGCGCGCCGCGCAGACGCGCGCGGGCGCTGCCGATGTCGAATGCGGACCACGACAGCGCCGGCGTCATCGCCCAGGAATGCGACTCGCTCTTACCGAAAAGATTTCCGCGGCCGGCGAGCAATCCGAGGAAGCCGGTGATGGTGATGCGCGGATAGAGGTCGGCGTACGCGATTCCTTCACGCGCGACGGACGCAGCGAGGCGTCGCTCCGCAGCGCGCACATCGGGACGATTCTGCACATCGCCGACCGGCAGCTCCTTGACCAGCGGCGGATAGGCGCGCGGCGCGAGATCGACATCGAGCTCGCCCGGCTTGCGTCCGGTGAGCACCGCAAGCCGATTGACGTGTGCGGCGATTGCGATGCGCAGCGGCGAGAGGTTCGCATCGATCGAAGCGACCAGCGCCGATGCACGCGCCACGTCGAGCTCCTCGCCGACTCCCGCCTCGCGCCGTTTCTGCGTCAGCCGCAACGTCTCGCGTTGATTCGCGAGGCTCCGCTCGCCCACCGCGAGCTGCTGCTGCAATCCGCGCAGCTCGAAGTAATTGCGCGCGACTTCCGCCGCGATCACCACATGCACGTCGTCGAGCGACGCCTGAAAACTCTCGGCAGACGCTTTCGCCGCCTTCACCTGCGAGCGCACGCGTCCGAACAGATCGAGCTCCCAGAACGCATCGAAGCCAGCGCGAAACGTGTTCGTCTCGACCTCGAATTCTTTGCGCTTGTCCGCGAACGCATTCGCGGTGACGTGCGGATATCGATTGAGCGACGACTCGCGAAAGATCGCCCGCGACTCATCGAATCGCGCCACCGCCGCCCGCACATCGTGATTCGATTCCGCCGCCTCGGCTTCCAGCTTGTCGAGCACCGGATCCTCGAAGCGATGAAAGAACCCCAGTTGACCCTCGCCCCGCTCGGCGGGGAGAGGGTGGCCGAAGGCCGGGTGAGGGGCAAGCACGAGCACGAAAACCATCGACGCCGCAGCCGCGAGCGGCACGAGCTTGCGACGCGCGAACCGATCGAACACCGAACCGAGCAATGTGAAAAACACCGGCGTCAGGAACAGCCCGAACACCGTCACGCCGAGCATTCCGGAGAACACCGCGATGCCCATCGCGCGGCGGATCTCCGAGCCCGCGCCGGTCGAGTAGACCAGCGGCAGCACGCCCATGATGAACGCCACGGACGTCATCAGCACCGGGCGCAGTCGCACGCGGCACGCTTCGAGAATCGCCGTCACGCGATCGTCCCCATGTTCCACGCGATGCTTCGCAAACTCGACGATGAGGATCGAGTTCTTGCACGCCAGTCCGGCCAGCACGAGGAAGCTGATCTGCGTGAAGACGTTGTTGTCGCCGCCGGTGATCCACACGCCCGCGACCGCGGAGAGGATCGTCATCGGCACGATGAGAATGACCGACAGCGGCAGCCACCAGCTCTCGTACTGCGCCGCGAGCACGACGTACACGAGCAGCACACACAGCGGGAAGATCAGCAGCATCGTGTTGCCGCTGAGGATTTCCTGATATGCGAGCTCCGTCCATTCGAACGACATCCCGGCCGGCAGACGCTTCTGCAGCACTTCGGCGATCGCGCTCTGCGCCTGTCCCGAGCTGAATCCCGGAGCCGGCGCGCCGTTGATCTCCGCGGCGGGATAACCGTTGTAGTGCATCACCTGATCGGGTCCGTAGCCGCGGTTGATCGCGACCAGTGAGCCGAGC
This sequence comes from Thermoanaerobaculia bacterium, assembly GCA_035255945.1. Classification (GTDB taxonomy): domain Bacteria; phylum Acidobacteriota; class Thermoanaerobaculia; order Gp7-AA8; family Gp7-AA8; genus JAJPHC01. Next base: position 9,474 of record DATEZA010000130.1, read on the forward strand.
GGCACCATGCCGCCGCTCGCGTTGCGCGCCTGCAGACGGTTGATCGTCTCGGGTTGAATGCGGAACTTCGGCTCCGCCTGCACGTTGACCTGGTACGTGCGGCCGAATCGATTGAAGTCGTTGACGTAGAGCGATCCGAGGTAGACCTGCAATGTGTCGAAGACATCGGTGAGATCGACGCCGTACGTTTTCGCGCGCTCGCGATCGACGTGCGCATCGATCTGCGGCACGCTCACTTGGAAGCTCGAGAACAATCCGCCGAGCTCCTTGCGCTTGTAGCCTTCGCCCACCGCGCCCTGCACCTGCGAGTAGAGCTCTTCGAATCCCGAGCCGCTGCGGTCTTCGACATACAGCTTGAATCCGCCGACGGTGCCGAGTCCCTGCACCGAAGGCGGCGGGAAGATCGCGACGAACGCTTCCTGAATGCCGGCGTACTTTTGATTGAGTGCCGCCGCGATCTCGTTCGCGCTGAGATGCTTTCCCGCGCGCTCTTCTTCCGGCTTCAACGTGACGAACACGATTCCCGCGTTCGACGCATTCACGAATCCATTGACGCTGAGTCCCGGGAACGCGACGGAGTTCGACACGCCCGGCTGCTTCAGCGCGATCTCCGACATCTTCCGAATGACCCCCTCGGTGCGATCGAGCGTCGCCGCATCGGGCAGTTGCGCGAACGCGACGAGATACGACTTGTCCTGCTGCGGCACGAATCCGCGCGGCACGTGATTCAGTCCGAACCACGACAGCGCGACCAGTCCGATGTAGACGATCAGGGCGGCGAACGACACCCGCAGGACCCGCGCGACGCCGGCCGAATATCCGGCCGACGCGCGCGCGAATCCGCGGTTGAACAGCCGGAAAAACCAGCCGAACAGACGATCGATGGCGCGCTGCAGACGGTCGCGCTGCGCGCCGTGGGGCTTGAGCAGGCGGGATGCGAGGGCGGGACTGAGCGTGAGGGAGTTGAAGGCGGAGATGACCGTCGAGATGGCGATCGTCAATGCGAACTGGCGATAGAACTGGCCGGTGAGGCCGCTGATGAATGCCGTCGGAATGAAGACGGCGCTGAGCACGAGTGCGATGGCGATGATCGGTCCGGAGACTTCTTTCATCGCTTCGCGCGTCGCTTCGAGCGGCGACGCACCGAGCTCGATGTGCCGCTCGACGTTCTCCACGACGACGATCGCGTCATCGACGACGATGCCGATCGCGAGCACGAGTCCGAACAGCGACAGCGTGTTGAGCGAGAAGCCGAGGAGCAGCATCACGGCGAATGTGCCGATGAGCGAGACCGGCACCGCGACGAGCGGAATGATCGACGCGCGCCACGTCTGCAGGAACACGATCACCACGATCACGACGAGCAGGATCGCTTCGAACAGCGTCTCGACGACCGCGCTGATCGAGTGACGGACGAAGATCGTCGGGTCGTAGACGATGCGGTAGTCGACGCCGGCGGGGAACGATTTCTTCAGGCGCTCCATCGTTGAGCGCACGTCGTCCGAGGCCTGGATCGCGTTCGTGCCGGGACGTTGAAAGATGCCGATGGCGACGGCGTTCTGATTGTCGAGCAGGCTGCGCATCGAGTATTGATCGGCGCCGATTGCGACGCGGCCTACGTCGCGAAGGCGGGTGATCTGTCCATCCGGAGTTGCGCGTACGACGATGTTCTCGAATTCCTCTTCTGTGGTGAGACGCCCCTGCGCATTGATGGAGAGCTGGAACGTCGTATCGCTCGGCACGGGCGGCGCGCCGAGAACGCCGGCGGCGACCTGGATGTTCTGCTCGCGGATCGCGCGGACGACGTCGGTCGCAGTGAGCTGCCGCGACGCGAGCTTGTCCGGATCGAGCCAGACGCGCATCGAGTACTGGCCCGCGCCGAACACCTGCACCGCACCGACACCGCTGATGCGCGTGAGCTCGTCCTTCACGCGCAGGTGCGCGTAGTTCGAGAGGTAGAGCATGTCGTAGCGGTTGTCGGGCGAGGTGAGGTGCACGACCATGATGAAGTCGGGCGACGCTTTTTCCGTCGTCACGCCGATGCGCTGCACTTCCTGCGGCAGCCGCGGGAGTGCCTGCGACACGCGGTTCTGCACCTGGACCTGTGCCTGATCGAGATCGGTGCCGACGGCGAACGTCACGGTCAGCTGCAGGCGGCCGTCCGCGGTCGACTGCGAGAACATGTAGAGCATCCCCTCGATCCCGTTCAGCTGCTGCTCGAGAGGACCGGCGACCGTCTCCGCGATGACTTTCGGATTCGCGCCGGGATACGCCGCGCGCACGACGACGGTCGGCGGCGCGACGCTCGGATATTCGCTCACCGGCAGCTTCAGCAGCGCAATGCCGCCGGCGACGACGATGAGCAGCGAGAGCACCGCCGCGAAAATCGGCCGCGTAATGAAGAATTGTGCGAGTTTCACTCCCCACCTCCTTCTCCCCGCTCACGGGGAGAAGGTGGCCGCAGGCCGGATGAGGGGCCGCGTTCCATCGCTACTTTTTCCGCGTCAACGGATGCGCCCGGCCGCACGCGCTGCAACCCATTCACGATCACGACATCGCCCGCTTTCAGTCCGCTGCGGACGACGCGCAGTCCATCGATGACCGGTCCGAGCTGCACGTTGCGGTACTCGACACCTTGCTTGCCGACGACGTAGACGAAGCGCTTGTCGAGATCGGTGCCGACGGCGCGGTCCTGAATCAGCAATGCGCGATACGGCGCGCTGCCGGGCACGCGCAGCCGCACGAACGATCCCGGTGTGAGCGCGTGATCGGAGTTGCGGAAGATGGTGCGGCCGTGGATCGTGCCGGTCGCCGCGTTGATCTGGTTGTCGAGGAAATTCAATGTGCCGCGATGCGGGAAGTCCTGGTCGGCCGCGAGCGCCATCTGGATCGGCAGTCCGCTTCGCGGCGCGCCGGCCATGTAGCGGCGGAACGTCTGTTCATCCGCATCGAACGATGCGTAGATCGGATCGAGCGAGACGACGGTGGTGAGGAGCGTCGGCTCGGGCGGTCCGCTGTTGACGAGATTGCCCGCGGTGACGATGGCGCGTCCGACGCGGCCGTCGATGGGCGAAGTCACGTGCGTGAATTCGAGATTGAGCTCCGCCTCGCGCAACGCCGCCGCAACCGATCGCACCTGTGCCTCGGATTCCTCCGCGGTCGCGTTTCTGCGATCGACTTCTTCGGGCGACATCGCGTCATCGGATGAGAGCTTCTGCGCGCGCTCGAGATCGTTGCGCGCATGACGCACGGTGGCCTCGGCACGCGCAAGCTCGGCATGCAGCCGGTCGACTTCGGCCTGGAACGGACGCGCGTCGATCTCGAACAGCAGGTCGCCTTTGTGAACGAGCGCGCCTTCGGTGAAGCGGACTGCGGAGACGAAACCGGAAACGCGCGGCCGGATGGCGACGCTGTTCACCGCTTCGAGCCGTCCGGTGAATTCGTCCCAGTCCATCACGTCGCGCTGGACGACTTCGGCCACGGTGACCTTCGGCGCGGGCGGCGCGGCCTCCGCCGGCTGGGCTCCGGCGCGCGCGCAGCCGGCCAGCAGCATCGGCGAAAACGTGATGACCGCAATCATGAGCCTTGCAAATTTCACTTGGGCATTCCTCCGCAGGTAAGTCGATTGGCGAGACCGGAAATCGACATCGATCGTGCTTTTTTGCATGCCGAACAGCATCGGTTCGCGGAGGTTCGCGAACAATCGGGCAGGAGTGCAGTGGTGTGGGGTCTCGAAGGGCGGAGGGGAATGTGCGACTTTCGGACGATGCGGGGGCGGACGGTCAGCGGAACAACCGCAGCCCGCTGTCGATCAACACCTCGAAATCATTGTCGATCGTCCAGAGCTCGGCATCGGAAGTGATCGCGATCGCGGCGATGATCGCATCACCGGCACCCAGCCGCGGGTGAGCGGCGAGGAAATCAGCCGCGAGATCCCACGCGTCCCGCGTAGTCTCAAGAAATGGATACGCGCGAAATTTATGCTCGTACGCTTTCCGGACGGAGTGCTGCCGGAAGCCGCCCAGAAACTCGACCCAGATTGGGCCAGCGACTGCCGCCTCATTGCACGCCGCAAGCATCCAGATCTTCTCCGCGATTTGGCTATCGCGCTTTCGGAAGAGCGCGATCCAGATGCTCGTGTCTACGAGGACCATCGCCGCTTCCGCCGCATCGTCTTGATCTGCCGGTAGGAATGAGGCGGCTTGTGCTGGAAGAGATCCTCGAGCAGGGCCAGCCGCTTGCGCAGCGCCAGATAGTCCCGCAGTGACGTCACAATCGCCTCGCTGTAACCGCTCTTTCCACTGACTTCCTGGACCTCCGCGAGGAGATCGTCGGCGATCGTGATCGTTGTTCGCATATGCACAATTTGGCGCCGACTGGTGCGGAAAGTCAACGAAAGTGCATACGCCCGCGGCAGCAAGCTGCCGCACTCCGACTTTCGTACGATGCGCGTCCTTCCCGCCCGGAGCGATAATTCCCCCGTGACCTCGCTCGACCAAACCCCGTGTCCGATGGAGGAGCAGGTCGATCCGTCGACCACCACCATCGAAGCCGAGATTCAGAAGCGCAAGCGTGCGGAGTGCATGGCGCACGTGCAGACGTACACCGTCCGCCTCGCGCTGGACCTGCTCGTCCGCGAGCCCGACCTCAAGGGGTTCTTCCGCGGCTTCATCAAATTGCTGATCGATGACGGCGAGAGCGACGCGTGCGGCGTCTTCATCCTCGACGATGAGAGCAAGCACTGCGAGCTGAAGATGGCGTACGTCGACGATCGCTTCTACAAGATCGGCGAGCCGGGATGGGAGACGTTGAACTTGCCGGCGCGCGACATGTCCGAGCACCTCTTCTCCTTTCAGCCCGGCTGGAACGAGACGATCGAATACGCCGGCGACGACGCGCGCCTGCCGCAGTCCGTGCGCGACTTCAACAAATCGACCGGCGTCGAGTGCCTGGTCGTCACGCCGCTCGCACTCCCCACGCGCAACCTCGGCTGGATCGCGCTCTCCACCGCGGGCCATCACGTCGCGGAGATGGGGCAGTGGCAGCGCATCCTGCTCGAAGCAGTCGCGCTGCAGGTCACGCTCGCGCTGCATCAGAAACAACTCACGCAAAAATCGCGCGACGAAGAGCGGCGCAAGGCAATTCTCGAAGAGCGCAATCGCATCGCACGCGACATCCACGACACGCTCGCGCAGGGATTCGCGGCGATCCTGATGCAGCTGCAGTCGATCCGCCGCTGGCTTCCGCAAGTTCCACCCGCGGCCGCGGAGAGCATCGAGACCGCCGTCGATCTCGCACGCTCGCACATGATCGAAGCGCGTCGCTCCGTCGGTGCGCTGCGTCCGCAGGACATGGAGACCGTCGATGTTGCGGCGGTGCTCGAGCGTGCGACGGAGCTCGCGCGGCGCGCGACCGATGTCCCGATCGAGCTGCAGATCGATCAGCTGCCGGAGCTCGGCGCGACCGTCGAGCGCGAGATCATCGCCATCGCGCAGGAAGCGCTGACGAACGCGGTGCGTCACGCCCGCGCGCGCAACATCAAAGTCCACGCATCGAGCACGCGCAACGTCGGCTTCCGTCTGTCGATCGCCGACGACGGACGCGGCATCGCCAAAGAGCGCTTCGGCGCCGGCTTCGGTCTGACCAGCATGCAGGAGCGCGCGGAGCGCATCGGCGGATCGCTGACGATCGTCACCGCGCCGCGCGCCGGCACCGAAGTCGTGCTCGCGTGGGAGCCGCCATCCTTCAGCATCCCCACTCCATGAGCGCACACACGGTCCTCGTGGTCGACGACCACACACTCGTCCGCACCGGCGTCGTCAAAATCATTTCGCACGAGCCCGATCTTCAGGTCGTCGCGGAAGCGGCGAACGGCGTGGAAGCGATCGAGGCGTACGCGAAGCACCGGCCCGATGTCACGCTGCTCGATCTGCGCATGCCGGTGCTGGAAGGTGTCGAAGCGGTGCGGCGGATTCGCGAGCTCGATCCACAGGCGAAGGTCATCGTGCTGACGACGTACGACACCGACGACGACATCACGCGCGCGCTCAAAGCGGGAGCGAAGGCGTATGCGCTGAAGGACATCAGTGCGGAAGAGCTGGTGGGGTGCATTCGTGACGTGATCAACGGCAAGACGTATCTCGCGCCGGCGGCTGCGGCGAAGCTGGCCGAGGGGATGGCGCGGATGCAGGTCACGCCGCGCGAGTTGTCGGCGCTGCGATTGATGGCCGACGGCAAGAGCAACAAGGAGATCGCGAACACGCTCGGCATCAGCGAGCGCACCGTGAAATCGCACCTCGGACACCTCTTCGAAAAACTCGGAGTGACGAGCCGCACCGAGGCGGTGAAAGTCGCGACTCGGCGCGGGCTCGTACGGTTCGATTGACATGTGTCATTCCGAGCCGCGAAGACGGCCGAGGAATCCCGTCGGAGGGGATGCCTCGACTTCGCTCGGCATGACACGTCGGCACTACCACCCCGAGTCGGCCGACGCGCCGTAAATCGCCGGCACGGGACAATCGTTCAGTCGCAGGTAAACCGTCAGCTGTCCGCGATGATGCGCGAGGTGCGCGATGGTGTCGGCGATGACGACGTTGCGCGGCTGCTCGAGCAGCACCTTCTCGCCCCACTTCAATTTCCACGGCGTCGTGAGGTGCTCGTCGGTCGTGCCGGCGAGCGCCTTGCGCGCGGACTCGAGCGACTTCTGCTGCATCTCGACCAGCTCCGCATTCGAGCTCGCTTTCGACGGCGCGCCTTCACCGGTCGCGATGTCGAGCTCATCGCGATTGACGATCATGTCGATCCACGACGGCATCGTTGCGACGAGCGACGCGAGCCCGCCGAGGGGCATCGATTTCTCGTGCGGCTTCCAGTCCGGTTTGTCGACAGGCACCGCTTCGAGTGCCTTCCGCGTTCCTTCCGCTTCACGATCGAGCTGCGCCTGGAGCCATTCAGTCAACTTCATGTTTGCTTCTCCTTCCGGACGCGAACTGTAGCCGGGCATATATGCCAAAGGGCGACATAATTCGAACCGTACGATTACAAAATGCGCGCCGATCGACTGCTCTCGACGCTCCTTCTCCTGCAGGCGAACGGGAAGATGACCGTGCGGCAGCTCGCGCGCCGGCTCGAAGTCTCGCACCGCACTGCGTATCGCGATCTCGAAGCATTGAGCGCCGCCGGCGTGCCGGTGCTCGCGTTGCGCGGAGCACGCGGCGGCTGGCAGCTCGACGAGGAGTGGCGCACGCGCGTGCCGGGACTCGATGACGACGAGCTCCGCGCGCTGCTGATGGCGCAGCCGCGCGTCATCGGCGATGTGCCGCTGGCCGCGGCGGCGGAGCGCGCGGTCGACAAGCTGATGGCGGCGATGCCGGTTTCGCTGCGTGCGCGCGCGGCGTTCATCCGGCAGCGGCTTTACGTCGATCGCAGCGGATGGCGCGGCGTCGCGGAAGACCTCGCGTTTCTGCCGGTCGTGCAGGACGCAGTCTCGCGCGATCGCAAGCTGGTCATCGAATACCGCAAGCCCGACGGCCAGCTCGCGGAGCGCACGATCGATCCGCTCGGCCTCGTGGCGAAGGGCACGACCTGGTATCTCGTCGCGAAGACCGCCGAGGGCTTCCGCACGTTTCGCGTGTCGCGGATCGAGAAGGCGACGATGCTCGAGATCGCGGCGGAACGGCCGGTGGATTTCGATCTCGCCGCGCATTGGAAATCGTCGACCGACGCGTTTGCGGAGAAGGGACGGCGATACGCGATCACGGTGCGGATCGAGCCGAAAGCAGCGGAACAGCTGATGAGATGGCGCACCGCGAAACGGATCGACGGCGATGTCCCCGATCGCGACGGCTGGATGCGATTGCGCGTGGAGCTCGACGAGGAAGAGCACGCGATGTTCGTCCTGCAGGGACTGAGCGGACGCATCGAAGTGCTCGAGCCGGCGGCGCTGCGCAAGCGCCTGCTGGCGAATGCGAGGGCGGCGGTCCGGCTGCTGTCAAAATGATGGCGATGAGCGACTGGTCGCGGTCGCGCGTGCTGCCGAACGGCATCGAGCTGCTCGAAGCGAGCTTCGATCGTCATGTGTACGAGCGGCACGTGCACGACACGTTCGCCATCGGCGTGACGCTGAGCGGCGTGCAGCGTTTCTGGTGCCGCGGCGCGACGAACGACAGCATCGCCGGCAACGTGATGGTGATCCGTCCGGGCGAGGTGCACGACGGCCGCTCGGGCACGCCGGGCTCGTACTCGTATCGAATGATGTACGTGCCAGTGTCGCTGATCCTCACCGGCAGCGAACCGTCATCGAGCCGCACGATCCTCGATGATCCGATCCTCGGCCGCCGCGTGCATGACGCCTGGCGCGCGCTCGCGCATCGCGAAGATTCGCTCGCCGCAGATGAGTTGTTCGATGACGCGATTGCGGCGCTCGCGATCCGCGCGCCGCAACGCGATCCGGTCGATGCGCCGATGCTCGATCGGGTCCGCGACTACCTGCGCGCGCATGTCGACGCGAACGTGCGCGCGAACGAGCTCGCGTCGATCGCATCGATGAGCCGCTTTCAGCTCACGCGTCAGTTTCAGCGCAGATTCGGACTGCCGCTGCACGCGTATCACCTCCACCTGCGGCTCGAAGAAGCGAAGCGCCGCCTGCGCCTCGGTACACCGATCGCGCAGGTCGCCGCAGACCTCGGCTTCGTCGATCAGAGCCATCTGCACCGGCGATTCAAAGGTGCGTTCGGTACGACGCCGGACGTGTGGCGCCGCGGAGTCGCTGCACAGAAATCCAAGATCCGATCGCCGCGCGGACGCATCTTCGAGTTGGAGGATGAGCCATGCCCGATCTCGACGTGATCATCAAGCGATTCGATGAGCCGGACGAAGTGCGCGAGTTTCCGAAAGGACGATTCGAAGTGATCCGCATCGGCGGCGTGACGATCGGCCGCGCGACGTATCAGCCGGGATGGAAATGGTCCGAGGATGTCGGTCCGTCGGTCGGCGAATCGCGCTGCGGTGTCGAGCATGTCGGACTCGTGCTCAGCGGCACAGCGACGGTTGCGTTCGATGACGGCCGCATCATCGAGCTCACGCCCGGCACGATGTTCTATGTCGGGCCGGCGCCGCACGACAGCTGGGTGATTGGCGAAGAGGAGTACGTTTCGCTGCACTTCCTCGGTGCAGAGAAATACGTGACGTAGCTCAGGCGCGCTTGCGCCGCGCCTTCGTCTCCGCCTTCGCGCCGCCCCACTTGTGCGCCCACTCGCCGATCGCGTCCATCGCCGAGGCGAGCGCTTTGCCTTTCGGCGTGAGCGAGTACTCGACGCGCACCGGCGGGTCGGGGAGCACCGTGCGCTCGACCAGCCCTTCGTGCTCGAGCTCCTGCAGGCGCTCGCTGAGCATGCGGTCGGTGATGTCGGGGATCGCGTCGCGCAGGGTGGCGAAGCGGCAGCGAGAGCGCAGCAGCAGATAGATGATCGCGCCCGTCCAGCGGCGTCCGATCAGCTCGATCGCGTGATGGAACTCGTTGCAGAGCTCCGGCGAATGTCCGGCTGCGTCCTTTTTCATCCCTTAATGAAAACGCGATCCGAGACCCGGAATTTCCAAGTCACTTACGCATTTAGTGTGACTATATAAAAAGAAGTAACTACTCGAAAGGAAATGGAATCATGCACTTCGGATTGCTCATCGCCCGCCTGATTTTCGGTCTCCTCATGGCCGCGCACGGTGCCCAGAAAGCGTTCGGATGGTTCGGCGGCTACGGCCTGAACGGCACCGCCGGCTTCATGGAGAACCTCGGATTCCGTCCCGGCCGACTCTTTGCCGCCGCAGCCGCGTACTCGGAGCTGATCGGCGGATTGCTGGTCGCACTCGGGCTGCTCGGGCCGGTTGGTCCGGCGCTGTTCGTGTCGGTCATGATCGTGGCCGCGGTGACGGTGCACTGGCACGGCGTGTTCGCAAACCAGAACGGAGTCGAAATACCGCTGCTCTACGCGACGGCCGCGGTCGCACTCGCGCTGACTGGGCCCGGCCGCTTCTCGCTCGACGCACTCCTCGGACTGCAGTGGCTCTCGACGCCGCTCATCGCGACGATCGTGTTGCTCGCAGGCGCGGTGGGCGGATTCGCGAACCTCACGTTGCGCCGTCCCGCACCGCAACCGGTTGAAGTGAAGAAAGCGGCGTGAGACGCGCGAATCTCGCGTTGCGCCGTCCCGCAAGGGGGAGCGCGGACGTCCCGTCCGCAGTCGGCGAGCGTCTCGCTCGACGACCGGTCACCGGCCGAGACGGCCGCTGACTGCGGGCAGGGATGCCCGCGCTCCTCGCGTGGTGACGACGATGATGAGGGTCGCAATCACGAACAGCGTCTCGCTCGACGACCGGTCACCGGCCGGGACGGCCGGCGACTGCGGGCAGGGATGCCCGCGCTCCTCGTGTGGTCACGATGATGATGACGCTGGCGATCACGAACAGCGTTCCGACTATCGTTCGCTGATCGAGCGTCTCACCACCGGCGAAGTAGCCGAGGACCACGGCGACGACCGGATTGACGTAGGCGAACGTGCCGACCTTCGTCGGCGATTCGCGGTGGATCAGCCAGATGTACACCGTGAACGCGAGGATCGAGCCGAAGAAGATCAGGTAGGCGAGAGCGAGCCACGTGCCGGTCGATACGGCGCTCGGATGAAAGTTGCGGAGCTCGCCGAACGCCGCGGACGCGATCACGAGCATCGTTCCGCCGGCGAGCATCTGCGCGCCGGAGCTCATTCCTTTCGCCGCAGGGAGCGGCAGCTTGACCATCAACACGGATGCGACTGACCAGCTGATCGACGCGATGAGTAAGCCGATCGCGCCGCCGCGATCGATCGGTGCGCCGCCGAGGTTGAGGGAGCGGCTGACGAGCACGGCGACGCCGGCCAGGCCGATCAGCAATGCGGTGGAGAGCCGCAGCGTGAGCCGGATCGTGCGCAGGAGAACGATCTCCGAAAGCGCGGTGAAGCACGGATTCATCGCCATCATCACCGCCGCGATTCCGGAGGTCACGCGCTGTTCGGCCCAGAAGAGCAGGCCGTAATCGATGACGAAGATCGGCACCGCGAGAAAGAGGATCGAGCGCCATTCGCGGGCGCTCGGCAGACGCGTCCCGCGCGCGAGCATCCAGCCGGTGACGAGCGCGCCGGCGGTGAAGAAGCGCATCGCGGCGAAGAGGAGCGGCGGCACTTCGTGCACGCCGATGCGGATGGCGAGGAACGTCGATCCCCAGACGAAATAGATGACCGCGAACGCGAGGAGTAGGCGGACGCGCATGGCGCGCAATTCTATTCGGAGAGTTTGCGGCGAATGGTTTTCGCGCCGTGCAGCGCGAGTGAATCATTCGTGAACAGCGGATCGTCCGTCACGTCGCGCGCGCCGGCCGCCCAGTCGGGGAGCAGCGCACCTTCGAGCACCAGCAGGCCTTCGAGTTTTCCTTCGTACACATCCAGTGCGAGCTTGTGCCGGTGCTCGCGCCACGAGTAGCGGCGCTTGCGAATGCGCTTTCCTTTCGTCGCGGGCCAGATCGCGTCGAAGACGAAATCCTCGACCACCGTCTTCCACTTGCGGACGCTGAGGATGCAGCGGCCGTTCTCGCGTGCGATGCGCAGGTCGCCGATGAAGCCGATGCGGATTTCGTCGCACGACTTGCCATCGAGCGGCGGCGGCGCGGCGAGAACCCACCGGTGCTTCATCGACGCGCATCGTACAATGCGCCGCCGATGGCCGCTGACTTCGTGCTGCACCGAAGTGAGTCGTTGGAGGCAGCATTCCGCCGCATCGCGGACGAGCAGCTCACGCGCGCCGCGACCGCACTCACCGACGAATCGTCATCACGTGAAGTGCGCGTGCACGAGGCGCGCAAGCGGTTCAAAGAAAGCCGCGCATTGATGCGGCTCTATCGCGCGGCACTCGGCGATGCGTTCGACGAGCGGAATGCGTTTTATCGCGATGCGGGCCGCGCGCTTGCTGCGTATCGCGATGTCTCGGCCGCCGTTGCAGCAGTCGAAGCGATCGATGATGCCGCAGCCGTTGGGTTGCGTGAACGCCGCGATGCGCTCTACGCCGATGTCGAGGCATTCGACAAAACCGTGGGCGACCTGCTCGCGCGCTTCGCTGCCGAACGTCTCGCCATTCATAGCGTTGCGTTGAACGATGTGGAAGACGCAGTCGAGGATGGCCTCGCGCGCACCATCCGCGCCGCGCGCAAGGCGATGCGCGGCGATCTTCACCAGTGGCGGATGCGGGTGAAGGACCAGTGGTATCACGTGCGTCTGTTTCAGCGCGTCTGGCCGAGGCTGATGAACGTGCATGAATCCGCATTGCACGAGCTGTCGAGTCTGCTCGGACTGCATCACGATCTTAGCGTCGCGAAAGAGATGGGCGTGAGCGCGTCGATCGATGAACGTCAGAACGCGATTGTCGAAAAGACGAGGCCGCTTGCCGCGAAGATTTACGCCGCATCGCCGCGCGCGAGGGCGAAGGAAATGCTCGCACTGTGGCGCGCTTGGCGCGTGGTGGTGTAGGGCAAGCTCTCAGCTTGCCGCGGGGTGACCGGGGGCGACAAGCTGAGAGCTTGTCGTACACCAATGACCAATGCTGCACGAAGCAGCACACCAGAATTTACACCCCGCCATTTCGCATTTTTTATGCAGGGGCATAGGATCAACGACCCATGTCGGTGCTGCCTGAACCGTCACGGCCCACGCCGGCAATCGCGATCGCTGAGTCGGTGCGATCGACGACCGAGGCGATTGTGGCGCCGTCATTTCAACCGATTCCGCTCTTCGAACGCGAGCTGAGCTGGCTCGAGTTCAATCATCGCGTCCTCGGCGAAGCGCAGAACCCCGCCGTCCCGCTCCTCGATCGCGTCAAGTTCCTCAGCATCTGCGCGAACAACCAGGACGAATTCATCATGATCCGCGTCGGCGAGCTGCGCGACCTCATCGCGGCGAACGCCACGCACGACGCGACGAAAGTCATCGAGAAGCTCGACACCGTCCGTCATCGATCGCACAAATTGCTGCAGGCGATGTATCGCTGTCTCGGCGAAGAGCTCCTGCCCGCATTGCGCAAGGAAGGCATTCGGATCGAGCGCGTGGCAGACCTGGGCAAGAAAGAGCGCGCCGCGCTCGAAGACTTTTTCTGCAACAACCTCGAGCCGATCCTCACGCCGCTGGCAATCGATCCCGGGCATCCGTTCCCCTTCATCGCGAACCTCACGCTCAACCTCGCGCTGCTGCTCGAATCGCCGCGCGGCGACGTGCACGCCGTCGTGCTGAAGATTCCGGAAAGCATTCCGCGGCTGCACGTCGTGGACAAGAACCGTTTCGTGCTGATCGAGGACGTGATCTCGTCGCACGCCGGACGTTTCTTTCCCGGCCTGCGGCTTCGCACCGCCGTCGCGTTCCGGCTCATCCGCAACTCCGACGTCTCGATCAAAGAAGAAGACGTGCAGGATCTGCTGAAGTCGCTGGAGAGCGAATTGCGGCGGCGCGATCGCCGCGAAGTGGTGCAGCTCGAGATCGCGGAA
>DATEZA010000131.1:0-20129 GCA_035255945.1 Thermoanaerobaculia bacterium
TCGCGGAAAATCGGATGCGACCAGATGCGCTTCTTGTCGAGCTTGTACAGCACCATCGTCTTCAGGATCTCGAGCCCGTAGCGCACCGAGCGCCAGAAGCCGATCTGTGAGGCTTCGTCGAAGTAGCGCGTGGAGATCGGCACCTCGCGAATGCGCATTCCCTTGGCCACGCCCTGCGCGATGATCTCGGTGTCGAAGACGAAGTCGTCGGAGTTCGCTTCGAAATTGATCGATTCGAGATAGCGCCGCGAATACGCGCGGAATCCCGAGTGGTACTCCGAGAGGAAGATGTAGAACGTCGCGTTCTCGACCATGGTCAGGAAGAGATTCGCCCAGTACTTCCACTTCGGCATGCCGCCTTCGATCGGACGTCCGCCGAGCATGCGCGAGCCGAAGACGGCGTCGCATTCGCCGCGCTGCAGCGGCTCGACGAGCTGCGGAATGATCTTCGGATCGTACTGATGGTCGGGATGGACCATGACCATGATGTCGCCGCCCAACTCGTCCATCGCCGTGCGGTAGCAGGTCTTCTGATTGCCGCCGTAGCCGCGGTTTTTCTGATGCACGACGGTCTTGATGCCGAGCTGGCGGGAGAGCTCGACGGTGCGGTCGCGGGAGCAGTCATCGACCAGCAGGATCTCGTCGACCCAGTCCTTCGGGATGTCGTCGAAGGTGGCCTGGAGGGTCTTTTCGGCGTTGTATGCGGGAAGTACCGCGATGACTTTTTTCTCGCGATGCGGCATGGCGGACGGGGGAGCATAGCACAGCGCTCAGAAGGGCCAGGGAGGCGGCGGAAGGGCGCGATCGCGCTCCCGTCTTCGCTCGAGTGACGGGGGAAAAACGACGCGCGGACCGTCCGCCCGCTCGAAGTAAACGGCGTCGATGTAGGTGCGCTCGAGCTCCATCAGCGGAGGCGGACTGAGTCTTCCCGCCTGCGAGCCGATCACGATCGCGAGGAGCACGCCGATCACGGCGTACAGCGTGTCGCGCTTCATCACGGCAATCGCAATTGCGACGACGACGCAGAACGGAACGGCGATGGCGAGCGGACGCGCGATGAGATGAAACACATTCGGTGCGATGACTCCGCGAGCCAGCAGCGGCACAGCGAGCGAGATCCACGGAAACGGGAGCTCGCGCGGCGGAAACGGAAAGACGAGCGTCGCGAGTGCAACCGCGAATGCCGCGAATCCCGCGAGCGCCGTCTCGACGTTCGAGCGCCGGCGCAAGAGCATCGGCGCGAGCAGGAACGGTACGACCGGCATCAAGTAACGCGGTCCGACATTCCATCCGCCCGCCCAGCCTTCGTATCCCGCGTACAGCAGAAGGATCGAGGCCGGCACGAGGACCAGGCTCCACCACGCGGCGGGCGCAAGTCGCGCGCGCGCCGACTTCAACGCCGGAATCGCGAAGATCAAAAACGGCATGAAAACGAGCAGGCCGAGGCCGGGATCGAGCAGGATCTGCAGCAGGCGAACCGGCGACGGGACATGGATGCCGAAAAATCCGCCGCTGACCATCTGCCGATAAATCTTCAAACGCCCGAATGAATACGGCGTCGTCCAGATGCTGCCGAAGTTGACGCGGTGATAGATCGCGAGCGCGATCGCGAACGGTGCTCCGCCCGCGATTACGCGCGCAACGCGGCGCCAATCGCGCGTCGATGCGAGTGCGCCGACGAGCACGATCGCCGCGATCGCGATCGGATACTCGCACGCGACCGCGAGCCCGATCAGCGCACCTGCCAGAGGAGCGCGGACGTCTCGTCCGCCGCGCGACTCGTCGCAACCGGGCGAGACGCCCGGCTGCTGCGGCCGGGACGGCCGCGCTCCGAACAGACACACCCACGCTGCGAAGAGCGCCATCGTGACGAGCGCGTGCGAGAAAAGGAGAAAGCCGTACGCGAACAGCGGCGTCGCGAACAACAGCAGCCAGACCACGAATGTCGTCCGCTCCGATTGCCACTCGCGCCCGAGGTACACGAACAGAAGCGCGAGGAGCAGCAGCGGAATCGTCGCGCCGGTGATGCGCATCAGATCGATCTGCGTCCGCATCGACTGCGCGGACGGCGGACCGGCGATGATCCGGCCGAGGAGATATCCGGGCAACGTCAGCAACGCCGAGCCGGGCGCCTTGTTCGAATAAACGCGACCGTCATCGAGCACCGCGAGATCCTCGCCCGCGCCGCCGACGATCGGCAGCAATCGCGAGACTTCGAACGTGTGATGCTCGACGAGCGACGCGTCCGACAACCAGCGCGCCGTCTCGCTCGGCGAGACGAAGTGCGGAAAAACGGGAACGATGATCAGTGCGAGAAACGCGTAGGCCGCGATGACGGCGTACGGTTTCAATCGAGCACTGCCCGCACGGCATCGCTGAGCGGCACGCCATCCGCGTGGCACGCATCGGCGATCGCCTGATACGCGTCGCGGCGCCGGCCTTCGCGCAGCATGTCGAGGATCCCATTCGCGATGATGGCGTCGAAGAAACGTTTGCGATCGACGTCCGTCGGCAGCACTTTCTTCGCTTCCTCCCGCAGCGATCCGAGCACGTCATTCACCTCGGCGTACTCCGGCCCGATCGCACGCTGCAGATCTTCTTTCAGCGTTCGCGCGAGTGCAGGCGACTTGCCGCCGGTCGACACCGCAATCTGAATCGAGCCCTTCTCGATGATCGCCGGCACGATGAACTCGCACAGTGGCGTGACATCGACCACATTCACCGGAATGCGCCGCGCGCGGCAGTCGGCGGCGATCTGTTCGTTCACGTGCTGATCGTCGGTCGATGCGATCACGATGTTCGCGCCTTCGATGTCGGCGGTTTCGTACGGTTTGCGTTTGATGGCGAGCGCGCCGTCGCGCGCCCACTGTTCGATCTCGTCCGTGAATTCCGGCGACACGATCGTGACCCGCGCGCCGTACTTCATCATCGTCTCCGCTTTGCGCGCGCAGACGTTGCCGCCGCCGACGATCACGACGTTGCGCTCTTCGATGTCGAGGTAGATCGGGTAGTACGGAAAGCGCTTCATGGATCAGTAAATCGGGAACCGATCACAAAGGTCCTTCACGTCCTTCTTCACCGCATCGATCACGCCCGCATCGCCTTTCGATTCGAGCACGCGCGCGACGAGGCCGGCGAGCGTTTTCATCTCCGGCTCGCGCAGACCGCGCGTCGTCACCGCCGGCGTGCCGAGACGGAGTCCCGACGCCACCATCGGCTTCTGCGTGTCGAACGGAATGGTGTTCTTGTTGACCGTGATGTTCGCCGACTCGAGCACGTTCTGCCCGTCCTTGCCGGTGATCCCTTTGGCAAAGACGTCCGTCAGGAACATATGGTTGTCCGTCCCTCCGGAGATCACGCGGAAGCCGGTGTCCGCGAATGCCTGCGCGAGCGCTTTCGCATTCCGAATGATCTGTGCTTGGTACTCGCGGAACTCCGGCGTGAGCGCCTCGGCGAATGCGACCGCTTTCGCCGCGATGATGTGCACGAGCGGTCCGCCCTGCACGCCGGGAAAGACGGAGCGATCGAGATCCTTCGCGTACTTTTCTTTGCAGAGGATGAGTCCCGCGCGCGGACCGCGCAGCGTTTTGTGCGTGGTGGTCGTGACGAAATCGGCGTACGGAACGGGCGACGGATGGAGACCGGCGGCGACCAGTCCGGCGATGTGGGCGATGTCCGCCATCATCAGCGAGCCGTTGCGGTCGGCGATCTCGCGAATGCGTTTGAAGTCGATCACGCGCGAGTACGCCGAGGCGCCGCAGATGATGAGGCGAGGCTTGTGCTCGTCGGCGAGACGCTCCATCTCGTCGTAATCGATCAGCTCATCTTCCTGGCGGACGTGATACGCGACGACTTTGAAATCGCGGCCGGAGTACGACAGCGGATGTCCGTGCGTGAGGTGTCCGCCATGCGAGAGGTCCATGCCCATGATCGTGTCGCCCGGCTTGAGCACGGTGAAGTAGACCGACATGTTGGCCTGCGAGCCGGAGTGCGGCTGCACGTTGGCGTGCTCCGCGCCGAAGATTTTTTTCGCGCGGTCGATGGCGATGGTCTCGACGATGTCGGTCGGTCCGCATCCGCCGTAGTACCGCTTGCCCGGATAGCCCTCGGCGTACTTGTTCGTGAAGACCGAGCCCATCGCCGTGAGGACGGCTTTGGAGACGTGATTCTCCGACGCGATCAGCTCCAGCGTGTCATTCTGGCGCTTCGTTTCGAGGCGGATGGCGTCGGCGATCTCGCGATCGACGGCGTCGATGTCGCGGTGCAGAAAGTCGTGTCCCGTGGCCGCGCCCTGCTGCTCTTCGATGATGGACATGATGCGTTCTCCAGACCCGCGATCTTACATAATTTCAGAAGGCATGCGCCGTCTCGCACTCGCTCTCCTGCTATCTGCTGTCTGCTGTCTGCTGGCTGTCTTTTGCTTTTTCTACTTCCGCGACAACTTCTCCACGCACTACCCGGTCAAAGTTCTCTCCGCGCAATCGTTCCGCGCGGGCGAGATCCCGTGGTGGAACTTCGCGGACGGAGGGGGCCAGCCGCTCGCCGGCAATCCGAACACGCTGACGTTCTATCCGGACAACGTGCTCTATCTGTTTCTGCCGGCGCATGTCGCATTCAACCTGCACTTCCTGATCCATTTGATCGCGGCGTGGTTCGCCATGCGGGCGTTGTCGCAATCGCGATTTGCAGCGTGGCTGTACGTGCTCTCCGGACTTGCGCTCAGCGCAACCGCGTTCTACACGCTGATCGCGGCTGTCGCGCTGATCCCGTTCGCGATGTGGGCCGCGGAGCGCCGCAAGGCGTTGTTCCTCGGCACTGCATTCGGCTTGCTCGCGCTCGCGACGGAGCCGGTGACGATCCTCGGTGCAGCAATCGCCGTCGCGATCATCGCGGTCGGACGCATGCCGGTCCTGCGCATCCTCGGCGCGGCGTTCATCGCCGCGGTGATCGCGTCGCCGCAACTCGTCGCGTATTCGGAGATCGCGCGTGAAGTCGAGCGCGCCCACGGCTTCTCCGCGCAGACGGTGCTCAATGCATCGCTGCCGCCGCAGCGATTGCTCGAGCTCGCGATCGGTCCCGTGCTTCCGCTGCCGAGCCAGTACCTGTTCGTGTCGCTGTTCATCGGCGTGATCGTGCTTCCCGCGCTGTTCCAGCGCTCGCGCTACGTCGCGATCGCATTGCTGATGCTCTTCCTCGCCCTCGGCGCATCGAATCCGATCGTCGCCGGAATCGTGAACGCACTTCCGGCGATCCGCATCGGACGCTATCCGGAAAAATTCGCGATGGTGGCGGTGGTTGCGCTCGTCGTGTTGTCCGGCATGTTCTACGAACGCGCGAAACAGAAGCGCATCTGGCTGCTCATCACGTTCATCCCAATCGCGATCTGGTTGCCGCGCACGCTG
The DNA here is from genome assembly GCA_035255945.1 of Thermoanaerobaculia bacterium. GTDB lineage: Bacteria > Acidobacteriota > Thermoanaerobaculia > Gp7-AA8 > Gp7-AA8 > JAJPHC01. Next base: position 5,403 of record DATEZA010000131.1, read on the forward strand.
TTGCTCGACTGGTTCGCGCCGTACCGCACCGATGCAGCTCCCTCGGCGACCCGTGTCGTGGTGACGAGTCTGCCCGGTGGCCAGACTCCGTCGCGCGACGATTACCACCTGCGCGTGCAACATCGCGAGCCGATCTTCGGCGCCGTCGCGGGGATGCAGTACGCGCTCGTGCGATCGCCCGAGAACATGCATTCGCTGCTCAGCCGCATCGCGCTCGAGCGCTGGAACGCGACGCACAACAAGCGCTGGCTCGACATCGCGACCGCGCCGCCGGTCGCGATCATTCCGCACGCCGTCGCCGCGCATTCGGTCAACGAAGCCGTGCACGTGATCGAATCGAGCGATGAGCACGTTGCACCGATCGCGTTCGATTCCGCGCCGGATGCACGCGTGCTGTCGTACGCGCGCAAAGGGCAGACGATCGCCATCGACGCAATCGGTCCCGCGCTGCTGATGATCAATGAGAGCTACTTCAACGCATGGGTCGCGGACGGCCTCCGCACGACGCCCATCGATCTCGACCGCCTCGGCGTGCTCGTTCCCGCGGGCCAACATCACATCGAGCTGCGCTTCGGCCGCCGCCGCACGGTGGTGATCGCGGCGTGGCTGCTGTCGTCGCTCGCGCTACTCGCTGCCGCGATCGCGCTGCGCATCGAAGTACTCGATCGCGGCGCCGGCGAGGTAGAGCGAGCCGCCGACGAAGATCGCGCGGTCGCGTGATTGCGTCGCGCGCAGAAACGCGTTGAACGGCTTCGGCTCCGCGACTGCATCGATGCCGAGCTGCGTCGCGATCTCCACGAGCGATTCCGCCGGCGCCGATCGCGGCGGAAACGGCTCCGTCGCGATGATCGAATCGAAGAGCGGGAAGAGCATGCGTGCCGCGATCGCGACGTCCTTGTCGCTCATCATCCCGAACACGAGCTGCCGCGGACGCGGGATGCGCTCGTCGATGTACGGGATCACTGCGCCGATCGCGTGCGGGTTGTGGCAGCCGTCGATCCAGATGTCTTTGTCGCCGATACGCAGATGCTCGAGCCGTCCGCGCCAGCGCGTCCGTTCGACGCCGCGTTCGATCGATTCTTCCGTGATCCGCGGCAACTGTGCGCGCAGTTCGTGCGCGGTGCGCACGGCGAGTCCGACATTGCGCCGCTGGAACGCACCGGCGAGCGGCGTGTCGTGCTCGTCGTGAACCTCGAAAAAAGGATTGCCGAATTTCTCCGCGCGTTTGCGAAGCACGTTCACGATCAGCGGATCGTCGTTCGATGTCAGCACGATCGCGCCGCGATGAATCACGCCCGCTTTTTCGCTCGCGATCTTGTGCAGCGTGTTGCCGAGGTACTCCATGTGGTCGAAGCCGATCGGTGTGATTACGGCGGCGAGCGGACGGACGACGTTCGTCGCATCGAGCCGGCCGCCCATCCCGACCTCGAGCACCGCGACCTCGCATTGCGCGAGCTCGAACGCGACGAATGCGACGATGGTCAGCGCTTCGAAGTACGTCGGCGTGATCGACACGCGCTCCGCCGCTTCGCGCAGCAATTCGACCGATCGCTGTAGGAGCTCCGGCTCGATCAGCGCGCCGCCGATCGTCCAGCGTTCGCGGATGTCGACGAGGTGCGGCGAGGTGTAGTGACCGGCGCGATACCCCGATTCGTTCAGGATCGAGGCGAAGGTTGCGGAGGTCGAGCCTTTGCCGTTCGTCCCGGCGACGATGATCGATCGATAGGCGCGCTCGGGATGATGGAGCGATCGCAGCATCGCGCGAATGCGGCCGAGGCCGGGACGGATGCCGGACGCCTGAAGCGCGTCGAGGTACGCGAGTGCGTCCACTTACTTGCCGGTAAAAATATGGAGGAAGCGCGCGATCGCGCCCTTCATCTCGGCGCGCGGCGTGATCAGATCGACCATGCCGTGCTCGACGAGAAACTCTGCGCGCTGGAAGCCTTCGGGCAGCGTCTGACGGATCGTCTGCTCGATCACGCGCGGGCCGGCGAATCCGATCAGCGCCTTCGGCTCCGCGAGGTTGAGATCGCCGAGCATCGCGTACGACGCGGTCACGCCGCCGGTGGTCGGATCGGTCATCACGGAGATGTACGGCAGCTTCGCATCGGCGAGCCGCGCGAGTGCCGCGGAGATCTTCGCCATCTGCATCAGCGACAGAATCCCTTCCTGCATGCGCGCGCCGCCGGAGCAGGAGACGATGATCAGCGGCTCCCCTTTGTCGACGCAGCGCTCGATGGCGAGGGTGAGTTTTTCGCCGACGACGGAGCCCATCGAGCCGCCCATGAATGCGTACTCCATCGCGCAGACGACGACGTTCAGTCCATCGATTTTTCCCTCGGCGCAAAGCACCGCGTCGCCCTTGCCGACGCGCTGCTCGTAGACCTTGAGGCGGTCGCGATACCGCTTCGTGTCCTTGAACTCGAGCGTATCCACGGAGCGGATGTTGCCCGCGAATTCCTTGTATTGACCGTCGTCGAAGAGGATGGCGAAGCGCTCGCGCGCGCTCAGACGGAAGTGGTAGCCGCACTTCGGGCAGACGTTGAAGTTCTGCTCGACTTCCTTGCGGTAAACGATCTCTTTGCAGTCATCGCATTTGATCCAGAGGCCTTCCGGAATGGCGGACTGCTTCTCGACCGCCTCTTTCGGTTTCTTCTCTTTTCGGAACCACGCCATCGGGGCCGGACTTTAGCACGGAGTGCGGCGGGCATGGCGCGGGCGCGGGCGGCATGGCCGCCCTTTCGGGAAGAAGCGGCGGCATGGCCGCCGCACTCCACCTAGATCTCGCGGAACATGTAAGGGCGCAGCACGTCGATTCGCTCCTCGAGCTTGTTCGCGTCGAGGTAGCGAAGCGTTGCGGCGACCGAGGAGAGGAGCGAGTTGCCGTCCTGCGGCGTGTAGCAGAAGCCGACGACTTTGCGCGCATTCGGCACGGTGAGCGTCGACATCGGCATGACGGTCTGGGAGAGGATGCGGCCGTAGTAGCCGTGATCGCGTCCGAACGAGAAGATCTGGTTGACCGAGCGTTTGTTCGTGCACGCCACGCGCGGATTCCCGCGCAGCAACGCCTTCACTTCCTCGAGCGACGTGTCGTGATGCAGGTCGAGGTTGAACCAGAGTGTGTGCATGTACTGCGTGTTGATCTTGATCGCCGACGAAAAGAGGTTCAGCTTCTCGCCGACGGTCTGGAAGAGGTGATGCGCGTCGCGCGCGTGATGCGTGCCGAAATCGGGATCGTCGTGCTTGCCCGCCTGCGGCGCGGCGAGGAATGACTTCGCGTCCGACACGTCGTTCGCGCGGCGCATGCAGACGAACTGTCCGCTGTGCAGCGAGATCTTGCCGCCCTTCACCGCGATCGTTTTCAGCAGGACGGAGATGTTGTGCGTGTTGCAGGAGACGACCTGCACGTACTTCTCGTCGGGCGACTGCACTTCGTCGTTGATGCCGCGCGCGTACGGTTTGCCGAAGCCGAATTCCGAGCCTTGCGCGAGGAAGCCTTTCGGCCCCTTCACGCGCTGGTAGAAGTGCTTGTTCTCGTTGCCCGCCGGCGTGCAGTCGACGACTACCGTCGCGCGCTCGATCGCCTCCTCGGCCGTGTATGACACGCGATACCCGAGTCGCGCGAAATCGTCGCGGGCATCATCGTCGGCGGCGAGCCGTGCGCCGCGATGGAGGAGGTGATTGATCATGGCGCGGTCGTCCGCGTTGGGCGTCCGCTTGTGGAACGTCACTTCATCGATGCCCCACGCGTCCTTGAACTCGGTGAACATGCCGATCAGCGGCTCGCCGATCGTGCCGGTGCCGACAACATGAACGATGTTGTTGCTCTTTTTCGCTGCCATGAATGCTCCCGCTTCGGATTCGGGGGCGGATTGTAGCTCAGCGGGTCGTCAGGATGACCGTTTGCTGGGTCGTGTTGTCCGTTGCGGAGATGAAGGCCCAGTAACGGAGGCCGGGCGTGAGGGGCGTGATCTCGACGCGGACGCGGCCGGTGCTGGTTGTGGTGGTGGGTTGCCAGGAGAGTTGTCCGTAAGCGGGGCGGAGAGCGAAGGTGTATGCGGTCTGGTAGTAACGCTGCGTGACGCTGAGCGGCACGATCTCATCGCTCACCGCGGCGTCCGGGAATTCCTCTCGAACGCGGCAGCGGACAGTCGCACCGGCGAAATCTTCGCTGGCGTACACCCGGAGCGTGAGACGTGTGTCCGGGTTATACGGCACCGCGACGATATTTACTGCGTCGTCGAAGAACTCGGTTTCCCGAACGGTGGGGATTTGGGTGAAAAGATGCGAGTTCTCGCGCAGCGTCAGCGTGACGACTGTCTGGTCGACAGCCGACTTCTCGACGTACAGCCATGATCCGCCGGTTTCGCCCGGCTCAGTACGTTTGAATCCCGCCAGGAAGACCGTTCCGGGGATCGCTTGAATCGGCTCGTTACACGCAGGTTCACATCCGGCGACAAGTAGTGGATAGACCAGAGGCGCGCCGGTAGGAGTGAAAAAACGTAGCTCGGAGGTCCACACGGAACCAAAGGCTCCGGGGGCGTTAATCACCGTCACCGGAAGCAGCACTCGCATCTGTTCCGGCAGCGGCGGAATCTCCGCTGAGGCGGTGGCGATGACGAACAGGGCAGTCAGAGTTGCGTAAAGAGCTCTCAGCAGCATGGCCGTCTTCTCGGGAATCCATCGTAGATGAAAACGTTGGGCGAGCCCGTCGTCAGATTGAGCAGCAGACCCCGTTGTGCAGTTCCGAGGACCGAGCTCTCGATTTGGGCCGGCGTTCGATACTGCGGTTCGAGGTTCGCGCTTTTTTCGAGATGCATGGCGACGACGCCGGCAACATGCGGCGCAGCAACCGATGTGCCGAACCAAGTGCCGCGTGGATCGCCGACAGAAATATTCGCGCCCGGAGCAAACAGATCGACGCACGCACCGCCCTTGGATCCGCTCCACATTGAATCGCTGCTGTCCGTTGCCGCGACTGTAATGATGCCGTTGGGCGAGGTCGAGTAGCCCAGGTGACCGGGTGAAATCGCGCAGGCATTGGTCGACGTCGATTGCGATGTGATGTTTCCGGCGATTGTGACCACGGTGATACCAGCCGCTACGGCACGGCCCACCGCGCTGTCGATTACCGGAACGGTGTTGGTGAAGCTGTACAGGCTGAGATTCGCGACCGCTAACTCGGAGGGCTGCGCGGCATGTGTCGCGATCATCGCATCAATACCCGCAGCGACATCTGCCTCACTAGCCCACTCATTGCGGCATGTGAGAACGCGATAATTCGCGAAGATCACGTCTTTGGCGACTCCGTAGGTCGCTCCGCCGACCACTTCAGCGATGTAGGTGCCGTGGAGGGCGCAATCATCTGTGCGCGATTCCGTGCTGACGAAGTTCCTGTTCTCCCGAATCCGTGAAGCGGGCAAATCGGCTGTCGGGTTGATCCCCGAGTCGATGACATACGCCACTACGCCTGCACCGCTGTAAGCCCACGAATACGTACTGTCGTACGACAACGTCAGCGCGTTGATGCGATCGAGGTTCCAGGCCACTCCCGATTGCGAGCCTGCGCCGCCGGCATAAAACTTCGTCGCTTCGTACACGTGGCTTACCGCAGGATGCTTGCATACAGCGCGTGCGGCAGCCTCGGTAGCCCGGAACGAGAAGCCGCGAAGAGCATGGCGGTAAATGTGCTCGGCTGCGACTCCATTCGCCTTCGCGACATCGGCCACAACTGCATCTGTGTTCATTGTGTCGGCATCGAATGTCGCAATGTAAACCCCTCCGACGGGATCGGATGAGGGCACGAACTCTGCGTCCGAGGAATGTACGGGATTGGCGGCGTAAACGTTCGAAAGGGACATAAACAACACCACGATCCATACGGCCGTTTTCATTTACTGCCTCCTGTATTGCGATGCGGATGGACGGCCGACTCTGCAAGAAAAAAGGCCGGAGATCAACTCCGGCCTTTCCTTACAACCTGTTGTCCGCTTGCCTACTTCGCCGAGACCACCTTCACCGTCGCGGTCGATCCCGGCCACTTCTCGCCGCTCAGCGGCTCGATGCGGCCGCCGAGGCATTGGCCGAGGAACGCTTCGGCGCGGGCGTTGAAGTCGATGTTGTTCTCGGGACGGGCGAAGCCGTGGCCTTCATCGGAGTACACGACGTACGTCACCGAGCCGTTGTTCTTCTCGATCGCATCGACGATCTGCTCCGACTCCGCGTGGTTCACGCGCGGGTCATTCGCGCCCTGTCCGATCAGCAGCGGCTTCTTGATCGCGTTCGCCTTGAACAGCGGCGACGCGTTCTTCACCAGCTCCGCTTCCTTCGGATCGTCGACATTGCCCATGCGTGCATCGAACATCGCGCGCATCGGCTTCCAGTACGGCGGGATCGAGCCGATCAGCGTCTTCAGGTTCGACGGGCCGACGATGTCGACGCCGCACGCGTAGAGATCGGGCGTGAACGCGAGCCCGGCGAGTGTCGCGTAGCCGCCGTACGAGCCGCCCATGATCGCCACCTTCTTCGGATCGGCGTAGCCCTGCTTGATCGCCCAGTTCACCGCGTCGGTGAGGTCGTCCTGCATCGTCAGTCCCCACTGCTTGTCGCCCGCGTGCAGGAACTTCTTGCCGTAACCGGTCGACGCGCGGAAGTTGACCTGCAGCACCGCGTAGCCGCGATTCGCGAGCCACTGCGGGAAGCCGGCGTAGCCCCACGTATCGCGGCCCCACGGACCGCCGTGGACGAAGAGCACCATCGGCAGATTCTTCGGCGCGACGCCGACCGGCAGCGTGAGATACGAGTTGAGCTTGAGACCGTCGCGCGACGGGATCACCACCGGCTTCATCGACGCGAGCTGGAGGTTGTCGAGCTTCGGCCGCGCGGAGAAGAGGAACATGCCGGCCTTCGTCGTCCGGTCGTACGTGTAGTAACGCGTCGGCGCCTTGTCCGCGGTGAACGCGACCAGCCACGTCTTGTCGGCGCGATCGCGATTGACGACCGCGAAGTCGCCGTCGTACAGCTTTCCGATCGCGTCGTAGTCCGCCTTCACGCTCGGATCGATGATCGTCCATGAAGCGCGTCCCGGCGCGAACTCCACCGCTTCGAGCACGTGCGTCACCGGGTTGAAGGACACGCTTTCGACATCGACTTCCGGCGATGATGCGACGACTTTCTCGCTGTTATCCGCGAGATTGCGCGCGACGACCGCCGCGGTGTCGCGTCCGAGGGACGACTCGAGCAGGAGCGCTTTGCCGTCCGGCGTGAAGTCGAGGACGCCGACGTTGTCTTCCGCCGCGGCCTTCAGCCACGACTTCCACTCGCCGTTGTCGTAGAGGCGGATGTCGGTGCCGCCGTCGGGTGTGACGGCTTGGCCGCCGCGGACGTGCAGGTCCTTGTCCGCGATCCAGCCGAGGATGTCGCCGGGGTTCTTCGTATCGAGGACGAGCGCGCCGGTCGACAGGTTCAGGCGATAAACATCGAACACGCGGCGATCGCGCGCGTTGATCGAAACGAGCATCTCGTCGGGATGCGACGGCTCGCTGGCCACCGGCGTCGCGCGCGTGCCGAGGAACGGCGTGTAGTCGCGGACGGTGCCGCTGTCGAGATCGACGCCGTACAGGTGGAAGTTCTCGTCGCCGTCGTTGTCCTGCGCGTAGACGATGTGGTTGTTGTCTTCCGTCCAGAAGTACTGACGGATGCCGCGCTTCTTGTCCGCGGTGATGACTTTGTCGTCGTCCTTGCCGATCGTCTTGACCCAGACCTGCAGGACGTTCTTCTTGTCCGGCGCGATCCAGGCGAGGTGTTTGCCGTCAGGGGAGAGTCGCGGCGAGACGCGCTCCGGATTGCCGAAGAGCGTTTCGCGCGGGATGAGCGGCGGCAGCTGCGCGAAGGTTGCCGCGGCCGGTCCGATGGTCAGCGCGGCGAGCGCGAGCGCCCGCGCCGCCGTCAGAAAACGGTTGTGCATGAGAGAGATCTCCTTTCCTTTTGGCGACTATACGGCCCGATCGCGTCCGGGTTGCTACAATCGCCGCCCCCATGGCGACGAAGCCCGTAACCGGCGAGAAGTTGATTGCCTCGAACAAGAAGGCGTTCCACGACTACTTCATCCTCGACAAGCTCGAGTCGGGCATCGCCCTGACCGGCACCGAGGTCAAGTCGCTGCGGGATGGCCGGGTGAATCTGAAGGACAGCTACGTCGAAGTGAAGGGCGGCCAGGCGTTCCTCGTCGGGACGCACATCTCGCCCTATACACACGGCAACCGCGAGAACCACGAGCCGGAGCGGACGCGCAAGCTGCTGCTGCACCGCCGCGAAATCGAGAAGCTGAACGCGCAGATCATGGAGAAGGGACTGACGGTCGTCCCGCTGCGCCTCTATTTCAAAGGTGGCAGGGTGAAGGCGGAGATCGCGGTCGTGCGCGGCAAGAAACTGTTCGACAAACGCGAGACCGAGAAGCGGCGGGAAGCCGATCGGGAAACGGCGGCGGCGAAGAAGCTGGTGAGGTAGTGTGGTATCCCAGCCACACTTGCGGTGTCTCCGGGCCACACTTTCCACTCTCGTGCGGTCTCTGTGAGTTTCGCTAAATCACAGCAAACGAACTACTTACGACCAATATCGCGCAGCGCGGCTCCGTGGCACCTCCCTCGCTCTAATTCCGCTCCGGACATGTACGTACAGCGCAAAACAATCAACACGACCGTCAGCATCACCGGCATCGGACTTCACTCCGGCATCTACACCCGCGTCGCGCTGCATCCCGCTCCCGCCGGCAGTGGCATCACCTTCGTCCGCGCCGACCTCGACGGCCTCCGCATCCCCGCCCTCCAGGCATCCACCACCGCCCTCGACTACGCGACCACCGTCGGCAAAGACGACGTCGCGGTCGGCACCGTCGAGCATCTCCTCTCGGCGATCATGGCCTGCGGCATCACCGACATCGACATCCAGATCGACGGTCCGGAAGTCCCGATCGTCGACGGCAGCTCGCTGCCGTTCATGCATCTCATCGACGCCGCCGGCGTCCGCCCCCTCGGCGCCGAGATCCCGGTCCTCCGGATCAAGAAGCCGATCGAGATCGTCGAGGGCGAGAAGAGCATCCGCATCACGCCGGCGAATCGCCTGATCCTCAAGTACAAGATCGATTTCAGCCACCCGATCATCGGACGGCAGTCGCTGCAGTTCGACTTCAACCACGACAGTTTCCTCAAGAAAATCGCGCCGGCCCGCACGTTTGGCTTCCTGCGCGATGTCGAGAAGATGCGCGCTGCCGGCCTCGCCCGCGGCGGCTCGGTCGAGAACTGCATCGTGCTCGACGACAAAGGCGTGGTCAGCGGCGACCTCCGCTTCCGCGACGAGTTCGTCCGCCACAAGATCCTCGATCTGCTGGGCGATCTCGCGCTCGTCGGCCGCCCGATCGTCGGCGAGATCAGCGCCTCGAAGGCCGGCCACGCGCTCCACTCCCGCTTCGTGGAGAAGGTCCTCCAAGCCGCCGCCGAGCAGGACGAAGAACTGGCGCCGAGCCGCGTGCTCGGATACGCCGAAGCGTAGGAGCGCGGGCATCCTTGCCCGCAGCGATCGGGCGTCCTCGCCCGGTCGCTTGGTATTGTCGCCGGCGAGACGCCCGCCGACTGCGGCCGAGACGGCCGCGCTCCTACTGTGGTAAAACGGCCACACCGTGCGTCTCTTCGCCCTTTCCATCCTTACTCTACTGCTCGCGGGCTCCGTCCTCGCGGCTGACCCCAAAATCGAAAACCTGACCGCCCTCTCCGTCGGTGGACACGTCACCGTCCGTTTCGACCTTGCCAGCGCCTTCGACAAGCGCCGCGTCGACCAGATCGGGAGCGGCGCGCAAACGCTCATCACCTACGTCGTCGAGATCTACCGCGACCGCCCGAACTGGTTCGACGAGGGGATCTCCCGCGCGCGAATCGAAGTCAGCGCGCAGTTCAACTCCGTCACGCGCGAGTACCTGCTGACCTATCGCCGCGATCGCAAGCTGGTGAAATCGCAGACGTTCACCGATCTCGCCTCACTGGAGAAGGCGATGACGGTGATCGACGAGCCGAACCTCTTCGACATCGGCAGCCGCCGTCCGTACAAGATGAAGGTGCGCGCCAAAGCCGACCTGATGCGCGGCTGGCTCCTCTACTTCATCCCGTGGGAAATCTCGACGCACTGGAAGGAGACTCGCGTCACCTCGGCCGAGGCCAAACCGTGAGTCTCCGCGAGCTTCTGCTGCGGTATCGCAAAGATCCGCGCTTCATCATCACCGTGCCGCTCCTCGTGCTCACCGGCACGAGTCTCGTCTACTACCTGATCGAGCGCGCGAAAGAGCTGTCCCCCGAGGCGCTGTCGAGCCAGGTTTTGTTGTTCGTGCTGTGGAACATCAACCTGCTGCTGATCATCGGCATCCTCTTCGTGATCCTGCGCGGCATCGTGAAGCTCGTGCTCGAGCGGCAGCGCGGCATCATCGGCTCGCGGTTCCGCACGAAGCTCGTCGTGACGTATGTCGCGAGCTCGCTCGTGCCGGTGATTCTGCTGTTCCTGATCGCGACCGATTTCCTGCGCGTTTCCATCGATCGCTGGTTCAACACGCCGGTGCGGACGATCCTGCAGAACGCGGAGTCGATCGCGCAGATGTCGCAGGATCAGGCGGCGCGCGCGGCGGACGGCGCGGCGCGCGAGCTCGCGGCGACGCCGCAGTTGATCGAGCCGGCGCAGATGGATTCGGTGCTGCGCAAAGTCGAGCAGTTTCACGATGTCGACTCCGTCGCGCTCTATCGCGGATCGACGCTGGTGAAGATGCTCGCCGATCCGCGCGCGCCGGTGTTCGAAGCGCCGGAGCCGTCCGCGCGATTCTTCGACGAAGTACAGACCAAAAGCACGACCACGAAGATCGATGTCGGCGTCAGCGGCCAGTGGATCCGCGTCGCGCGCCGTATCGGCGACGGGCCGTACGTCGCGGTGACCGGCGTGCACATCCCGGTGGAGATGACGCGGATGATCAACGAGGCGATCGTCGCGCACAAAAACTTCCAGCAGCTCGATGCCGAGCGTCCGACGCTGAAGGCCTCGCAAACCTCGCTCTTCCTCGCCGTCACGCTCGCGATTCTCTTCGGCACGTTGTGGACGTCGATCTACGCCTCGCGCCGCATCACGGTCCCGATCAAAGCGCTCGCCGAGGCGACGGACAAGCTCGCGGAAGGCGGATACGGGCACCGCGTCGATGTCGCGGCGACGGACGAAGTCGGGCGGCTGATCGATTCGTTCAACGACATGTCGGAGCAGCTCGCGCAGCAGCGGCACGCGCTGACCGACACCAATCGCCGTCTCGACACCGAGCGCGCGTATCTCTTCACCGTGCTCGATTCCGTGTCGACCGGCATCATCGCGTTCACCGATGACCTCGAGATCCTCAGCGTGAATCGCGCGGCGCTGCAGATGCTGCAACTCGACGCGCCGCCGCCCCGCGCGCGCATCCCCGACGTCTTCGATGCGGACTTAGCACCGATGTCCGAAACGGTGGGGGAGCTGACGCGGCGGGGGAAAACACGGACGCGCGAGGTGACGCTGATCCGCGGCGGCGAGCTGCGCTACCTCGAAATCTCCTGCGCGCGCCTCGGCGGCACGGAGCGCGGCTGGGTGCTGGCGATCGAAGACTCGACGCAGCTCGTGCAGGCCCAGAAGCTCGCCGCATGGAACGAAGCGGCGCGCCGCATCGCGCACGAGATCAAAAATCCTTTGACTCCCATTCAATTGTCCGCGGAACGCATGGCAAAAAAGTTCGGCCAGAACGAGCCGGCGATCGCCGAAGGCTGCCGCACGATCGTGACCGAGGTGAGTCAGCTCAAGCGCATGGTGGACGAATTCTCGCGTTTCGCGCGCATGCCGGCCGTGCATCTGCGGCATGCGCAGCTCGCGGAGATCCTGCAACAGGCGGCGAGTCTTTATCGCGATGTGAAGCCGGGCGTCAGCGTCAGCGTGACTGTCGACGACGATATCGAGCTGCTGATCGATCCGGAGCAGATCCGCCGCGCGGTCGGCAATCTGCTGAAGAACGCGGTCGAGGCGACGGAGTCGGGCGAGATCCGCGTCACCGCACGCCGTGCGCCGCATCGCGTGGTGATCGAAGTCGCCGACCCCGGCCGCGGCGTCCCCGACGCCGACAAGGACAAACTCTTCCTCCCATACTTTTCCACCAAACGCCGCGGCACCGGCCTCGGCCTCGCCATCGTGCACCGCATCGTGCGCGATCACGACGGCCACATCTCGGTGCACGACAACCAGCCGAAGGGCACGAGGTTCGAGATTGAGTTACCAGCATGAGGAAAGGCTGAAACCTGAAACCTGAAACCTGAAAAAGGCAGGGCGCGCTCCGAGATGCTTTCTTCAGGTTTCAGGTTTCAGATTTCAGGTTTCACCCATGGCCAAAATTCTCATCACCGACGACGAGCCTTCGATCCGCACGACGCTCTCGCAGATCCTCGAAGACGAGGGGCACAAGACCGTCGTCTGCGAATCGGGCGAGGAGGCGCTCGCGCAGATTGCGCGGGAGGAATTCGATCTCGCCATCCTCGACCTCTGGCTGCCCGGCATCGACGGTCTCTCCGTCCTCGAGCGGATGAAAGGCTCGAGCGCGGCGCCGCCGGTGATCGTCATCTCCGGCCACGGCAACATCGACGCCGCCGTCAAAGCGACGCGACTCGGTGCCTACGACTTCCTCGAAAAACCGCTCTCGCTCGAGCGCGTGCTGCTCACCGTCAATCACGCGCTCTCCGATCGCAAGCTGCGCGAGCAGGTGCGCGATCTGCGGCGCGAACAGGTCTCGCTCGAAGAGCTGCTGATCGGCGAATCGGAGCCGATGAAGAAACTCGATCAGCAGATCCGCAGTGCGGCGCCGTCGAATTCGCGCGTGCTGATCACCGGCGAGAACGGCAGCGGCAAGGAGATCGTCGCGCGCACGCTGCATCGCCTTTCCCATCGCGCCGATCAGCCGTTCGTCGACGTCAACTGTGCGGCCATTCCGGAAGAGCTGATCGAGTCGGAGCTCTTCGGACATCGCAAAGGCGCATTCACCGGCGCGATCGACGACCGCAAGGGAAAGTTCGAGCTCGCCGACGGCGGCACGCTCTTCCTCGACGAGATCGGCGACATGAGCCTGAAGACGCAGGCGAAAGTGCTGCGCGTGCTGCAGGAGCAGACGTTCCAGCGCGTCGGCGGACAGCAGACGATCCGCGTCGATGTGCGCGTGATCGCCGCGACGAACAAGAACATCGAGTCGGAGATCGAGGCCGGCAACTTCCGCAGCGATCTGTACTACCGCATCAACGTGATCCCGATCGAAGTGCCGCCGCTGCGCAATCGCAGCAGCGACGTGATCCTGCTCGCCGACTACTTCCTCCGCCGTTTCGCCGCCGACACCGGCTCGCCGCGCAAGAAGTTGTCGGCCGGCGCGGGGACGAAGCTGAAGGCATATCACTGGCCCGGCAACGTGCGCGAGCTGCGGAACGTGATCGAGCGGCTCGCGATCCTCTTGCCGCAGGAGACGATCGAGGCGGAGGACGTCACGCTCGGCGCACGCAGTGATGTCCCGGCCGAGATCCCGCGCAATCTGACGCTGAAGGAAGCGCGCGACGAATTCGAGAAGCAGTACATCCTCGGCCGCCTGCGCGAGTTCGCCGGCAACGTGAGCCGCACCGCCGAAACCCTCGGCGTGGAGCGCAGCAATCTCTATCGCAAGCTGCACGCATACGGCATCCGCGTCGAGCGGAGCTGAGGAGCGCCATGTCACGAATCATTCTTCTGCTCGCAATCGCCTCCACCGTGTTTCGCAGCGCGCCGCCGGCTGTTGTGCACACCGAGGCGCCCGTGCTGATGTTCGCGGCGAAGGCGCCGATGTTGATCTCGCTCGATGCACCGGCGCGCGCGGCGACGCACGAACAGAACCAGATCGGTATCGTGCGCGAGCTCCCGGCGTCATCGAAGGCGACCGGCACTCGCGGCGTGCTGAGCTTTCGTTCGATCGGAGCGGAGCGCGTGCGGCTCCATCTGCGCGAGGTGTCGGCACGAGTGCTCTGGGTTGCAGGCAACGAAGGCTCCGCGATCGCGTTCGGCGATGAGCTTCGTGCGCCCGACGGCGGCATGTGGACGCCCTCCGTCGGCGGTGACACGATCACCCTCGAATGGCCTGAAGGCGCGACGTTCGAAGCCGACTCGATCGGACATTTCGAGGTGCGGCCCGAATCGGACGCGTGCTACACCGGCGCCGATTGCCAGTCGTTTCCCGATCGCGACGCGCTCTCGTCATCGATCGCGCAGATGACGTACGCGAAAGGAATCGGGTTGTACGTCTGCAGCGGCGGACTGATTCACGACAAGAAGGAAGCGAACAATCTTTTCCTCACCGCGAATCACTGCATCTCCACGCAGGCGCAGGCGTCGAGCGCGGAGTTTTTGTGGGACTACGCGAACCGCGCGTGCGGCACGAACGACGCGAAGAGCCGCGGCAGGTTGTCGTGGGGCGCGACGCTGCTCGTCACCTCGGCGACGAGCGATGTCACGCTGCTGCGCGTCACCTATCCCGGCACGCGCGCGCTGCTGGTTGGACGACGCAGCCGCCGGCGAGCGGCACGACGCTGCGGCGCATCTCGCATCCGCTTTCGTCCGACGGCACCGATGTCTTTTCGCAGGTCTACTCGTCGACCACCGTCTACACCGGTATTGACA
>DATEZA010000132.1:0-2410 GCA_035255945.1 Thermoanaerobaculia bacterium
GACGAAGCTGCACGAGGAGTTCCTCCGCGGCACGATCAGTGACGTCCTGACGGAGCTCCGCCCGCGCCAATCGATCTACGGCGAAATCACGCTCGTCTTCGCCGCGACACAGGCGACAGCGAGCGTCGCATCAGCCGGGGAAATCGCCGCCGAGTTCGAACGCCTCCGCGCCAGCGGCATGCGCCGGAACGACGCGGTGAAAGCGGTCGCGGAGAAGTTCGGGATGCGGAAAAACGATGTTTACAAGATGCTGATTTAGCGGAGCAAGAAGCCACAGGTTGATTTCTCAGTCCTCCCGAGCCTCACCAGCACAGACAAGAGTGTCTGTGCCACCCCGGCCGCGAGGTACTTGCGCAAATGCCGATAACGGAAGAGATCGATGTGGCACAGACACTCTTGTCTGTGCTTGGGCAAGGTGCAGCGCCTGTTGTTGATAACCGCAGGCGCCGCCGCCCCTGCTATCATCCCTTCTCCGCCTGTGCGGCGCGCGGCCTGCGCGCCCCGGACTAACAGATCTCGAGGAGTGTGAATGGATTTCCGTCTTACCGACGAGCAGCGACAGATTCAGGAGATGGTGCGCGAGTTCGCGCTGAGCGAGATCAAGCCGCATCTGATGGAGTGGGATGAGGCGCAGCACTTTCCCACCGAAGTTTTCAAGCGCGCCGGCGGCCTCGGCATGCTTGGCGTGACGATTCCCGAGGAGTACGGCGGCGCGGGATTGTCGTACGTTGATTACGTTCACGTCATCGAGGAGCTCGGCGTCGTCGACAGCGGATTCGCGCTCAGCGTCGCCGCGCACAACTCGCTCGGCACCGGTCACATCTATCTCGCGGGAAACGACGATCAGAAGAAGAAATGGCTGCCGAAGCTCACCTCGGGTGAGTGGATTGCCGCGTGGGGATTGACCGAGCCCGGCTCCGGCAGCGATGCGTCCGGAATGCGCACCACAGCCGTGCAGGACGGCGATGAGTGGGTGCTCAATGGCACAAAGAACTTCATCACGAACGCTACTTACGCCGACATCTCGGTCGTTCTCGTCGTCACAGACAAATCCGATCAGAAGCACGGCATCACCGCGTTCGCCGTGGAGATGGATCGTCCCGGAATTCGTCCTGGCAAGAAAGAGAACAAGCTCGGAATGCGCGTCTCAGACACCGCCGAGTTGGTGATGGAAGACTGCCGCGTTCCGTCGGCGAACATCCTCGGCAAGATCGGCTACGGCTTCATCGACGCCATGAAAGTGCTCGATGGTGGCCGCATCTCGATCGGCGCGCTGGCTGTCGGCATCGCACGCGGCGCGTACGAGGCGGCGCGCGATTACGCGAAACAGCGCCAGGCATTCGGGAAATCGATCTCCGACTTTCAAGCCATCCAGTTCATGCTCGCCGACATGGCAACGGAAATCGATGCTGCGCGGCTGCTCTGCTATCGCGCCGCGACGATCAAAGATGCTGGCGAAAAAGTCACGCAGGCTTCGGCCATGGCGAAGTTGTACGCGTCCGAGGTTGCCGTGCGCGCGACCGAGAAAGGCGTGCAGATTTTCGGCGGCTACGGCTTCATCAAAGACTTTCCGGCCGAGAAGTACTACCGCGATGTGAAGCTGTGCACGATCGGCGAAGGGACGAGCGAGATCCAGCGGATGGTGATCGCGCGCAACCTGCTGGCGGACGGCGCCCGGTAGCGCATGTCCGAGCTGACCGACCTCGCCGGCGCTCTTCGCAGTGGCAAGTACCGCGCGCTGGCGCAGGCGGTGTCGCTGGTCGAGCGCGATGACGGCCGCGCCGAACGGCTGCTGGCCGATATCTATCCGGCCACCGGCAACGCGCGCATCGTCGGCATCACCGGCTCGCCCGGCGCCGGCAAGTCGACGCTCGTCGCGGCGCTCGCGAAGTACTACCGCGCGCAGGAGAAGAGGGTCGGCATCATCGCCGTCGATCCGACTTCCCCATTCACGGGCGGCGCGATCCTCGGCGATCGCATTCGCATGGCGGATCTCTACACCGATCGCGGCGTCTTTATCCGCTCGATGGCGACCCGCGGATTCCTCGGCGGACTGTCGCGCGCGACGAATGACGTCGTCGATCTGCTCGACGCTGCGGGATTCGACATCGTGCTCGTCGAAACGGTCGGTGTGGGTCAGGACGAGGTCGAGATCATCCGCACCGTGCAGACGAACGTGGTCGTGCTCGTGCCCGGCATGGGCGACGACATCCAGGCCATCAAGGCCGGCATCATGGAGATCGGCGACGTCTTCGTGGTCAACAAAGCCGATCGTCCGGGCGCCGACCGCACCGTCACCGAGATCACGATGATGATGTCGCTCGTCGAGGAGCACGGCGACTGGATTCCGCCGATCGTGAAGACGGTCGCCTCGACGAATCAGGGCACCGGCGAGCTCGATGCGGCGATT
>DATEZA010000133.1:0-11944 GCA_035255945.1 Thermoanaerobaculia bacterium
GTCGGTGCCGGGGCAGGTGGATGGCGGCTTCGCGTTGGCGTTGATCGCGATTGCAAGGATGAGGAGAGTCCAGCGCATCTCTCGCAGTCTACTCCGCCTCTCCGCGAGCTCCGCGTGAACCGTCTCCCTTTACACTCTCGCGCATGAAACTCGGCATCATCGGCAACGGACGCGCCGCCTGGGCGTTCGCAAGCACCTGGCGCCGCATCGGATGGCCGCTGACCGGCATCGCCACACGCGGCGAACCGATCGAGGAACTCGCGGCGACGAGCGACATCATCCTAGTCGCCGTCAGCGACCGCGCGATCGAAGAGGTTGCGGCGACGATCCCGGAGACGAACGCGATCATCGTCCATCCCAGCGGCGCGCTTCCCGCACTTCGCGGCGGCTTCTCGCTCCATCCTCTGAAATCGCTGCCGCCGGTCGGCGAGCCTTCCGATTTGCGAGACACGCTGCTCGTCTTCGAAGGTTCGCATCGCGACGTGGCGGAGGCAATTGCGACGAAAATCGGCGCGCGTTTCGCGGAGATCGCGCGCGACGCCAAGACCCGCTACCACGCCGGCGCCGTCTTCGGATCGAACTACATCGCAGCGCTGCTCGATGTCGCCGAGGAGTTGATCGGGATCGACGGCGCGCGTGACGATATCGCCGCGCTGGCGCGATCCGCGATCGACAACTGGGCCGCTCACGGCGACGCGCGGCGCTTCACCGGACCGGCGGCCCGCGGCGATGCCGCCGTGCTGCAGCGGCACGAAGAAGTGTTGCGCGATTCGCCGGAACTCGCAGAGATCTACAGACTTCTGGCCGCGCGCATTGTTGCGGCTGCAAAGTAGCGGGTGCTACCATCGCCCTCCTTTCGATCGGAGCGCGGGCGGAATGGTTTTCTTCAATTACGCGACGATGCAGATGGCCGCGAAGATCGTTTATTACGGTCCGGGCCTCTGTGGAAAGACGACCAATCTGCACCACATCTACGCCAAGACCTCGCCGCAGAGCCGCGGCGAAATGGTCAGCCTCGAGACAGAAACCGACCGGACACTTTTTTTTGACCTCCTCCCGATCGACGTCGGCGTCATCGGCGGATTCAAGACGCGTCTGCAGCTCTACACGATCCCAGGCCAGGTCTTCTACAACACCACGCGCAAGCTCGTGCTCAAGGGCGTCGACGGAATCGTCTTCGTGGCCGATTCGCAGAAAGCGATGCTCGACGCGAACCTGGAGAGCTTCAAGAACCTCCGCGAGAACCTTGCCGAGATCGGCCTGTCGATCGATGAGATCCCGCTCGTCCTGCAACTGAACAAGCGCGACCTTCCGTCGATCGCCTCGGTTGACGCGCTGCTCGACACGCTCGATCCGGATCGCCGGTACGAATGGGTCGAAGCGGTCGCGGCGAAGGGCGACGGCGTCTTCGAAACGTTGAAGACGATCTCGAAGGCGACGCTGCGGACGTTGCGCCGCCGCATGACCGGCGCGGAAGAACCGGCGCGTCCGGCGGCATCGCAACGCAACTCCGGCGCGTTCCGCGTTCGCGCGACCGACGACCCGGCTCCCTCACGCACCGTCGCCGGCACCACGCCGGTTCCGCAGTCGCCGGTCGCTACCGCAAAGATCCCCGCCTTCAATCCCGATGCGGCCCCCGCCGCCGCAGCCACGGCCGCCCCGACCGCAACTGCACCGCAAGTGATCGCGCCGCCGATGCCGGAGCCGGAAGTCGAAACCCTCAACGCGGACGACGAAGTCTTCACCGATTCGACCCTCGCACGCGCCGCCGACGCAGTCCCGGCCGACATCATCAGCAGCGCGCCGATCGCCGAGATTCCGCTGACCGCGGAAGCGATCGAAGAGGAAGTCCTTCCGCCGCCGACCCAGTACATCCCGCCGCCACCGCCGCCGCCCGAGCCGAAGACGCCGGAGCCGGAGATCGATTTCGGTCAGACCGAGAAGCCGGCGCCGAAACCGGCGGCGGAAGTGAAGCACGTCAAAGTGCGCTCGTCCGTCGACATCATGGCGGAGCTCGAAGCGCTGCGGAAACGCGCCACCACGCCGAAGCAGCCCGCCGCTCCGAAAAAAGAAACGCCGATCGAGATCCCCATCCCCCCTCCTCCCGCGCCGCGCCCGCGCGATCTTCACCGTTCCGTATCGATGCAGGCCGCGTCCGGCGTCCTCGCCCGCAGCCGCTCCGTGCGACTTACGGTATCCTTTGAATCGAGCGACGGGACGATGCAAACCGAGACGAAATCGATCGAGCTCGACGAATCGTCCAACGTCTCTTCGCTATCGGTCGATCTGAAGATCACATAACGAACGGTCGGGGGTGTGTGGATGAAGTTCATGCGCGGCGTCGTGCTGTCGTTCGTCCCCTTGCTGTCCATCGCCTGCGCGACCGCTCCCGTCCCCGCACCGAAGCCGGTCCCCGTCACCGCAGCTCCGATCAAATCCGATTTCACCAACGCGCGGCTCGACTTCGAGCAGGTCTACGCCGACATCCTTGCGCACGAGCAGAAGCCGGTGAACGCGCCGGTGGTCGACGTCGAAGCGGCGAAATCGATCGACATCCCCGAGCATCGCTCCATCCCCGCCGCCGTCTCGCTCTTCTCGAAGGAGCTGCACGGCGACATCCAGACGTACCTCACCCGCTCCTCGCGATACCGCGGCCTGATCGAGAAAACGATGAAGGAGTTCGATCTCCCGAGCGGGATCGCCTACCTGCCGGTGATCGAGAGCGGGTACTCGCCGACGATGACCTCGCGCAGCGGCGCGCACGGCATCTGGCAGTTCATGCCCGATACCGCGCGCGAGTACGGCCTGCGCGTCGACTGGTGGGTCGACGAGCGCGCCGATCCGGAGCTCTCCACGCGCGCCGCGGCGCAGTACATCAAGGATCTCTACCGCGAGTTCAACGACTGGTCGCTGACCCTCGCCGCCTACAACTGCGGACCGGGCAAGATCCGCCGCGCGCTCGCCGACACCGGCGCGAAATCGTTCTGGGAGCTCTACGACGGCGCCGCCGTGCCGAAGGAAACGCGCGGCTACGTCGCGACTTTCTTCGCCACGATCAGGATCGCCACCGATCCCGGCTCCTACGGCTTCACCCTCGGCGCACCGGAGACGATCGACACGAAACAGGTCGAGCTCGAAGGTCCGGTGTCGCTGCGCTATCTCGCGAACGTGGCGAGCGTCGATGAGTCGATCCTGAAGAGCCTGAATCCCGAATACCGTCACGGCGTCCTTCCGCCCGGACGTTCTTCCGTGCGCGTGCCGTCGAAGGCGGTCGAAGCCGTGCTCGCTCGTGCCGAGCGATTGAAGAATGACGACGAGAGCATCGCCGTTTGCTCTTTCACCATGCGCGACGGCGATTCACTCAAGCGTCTCGCCCGTGCGATCGGCACCGATGTCGACACGATCCTGGCCATGAACAATCTCTCCTCCTCGAAGAAAGCGCGCGAAGGCACGACGCTCTACCTCCCGGTCCGCGCCCGCGAGCTCGGCGCGATGCTCGCCCACGCCGACGACGAGGTCTACTACGCCGTCAAGCGCGGCGACACTCTCTACTCCATCGCCAAGAAGCATCGCCTGACGGTCGACGATCTCCTCGAGCTGAACGATCTCCGCCGCGGCCACAAACTCCACGCCGGCGAAAAGCTCCGCGTGTATGCGACGCGGACGCTGACTGCCGGCGGCGGCATGTAATGAATGGTTGTTGGGTTGTTGGGTTGTTGAGTTGTTCGGCGCGCTAACAACTCAACAACCCAACAACCTAACAACCATGTACCTCCTCCTCACACTCACCGTCATCTTCTCCGACCCCGCGAAAACGAAGCCGCTCTTCATCCCCGCGGACGCGTTCACGTCGCCGCAGCAATACGGTCTCACCCGCGACTTCATCAATCAGATCGACAGCGACATGACCTCGGTGCGCGAAACGCGTCGCGCCCTCGGCGAGGAATCCGATTGCGCAACCGCACCGGCGCAAGCTCGCGGCGACATCGATGCAACCGGCACGATTCTCGAGATCGCATCGGGATGGGACGCCGAGCTGCGCATCGTGACGTCGCTGGCGCGCGTGAAACTGCAGAGCGGCGAAGAGGTTCTCGTCGAGTTTCCGTTCGGCTCGATGCGGCTCGGCCGCACGACCTGGTGCACGAGCGATCGGCAGCTGAAAGCGGGCGATGCGATTGCGTTCAATGCGCGGCGTGTCCAATCGACGCCCGCACGGCTCATCGCCACTGCGCGGGAGGTGGTGCGATGAGCGCGCCGCCACGCGCCCTGATCCCTCGACTGCGCTCGGGATGACGTGTTAGTTTGCCCGATCACCATGGCCGAAACGAGTGACTACAAGAAAACGCTGAACCTTCCTCAAACGACCTTCGCCATGAAGGCCAACCTGCCGCAGAACGAGCCGAAGCGGCTCGAGTCGTGGCGCGAAATCGATCTCTATCGCCTCATCCGCGAAAAGTCCGCCGGCCGCGATAAATTCGTCCTGCACGACGGACCTCCGTACGCCAACGGACGTATTCACATCGGTCACGCGCTGAACAAGATCCTCAAGGACATCGTCGTGAAGTCGAAGACGATGGCGGGCTTCGATTCGCCGTATGTGCCGGGCTGGGATTGCCATGGCCTCCCGATCGAATCGGCGATCGAAAAAGAGCTCGGCTCGAAAAAGAAGGAGATGTCCGCGGGCGATTTCCGCCGCGCGTGCCGCGAGTTCGCCGCGCGCTACCTCGACATCCAGCGCGAAGACTTCATGCGGCTCGGCGTCCTCGGCGACTGGTTCAATCCGTACTCCACGATGACGTACGACTACGAAGCGACCATCGCCGCCGCCCTCGGACGCTTCATCCAGACCGGCATGGTCTACAAGGGACTCAAGCCGGTGCACTGGTGCTGGTACGACCAGTCCGCGCTCGCCGAAGCGGAAGTCGAATACGCGGACCACACGTCGCCGTCGGTCTACGTGCGCTTCCGCATGACCGACGAATCGGTCCAGCAGCTCGACCTCCCGATCGAGAAGCCGCTCTACGCGATCATCTGGACCACGACGCCCTGGACGCTTCCCGCCAATCTCGCGATCGCGGTCAAGCCCGACTTCGATTACGTCGTCGTCGAGCACGATGCGACGAACTACATCGTCGCCGATGAGCTGCTGAAAACCGTCGCGACGAAAGCCGGTTGGGGCGACGACTACACCGTCGTCAAAATATTCAAGGGCGCGTCGCTCGAGCACCTCCGCTATCGCCACGCATTCATCGAGCGCGAAGGGGTCTTCGTCCTCGGCGACTACGTCACACTCGAAGCAGGCACGGGACTCGTGCACACTGCACCGGGTCACGGCGCCGACGACTTCAACGCCGGCCGACGCTACGGCCTCGACATCTACACGCCGGTCAATCATCGCGGCGAGTTCACGCCCGATGTCGAGCACTGGGCCGGCCTGCATGTGTTCAAAGCGAATCCGAAAATCGTCGAGCACCTGCGCGAGCGCGGCGCGCTGATCGCCAGCGAGCAGATCACGCACTCCTATCCGCACTGCTGGCGCTGCAAGAACCCGATCATCTTCCGCGCCACCGAGCAGTGGTTCATCTCGATGGACACACCTCCCCGTGTCGGCGAAGGACCCGTAACTTCAGGCGATGTCCGTTCCAGCGACGGGTCCTTCGGCGTCTCCGCGCCTCAGGATGACACCTTGCGCGCGCAGGCTCTTCGCGAGATCCACAACGTGAAGTGGTATCCGGCGTGGGGCGAGGATCGCATCGCCGGCATGGTCGAGAACCGTCCCGACTGGTGCATCTCGCGGCAGCGTCTGTGGGGCGTGCCGATCACCGTCATCTACTGCGATTCATGCTCCGAGCCGGTCACCTCGCCGGAGCTGTTCGAAAAGGTCGAAGCGGTCTTCGCGAAGGAAGGCGCCGACGCGTGGTACGACCGCCAGCCGAAAGAATTCCTTCCGGACGGCTACACGTGCGCGAAGTGCAGCGCGACGGAGTTCCGCCGCGAGACCGACATCCTCGACGTCTGGTTCGACTCCGGCTGCTCGCACGTCGCGGTGCTGCGCAAACGTCCCGAATTGACGTGGCCCGCGGCGCTCTACATCGAAGGACACGATCAGCATCGCGGCTGGTTCCAGTCGTCGCTGCTCGTCGGCACCGGCATCGAAGGAAGCGCGCCATTCAACGGCGTCGTCACCTGCGGCTTCATCGTCAATGAGTCGGGCGACAAGATGTCGAAGTCGCGCGGCAATGCGCTCTCGCCGCAGGACGTGATCAAGCAGAGCGGCGCCGACATCCTCCGCATGTGGGTCGCCTCCGTCGACTACACGACCGACATCCCGTTCGGTCCGCAGCTGATGACGCGCATCGGCGAGTCGTATCGCAAGATCCGCAACACCGCGCGTTACCTGCTGTCGAACCTCAGCGATTTCGAGCCGTCGTCGAATGCGCTGCCGCTCGATCAGCTGCAGCCGCTCGATCGCTGGATCGTCGCCCGCGCCACCAACGTGTTCGAGCGCTGCCGCAAGGCGTACGACGAGTACCAGTTCCACGTCGTGTATCACCGCATCCTCGAGCTCTGCACGGTCGATCTGTCGCAGGTCTATCTCGATATCTCGAAGGACACGATGTACATCGAAGCGCCCGACTCGCCGCTGCGCCGCTCCGCGCAGACCGCGATGTACGAGATCCTGCGCGGCATGGTCGCGTACATGGCGCCGATCATGTCGTTCACCGCGGACGAGATCTACGAAGCGATGCCGGGCACGAAGGCGAAGTCGGTGCATCTGATCGATTTCCCGGCCTTCGACGCGATGTCCGAAGACACGTCGTGGCAGCCGGTGTTCCGCCTGCGCGAGGAAGTGTTGAAGGTGCTCGAGACGGCGCGCAATGCGAAGCAAATCGGTCAGTCGCTCGCAGCCGACATCGTGCTCACCACCGACGCGAACCTCCCCGCCGGCGTCGATCTGGCGAAGCTCTTCATCGTGTCGCACGTCGACATCGAACCCGGCGCGGGCGACATCGAGATCGAAGGCCTTGGCAAGGTCGCCATTGCGATGAAACCGGCGCGCGGAAAGAAGTGCGGCCGCTGCTGGAACTATCGCGAAGAGGTCGCGAACGACGGCGAGCTGTGCGCACGCTGCACAGATATCGTTGCAGCGCTGTCCCCCGGTGAAACACCGACCGCGTAGCATGCTAATCTGACTCGAAGGAGAAGCAACGATGGCGAAAACGCTGAAAAAGAAAGTGGTCAAGGCGACCCAGGCGGCAATCAAAGACGGCGAGAAGGTCGTGAAGAAAGCAGTGAAGGACCTCAAGAAAGCCGCCGGTCCCAAGGTCAAGCAGATCAAGAAAGCCGTCGTCAAAGCCGCCGCGCCGCAGATCAAAAAAGCGAAGAAAGTGATCGCTGAAAAAGTCGACGACGCGCGCGAAGCGATCAAAGACGGCATGCAAGCCGGCGCGAAGAAGCTGAAAAAAGCCGCCAAGAAGATGTGACACGCTGCCCCGGGCAGCGTGTCATCCTGAGCCGCGACGGCGAAGGATCTATCTGCGCTACGCCGACCTGCACACCCACACGTACCACTCCGACGGCACGCGCTCGCCGCGCGAGGTGATCGATCTCGCGCGCGAGCACGGCCTCGACATCGTCGCCATCAGCGACCACGACAACACCGCCGCATTTTTCGAGATCCACGCGCACGCCGAGGCCGCCGGCGTCACGCTCGTCCCGGCGATCGAGCTCTCCTGCATCTACGACGGCATCGACGTCCACGTCCTCGCCTACGCCTTCAATCCGACCGACGAGCGCATCGAAGAACGTCTGCGCGGCTTCCGCGCCTCACGCCATCGCCGCGGCTACGCGATCGTCGATCGGCTTCGCTCCCTCGGCTACAACATCAGCGCCGAGCGCGTCGATCAGCTCGCGGCAGGCGGCGCGATGGGACGCCCGCACGTCGCACGCGCGCTGGTCGAAGCGGGCTACGTCTCGTCCGTCAGCGAGGCCTTCGACAAACTCCTCGGCACCGGCAAGCCGGCCTTCATCGACAAAGAACGGTTCCGCATCGATGAAGCTGTCGCGCTGATTCACGACGCCGGCGGCGTGACGTCGATCGCCCATCCATCGCACTACCCGAATCACTTCGAGCTCGTGCCGACGCTCCTCGATCAAGGCATCGACGGCGTCGAGGTCTTCCATCCCGATGTGCCGGATGATCATCGCGAGCGCTTCACGCAGATCGCCCGCTTCCGCGGCAAGATGATCACCGGCGGCTCCGACGATCACGGCACCGTCAAGACGAGCGAGACGCTCGGGACGATTCGCGTCCCCGAGTCCGCGATCGCCCCCATCCTCGAACGCTTGTAACGGAGCGCGGGCGTCCCGCCCGCAGTCGCTGGCCGTCTCGGCCGGCGACTTGTTCGTCGAGCGAGACGCCCGCCGACTGCGGGCGGGACGCCCGCGCTCCGAGGTCACGAATTGATCCGCATCAGCGCATCCTTCGCCTTCGCCGACAACCGTCCCTTCGCGATCGCGTTCGTCTCGTCGATGATGCTCGCCGCGTCGAACGTGTCGCGCTCTTTGTCAGTCACCGCCGTCATCACCGCTTCATTGCGCGGAAAGTCGGCCACGCCGTCGCGCGAGACGCGGCGGTCCACCCATGCGCGGTGCCGCTCGAGCACGAAGTAGCGCTTCCCCTGCTCCAGCGTCAGCTCCGCGCAACGCCGCATCGCGAACTGTTCGACATCGTTGCGCGAGGTGAAGCCGTTCCCTTCGACGAGCACGCGGTACGTGTTCGGCCCGAGGCGCGTTTCAGTGAAGCCGCCGAAGCCGGAAAAGTCGCTCGGCTCGTACGTCGTCGCACAGCCGAGCAATGCAATTGAAGCTGCGAGTACCACCAGGATCCGTTTCATTTGAAGCCTCCTGGCGGGCTCCATAAGCGAACGCGTTGCCGTCTGCCGTCCGTGCGCATGCCGGTTTGCAACACCCGGCAACTCAGCAACTTCGCAACCCAGCAACCAAGTTATTTTGACTTGCAGTAAAACGCCCGCTGACTTCGCGAGAGGACACCATCACTTGATTTCGACATCGAAGTAGGTCTGCGGATACGGCTCATTCGCCAGCGTGAAGTGCCACCACTCGTTCTCGTAATTCTTGAACCCGAACTTCTCCATCACGGACTTCAGCAGCAGCCGGTTCCGCTTCGCCTCGGCCGGCACATTCGGGTTCGCCGTATGCGCCAGCTCGTCGAAGTAGTCGTACGTCGTGCCGAAGTCGAGACCGATGATGGTGAGGTCGATCGTGCTGCCGCGGCTGTGTCCCGATTTCTCCGCGACGTAGCCGAGCTTGAACACATCCGCCTTGTCGACGTGCGGATAAAACTCCTGCTTCATCTTCTGATCCGACGCATCCTTCGCCCACTCGATGAAATCGTTCACCGCGCGCTGCGGGCGATAGCAGTCGTAGGCCTTCAGCGACATCCCGAACGTGCGCAGCTCGCTCTGCACCTTGCCCAGCGCCGTCGCCGCCTCGGGCGTGAGGAAGCACTTCTCCGCGCGATAGCCGGCGATCGGCCGCCCGATGAAGTTATGACTCGTCGCATACCGCGCTTCGACAGCGATCGTCGGATCGACCGTGCGGATCTCGACCAGGTTCTGCGCAAACGCGGACGACGTAATGAAGAGAAGGACGAAGAGCCTCATGCTCGTTACGTTACCGCATCTCCTTCAGCGCATCGATCGCACGCTGGTACTTCGGATCGATCTCCAGCGCGCGCCGAAACTCCGCCTTCGCCTTCAAGTTGTCGCCCGCGGTGCGATACGCGCGGCCGAGGCCGAAATGTGCGGACGGCACATTCGGATAATCATGCGCATTCGCAGCGAGGAGTGCCGTCGCGGCCGGAATGTCCTTCATCTTCAGCATCTGATACCCGGCGATCTGTGCCGCGTCGTGCGTATCGACATCCGGATGTGCGCGACGGAAATCGGCATACGTCCACATCACCGCCTCGCCATCCTCGCGCTCCGCGTACAACTGCTCGATCAGCTGACCGATCGCCGTCCGCTTGACCTCGGGCGGCGAGAACGCGCTCGCCGGCAGCTCGTGATTAATCGTGATCGACGTCCACGTCATCTCGTTCAGCACGCGTCCGGTTGCAATCTCCACTTCCTGATGTTTGAACGCGAACAGCGCACCGCCCTCCACCGGTTTGTAATCGCTCATCCGCTCCTCGGACGCAATCGCCTTTCCGAACGCATGCACCGGCGCGGCCTTCCGCTCGGCGATCAGCAGAAACGTCTCTGCGTCGATCAGCTCGTCCTGCTCGAAGCCGTCGCGCATGTGCACGCGCAGGCGGTACGCGTTGCGATCGCCGACTTTGTCCGCTCCTTCGAGCGTCACTTTCCAGCCGCGCTCGCGATAGTCAACCAGTGGACCATCGATCGTCGTCGCATGCCGCCCCGCCGCCGACGCCGCGCCGGTCGTGCGCACCACGAATCCCGGATCGCCGTAGTACTCCCACGCGCTGCCGTCGTATCCCTCGGCGAACTCCGGATTCGGCTTCTCCGCATCGCCGACCAGCTTGTAATACGGCCGCATCAACGACATCGCCGCTTTGTGATCCTGGTAATCGCCTTCGTGATAATCGCCGCGATAGATGATCGTCCGGATCGAATGCAGCGCCGCGAGTCCGCCGCGCGCTTCGATGTACTTGTCGATGATCTGGTCGGCGTTCAGCAGAGTGGCGAGGACGAGTGCATACATGCCGCATTCGACGCTCGCCGCGGATTTCGGTTGGCCTCGCATGCGTTCCATCAACGTGCAGAAACTGTCCGAGGTGTGGCCGGCGATCGAGCGTGTAGCGCGCGAGCATGGCGTGGTGCGCCTCGGCGCGAGCGGGCTCGACGATGCGCACGCGGCGCTCTTCGAGCAATGGATCGCGCGCGGCGATCACGCGACGATGTCGTACATGGCGAAGAACGCCGCGATCCGCACCGATCCGCATGCGCGATTTCCGTGGGCGAAGTCGGTGATCACGATCCTCGTGCCGTATGCGGCGGAGCGTCCCGACGCGCCGGCGAATGCGCTCTCGCATCACATCGCGCGCTACGCCCTCGGCGACGACTACCACGACGTGCTCGATCGCATCCTGCGCGAGGTCGAGCAGGTGATCGAAGGCAAGACGTGGCGCTACGTCGACACCGGTCCGCTCTCCGATCGCGCCTATGCCGCGCAGGCCGGCCTCGGCTGGATCGGCAAGAACGGCATGCTGATCGATCAGGAGATCGGCTCGTACACGTTCATCGGTACGCTGCTCACGTCCCTGGAGAACGACATCGCACCGCATGCCGTCGCCGATCGATGCGGAACGTGCACGCGCTGCATCGATGCGTGTCCGACCGATGCCATTCGTCCCGATCGAACCGTCGCATCAGCCGACTGCATCAGCTACGCGACGATCGAACATCGCGGTCCGCTGGAGATCGAAGTCGGCTCGAATGCATTCGGCTGCGACATCTGCCAGGAAGTCTGTCCGTGGAATCGCGATCCCGCGCCGTCGCATGAAGCGTTCGCGCCGCGCGACGCGTATCGCGCGACGCCGGTCACCGATCTGCTGCGCTACGAGCAGGCCGATTTCTCCGCGCTCTTTCGCAAGAGCGCCGTGAAGCGCGCAAAGCTCGCGGGGATGCAGAGAAATGTGCTCGGAGCGCGGGCGTCCCGCCCGCAGTCGTCGAGCGTCCCGCTCGACGACGATTGAACGGCGACCGGGCGAGACGCCCGGCCGCTGCGGGCGAGGACGCCCGCGCTCCTTACCGATCAAGAAGTGCAAACGCGCGACTGACGATCGTCGGATCGATCGAGCGATCGAGGTACTCCCACACCGCGAGCGCGTCGGGATGATCGGCAGCTACGCGACGATCGAACATCGCGGTCCGCTGGAGATCGAAGTCGGCTCGAATGC
>DATEZA010000134.1:0-4358 GCA_035255945.1 Thermoanaerobaculia bacterium
GGCGTGGGAGCGCAGGTGCTGATCGTCAGCGGCGTCAACTTCCTCACCGGATCGCAGGTCGCGGTGAACGGCGCGGCGCACTCGACGACGTTCGTCAACGCGAACGAGCTCAATGTCACGCTCTCGCCGTCCGAAACCGGCACAGCGGGCGTGCTCGCGATCACGGTGATGAACCCCGACGGCACGATCTCGCCGCCTGTGAATGTGATCGTGACGGCGGGCGGACCGCCCCCGGCGCGGCGCCGCAGCGCAGGACATTAAGTCGATTCGTGATTCGTGTGTCATCCCGAGCGAAGTCGAGGGATCTCCTGAAGGCGCGATGGATGCCCGCTCGCCATGACACGGCGGCCCAGTTCACGGCTCTTCCTTTGCAGTAGACTGGCAAGAGCCCCGCGGAGCGTGCGTGTATCAGGACGACGAGGACACTGACGATCTCGATCGAACTCTCTCATTGAGGCGCCGTCCATCGGATCCGGCGCCGCTTTCGGTCGAGGCGGCGTACGCGGATAAACGCGCGCAGGATCGCCGTCAGTCGAACGCGCGGACGCTCTTCACCACGCTCATCGTCATCGCGGTGCTGTACCTCGCGCGCCCCGTCGTTGTGCCGATCGCACTCGCGATTCTCTTCGCGTTTCTGCTCACGCCGATCGTCATCCTGCTGGAGCGCACGTTCCTCCGCCGCATGGGCGCGATCGCGCTCTCACTCGGACTGGCGATCGCCGGACTCTCCCTCGGCGGCTACTGGGTCTACCAGCAGTTCAGCAATGTCGCGCACGAGCTCACGACCGCATCGACGAGCGGCAAGATCCAGGAAAAACTGCGCTACTTCCGCGGATTCAACAAGGGATTCGCGTGGGTCGAGCGCACCGCGCAGCAGCTCGCCGAATCGACGGAGCAACAGGAAAAGCCCGATCTCAAAGTGCGCGTGATTCCGGAGAAGCGCACCATCGCGGAGCAGTACAAGAAAGCGGCGCCGACCATCGAGTTCGTCGCCGCCGGATTCCTCGTCATCGTGCTCGTCTTCTTCCTCCTGCAGGATCGCGAGTCGTTGCGGGACAAGATGCTGCGTCTCGCTGGCCGCGCGCATCTCACCGTCACCACGCAGGCGATCGGCGAGACGTCGCAGCGCATCAGCCGCTACCTGCTGACGATCGCGCTGCTCAACATCGGCTTCGGCTTGTTGATCGGGCTCGGACTCTTCGCCTTGCGCGTGCCGCACGCCGCGTTGTGGGGCGTGCTCGCCGGACTGCTGCGATTCATCCCGTACGTCGGCGCGGTGCTGAGCGCAGCGATGCCGACGTTCCTCGCGCTCGCCGTCTTTCCGAACTGGTACACGGCACTCGCAGTCCTCGGATTATTCGTGCTCACCGATCAGCTGATCGGCGGATTCGTCGAGCCGATCGTGGTCGGACATCGCGTCGGTGTGTCGCCGATCGCGCTGCTCGTCTCCGCCATTTTCTGGGGCTGGTTGTGGGGACCGGTCGGCCTGCTGCTCGCGACACCGATCTCGGTCTGCCTCACCGTGGGCGGCGAGTTCATCCCCGCGCTGCGGATCTTCTCGATCATGTTCGGCACCGAGGATCCGCTCGAAGGGTATCTGTCCTTTTACAACCGTCTGCTGCTGCGCGATCGCACCGGCGCCATTGCGGTTGCGGATCGATACGCCGAGGCCTCGACGATGGAGGAGATGTTCAACGATCTCTTCATCCCGACGCTGACCTTCGCGCAGGAAGAGCTCAATCGCAAACGCATCACGCAGCCGCACGATCACTTCATCAAGGACATCATCCGCGAGCTGATCATCCGCTTCGGCGATCGCAATGCAGTGATCGGCGATGCGGAGCGGCATCTCGTCGCGGTGTCAGTCGCGAGCGAGCGGCTTTCACTCGGCACGCTGATGCTCACGCAGTTGCTGCGCAGCGAAGGGTTCTCCGTCGACTACTTCACCGATCTTCCCGATGCGGAGCTGATGGCGTTTCTGGCCGAGGTGAAGCCGGAGGCGTTGTTCGTGTCGTGCTCGAACGCCGATCATCTCGATGCCGGTTATGCGCTGCTGCAGCTGCTCGCCGCGAATTTCCCCGACCTGATGATCATCGCGGGCGGCTCCGGATTCGCGAGCGATCAACAGCGGACGATGGCCGCCGGCGCGTCATATGTCCCGAGCACGCTGAAGGAAGCGAAGGACGATTTCATGAATCGCCGGAAGGGCGCGCGCCGCAAGGGCCAGCGCTCGATGACGTTCAGCGGAACCCGCTTCCGCGTCCCGCCACCGGCGTGAGAAGGGCCGGGTGAGGGGTTTTACCCCGGCGGCCAGCCGAAGTTCCGCCCGCCCAGAATATGAAAATGAACATGGAACACCGTCTGTCCTGCCGCTTCGCCGGTGTTCACGACTAACCGATAGCCATCCGAATTCAAGTGCAGATTGCGCGCGATCGCCGCCGCGCGGGCGATGGTCGTGCCGATGATCTCAGCGTCGCCTTCGTTCAGATCGTCGAGGCTCGGGATGTGTTTGCGCGGAATGATCAGCACATGCGTCGGTGCCTGCGGATTGATGTCTTCGAACGCGAAAACATCGTCATCTTCGTAGACCTTGCGCGCGGTGATCTCGCCGTTTGCGATGCGGCAGAACAAACATTTGTCGTTGCTACCCATGCCGCGATGATACGACGACGCGCTCGATTCCGGCGAGGTCGCGCAGCACCTCATCGACGCGATACGAATGCGCTTCCGCAACGCGCCGCACGGCCTCGGTTTGACCGTACGCGATCTCCATCATCACCGGCGCGCCGCCCGCTCCCGCGTAGATCCGCTCGATGACTTCCGTCCCGCACGGCCCCGGCGTCAGCGCCATGCGCGGCTCGTGATCGCGCACCTCGGTCGCCAGCGTCGCGATCTCCTCTTCCGCGATGTACGGCGGATTCGCCACGACGAAATCGAATCCGCGCACCGCTTCGAACACATCGCTCGCGACGAGCTGCACGCGTGCGCCGAGCGCATCGCGATTGCGCTTTGCCACCGCGAGCGCGGCGACGCTCGCATCGACGGCATGCACGTGCAGATCGGGACGCTCCAGCGCGAGTGTGATCGAGATGCAGCCGCTCCCCGCGCCGACATCGATCACGCGCGCACCACGCGGCACGCGCGCGATCGCCGCTTCGACGAGGATCTCCGTCTCGGGCCGCGGAATCAGCACGCGATCATCGACGTAGAAATCGCGTCCGTAGAATTCGGTGCGCTTGCGGATGTACTGCAGCGGCTCGCCGTTGAATCGCCGCGCGAGCAGCGATTCGAATTCGGCTTCGTCGAGCAATTCATCGCCATGCGCGAACACCCACGCGAGCGAGCGTCCGGTAACGTCGGAGAGGAGCAGATCGACGTCGCGCGGCGTGATGCCGCGGCGCAGCGCGGCTTCGCGCCAGTGGTTTCGCAGATGCGCGATGGTTTTCATCGTCCCCGTCATGCCGAGCGTAGTCGAGGCACCTGGGCGGGTGGAAGGTACGGCCGATCGAGCCGCCAGCCGCCCAGGTCCCTCGACTACGCTCGGGATGACGACGCGTCTTCGTACGTCAGCTCCAGGAAGATGTCTTCGAGCGCGCGATCCTTCTTCAGCTCCGCGGTCGGCCCGGTCGCGATGATCCGGCCGTGATGGATGATCGCCACGCGATCGCACACCGCCTCGGCGATCGACAGCGTGTGCGTCGTCAGAAAGATCGTGCGCCCTTCGCCCGCAAGCGTGCGCATGAGCTGCCGCACCTGCCGTTGCGCGAGCGCATCGAGTCCGACCATCGGCTCGTCGATGATCAGCACTGACGGCTCGTGCACGAGCGCGGAGATGATCACCAGCTTTTGCTTCATCCCGTGCGAGTAGCTCTCGATGCGCGATCCGGCCCAGTCGTGCAGATCGAAGTAGCGCAGTAATTCATCCGCGCGCGTCGACACATCGCGCCACTGCATCCCGTACAGATTCACCACGAACTCCAGCAATTCGCGGCCGGTCAGTTTTTCGTAGAGGTACGGGCGATCGGGGACGTAGCCCATCAGCGCCTTCGCCTTCACCGGATCGGCGATGACATCGATGCCGTTGATGCGTACGTCGCCCGAGGTCGGCAGCGAGAGTCCGGCGACAATGCGGATGGTGGTCGTCTTGCCGGCGCCGTTCGGTCCGAGGAAGCCGAAGATCTCGCCGCGCGCGACGGAAAGGCTCAGGTCGTTGACCGCGGTGAAGTCGCCGTACTTCTTCGTCAGATGCTGTATATCGATCAACGGACGCAGGTTATCATCCGAAAACCTTCGGCTGCCGAAGCCGTACACCTCAATGGCGCAACGTGAGCAACTCGACGACCGGGCCCTGGTAGCCC
>DATEZA010000135.1:0-6679 GCA_035255945.1 Thermoanaerobaculia bacterium
GAACGCAGCGGGCCGTGCCCGCCCGCCGGAGGCCTCCTCGTCGTTCCCCAATGAAACGTTTAATCGCGGAGGTAGCGCTCCATCAGCTTCGCGTTCTCGTCCATCGCGCGGATCTCGATCCAGTAGGCACGCGCGAACATCAGCAACGTGATGAATGCCAGCGCGTCGTGCAGCCAGCGCGGCGTCTGGCCGTGCGCAACGCCGCCGCCCATGATGAAGGTGACCATGATCGCGGTGAGCGCCCACATCGCGGCGGGGAAGACGCGCGACTTGAATGCCTTCGTCTGCTGGATCACCGCAGCGTCGTCCGACTTCTCCTTGATCTCTTTTCCGGTCCCGATGAAGAAGAACATCGTCATCGATTGGGAGAACAATCCGATGATCGTCGTGGTGAACGCGAGCATGATGTGACGGGCCGCGTGGACGGGGTCGGCGAGGAATCCGTAGACCATCGTCACGATCAATCCGGCGATAGTCAGAAGTGTCGTCAGCAGGAGAAAAGCGGCCATGGGCGCCACATGCTAGACTCCGCCGCCGTGACGGACAAGCCGAATGGCGCCCGAAATACGGTGAGTTACCGCGACTCGGGCGTCGACATCGATGCGCAGGACGAAGCGCTTCGCGAAGTCCGCCGGATCGCCCGCGGCACGTTCACTCCGAACGTCATTTCCGACATCGGACTCTTCGGCGGACTCTTTCGCGCGAGCTTCGACGGGATCACCAAACCGATCCTCGTTTCGTCGACTGACGGCGTGGGCACCAAGCTGCGCGTCGCGCGCGAGATGAAGATCCACGACACAGTCGGCTACGACCTCGTGTCGCACTGTGTGAACGACATCCTCGTGCAGGGCGCGAAGCCGCTCTTCTTTCTCGATTACTACGCGACCGGCAAGCTGCGCCCCGCGGTGATGACCGACGTGATCCGCGGCATGGCGCGCGCGTGCAGCGAGAACGGCTGCGCGCTGATCGGCGGCGAGACCGCGGAGATGCCGGGCTTTTACGGCGACGACGATTACGACATCGCCGGCTTCATCGTCGGCGTGGTCGACGAATCGCTCCTGCTCGACGGCAAGCAGGTTCGCGAAGGCGACGTGCTGATCGGATTGCCGTCCGCCGGCCTGCACACGAACGGTTACTCGCTCGCGCGCCGCATCCTCGTCGACAAGATGGGGCACGACTTCCAGACCGTGCTGCCGGAGATCGGCAAGATCGGCGAAGCGCTGCTCGCGCCGCACATCTCGTATCTCAAGCCGCTGATGCCGCTGGTCGAACAGCGCACGCTGCATGCCATGGCGCACATCACCGGCGGCGGACTGACCGACAACGTGCCGCGCATCCTCCCCGACAACCTCGACGCGCACATCAAGCTCGGCTCGTGGCCGGTGCTGCCGATCTTCAAGCTGCTGTTCGACGAAGGGAACGTCGCGCGCGACGAGATGCTCCGCGTCTTCAACATGGGCATCGGCATGGTGCTGGTGATCGGCAAGGACCATGTCGACGCCGTGACGAAGCACCTCACGCAGATCCGCGAGAAATTCTTCTTCATCGGCAATGTCATGAAGGGCTCGGGCAAGGTCGTGTACGACACGCCGCCGAGCGGCTTCGCGTCGTGGATCGAGTGACGTGCGGCTCGCCGTCCTGCTCTCCGGCCGCGGTTCGAACTTCCTCTCCATCGCGCAGGCGATCGCCAACGGCACGCTGAACGCGGAGATCGTCTGCGTGATCTCGAATCGCCCCGGCGTGCGGGGCGTCGTGCGGGCGCGCGAGCTCGGGCTCGACGTGCACGAGCTCGATCACAAGGCATACGCGAATCGTCTCGAGCACGAAGCCGCGGTGCGCGCAGTATTGAAGGAGGCAAGGCCGGATTACATCGTGCTCGCCGGCTACATGCGCCTGCTGTCGCCCGCCTTCGTCGACGAGTGGCGCAATCGCATTCTCAACATTCACCCGTCGCTGTTGCCGTCATTCCCGGGCGTCGACGCGCAGAAGCAGGCGCTCGATTACGGCGTGAAGATCAGCGGCTGCACGGTGCACTTCGTCGACGAGAAGCTCGACGCCGGACCGATCATCGTGCAGCGTGCGGTCGAGGTGCGCGACGATGACACGGTCGAATCGCTCAGCGCGCGCATCCTCGAGCAGGAGCATGTGGCGTACGTCGAAGCGCTGCAGAAGCTCGCGGCGAAGTGATCAGAACGGCCAGAACTTGCGCCACCACGGCTGCTTGTCGACCGATGCGCTCGCGATCGCGGGGATGCGGGAGATGATCGAGCCGTTCTGCGACACGATGATCGCGCCGACCTGCTGGCCTGCGCGCACCGGCGCAGTCACCACGCCCGGCGCGAACGCGGTCTTCACGCTCTTCTCCTCGCCGCGCTTCACCAGCGCGAACGCGTCGCCGCCCGCGACTGCCGGAACGACTTTCGTCCGTCCATCCGCAACCGTGGCCTGACCGACGCCCTGCCCCTTCTTCACCACCGGCACACGGCGGTATTGCGCGAACGCTTCGCTCATCAGCCGCGATGAGATGCCGAACGAGCTCAGCGGTCCGTGCGGTGCACGTGCGCCCATGACCACCGAGACCAGTTCCATGTCGCCGCGTCTAGCGGACGCTGTCACGCAATAACCGGCCGGACCGGAGTAACCGGTCTTGAGGCCTGTCGCGTCGGCGAAGTAGTCGACCTTGTGCGGATTGATCAGGTGGTTCGGATTGGTGAGGCCCGCGGTGAACGTGCCGTTCGAGAACGGCATCGAAAACGTCTTCGCGTACTCGCGCATGAGCGGGTACTTCATCAGCTCCATGCCGAGGATGGCGAGATCGCGCGCGGAGGCCACGTCGATGTGTTTCGGATCTTTCGCATTCGGCAGGCCGTGCGGATCGACGAAGTTCGAGTGCGTCATGCCGAGGGCGCGGGCACGGTCATTCATCATGTCCGCGAACGCCTCGGGTGAGCCGGAGATCTTCTCCGCCAGCATCTCCGCCGCGTCGTTGGCCGATTGCACCATCGTCGCCGCGAGCAGCGTCTGCACCGGGAACGATTGCCCTTCCTTGGCGTAGATCTGCGAGCCGCCCATCTTGCTGGCGCGGGCCGAGGTGACCACCGGGTCCGTCAGTTTGAGACGGCCGTTCTGGATCTCCTCCATGGCGATGAGCAGCGTCATCATCTTTGCCATCGATGCAGTCGGCAGCGGCACGTCCGCGTTTTCCGCGTAGAGCACGCGTTTCGTCGACGGCTCGATCACGAATGCGGCGGTGTAGCCCTTGCCGGTCGTATCGACCTGGGCGCCTTTGGCGGTTCCGCCCCCTTCTTCTTGAGCGAGGAGAGGGACAGCGATCGCGAATGCGATGAGTAACGAAGCAAATTTTTTCATCGAGTTACCTCATGACGCGCTGGCGCGTTTTACACGCTTGCGTCCTGATCGCGTAGTGCGAGGGATCGATCCGATGACTGTCCAATCGTGTTTATGGACGATCACCGGCTCCTTCGACTTCGGCCAGAGATCCATGGGGATGTAGTAGTAACCGTCGCCGAGCACCCGCGATTTGATGGCCAGATCGCGCATCGATTTGCAGAGACCCTTTTTTCCGCGAATCGCACTTCGCTCCACCACCACACCCGTGGGCTCGCCGACGCCTTGATAAATGCTGATTTCAGCGCAAAGTGAATTTACCAACGTCATTTGCAGCCACTCCACACGGGTGTTTAGCAAGTTTGGTTCCCAAACGGCCGAGACAGCAGACAGCAGACAGCAGATAGCGGATAGCGGGAGAACGGTTCTCCTGCTATCTGCTATCTGCTGTCCGCTGTCTGCTCTCCTGTACGAATGGCCAGTAGCGCTTCCCCCCAATCCACGTGAGAATTCACAGCGATGGCCGACGCCAAACCGAAACGCAAGCTCAGCCGCGAGCGAATGAAGGAGCTCCTCAACGATGCCGGTCAACTGATCTGGCGCTCGCGCAAGCGGTTGCTCATCGGCTTCCCGCTGATGTTCATCAATCGCGGCGCCGGCATCGTCATCCCCGGCACCTCGAAGTACGTCATCGACCTGGTGATCGGCAAAGGGCGCCACGATCTGCTCTGGAAAATCGCACTCGTCGCCGGCGTCGCCTCGGTCATCTCCGGCATTACCGACTACCTCCTCTCCCAACTCCTCGGGCAGGCCGCACAGAGATCGATCACGGAGCTGCGCCGCAGGATTCACGAGCACGTGCAGCGGTTGCCGGTGCGCTACTTCGACTCGACGAAGACGGGCGTGATCGTGGCGCGCGTGATGAACGACGCCGAGGGCATCCGCAATCTGATCGGCACGGGACTCGTGCAG
This sequence comes from Thermoanaerobaculia bacterium, assembly GCA_035255945.1. Lineage (GTDB taxonomy): Bacteria > Acidobacteriota > Thermoanaerobaculia > Gp7-AA8 > Gp7-AA8 > JAJPHC01. Next base: position 4,321 of record DATEZA010000135.1, read on the forward strand.
TTGTTCGGCGGCCTGATCACCGCGACCGTCGCCATCGGCATCCTCTTCTGGTTGTCGACGAAGCTCGCGACCTTCATCGCCATCGCACTCGCGTTCTTCGCGGTGATTCTCTGGTGGGCCTTCCGCACGGCGCGGCCGCTGTTCCGCAAGCGCGGCGAAGTGAACGCGGAAGTGACGGGACGGCTGACCGAAGGACTCTCCGGCATCCGCATCGTGAAGGCATACCGCGCGGAAAAGCACGAAGAGCGCGTGTTCACGAAGGGCGCGCACCGGTTGCTGCGCCTCGTGGTCGATACGATGAATACGGTGTCGACGATGTCGGGACTCTCGTCGATGCTCGCCGGCGTCGTGGGCATGCTCATCCTCTGGTTCGGCGCGCGTGAAGTGATCGCGCACCGGATGACGATGGGCGATCTCGTCTCGTTCATCGTCTACCTCGGACTGGTGATCGGACCGGTCGCGCAGATCGTGGCGATCGGAACGCAACTGTCCGAGGCCTTTGCGGGACTGGAGCGGATGCGGGAGATTCTCGGTGAGACGACGGAGGATGTCGCCGATCCGGAGAAGCCGTTCACGCCGGCGATCACCGGCGATGTCGAGTTCCGCGACGTCTGGTTCGAGTACAGCGAAGGCGTGCCGGTGCTGAAAGGCATCAGCTTCAACGCGCGTGCGGGTAAATCGACGGCGCTCGTCGGGCCGTCCGGTTCGGGCAAGAGCACGCTCATCGCGCTCGTCGCCGCGTTCAACCGGCCGACGGCAGGAACGATCCTCATCGATGGTAAAGATCTTGACGATCTGCGGCTCGCCGATTACCGCAGCCACATCGGACTGGTGCCGCAGGAGTCGTTCCTCTTCGCCGACTCGATCTACGACAACATCTCGATGGGCAATCCGAAAGCGACGCGCGAGGAAGTGCTCGAGGCCGCGCACATCGCGCACGTCGACGATTTCGCGGACACGTTCGCGGACAAGTACGACACGATCGTCGGCGAGCGAGGCGTGAAGCTGTCGGGCGGACAACGCCAGCGCGTGGCGATCGCGCGGGCGATCGTCGCCGATCCGCGGATCCTCATCCTCGATGAAGCGACGTCGTCACTCGACAGCGAGAGCGAAGCGTTGATTCAGGACGGCCTCAACAAGCTTATGGAAGGACGCACGACGTTCGTCATCGCGCACCGCCTGTCGACGATCCGCAACGCCGACCAGATCGTGGTGATCGAGGACGGCCGCGTCCTCGAGCGCGGCACGCACGACGAGCTGATGGAGCTCGGCGGCCGCTATCGCGCGCTGTACGAGAAGCAGTACGGGATCGCGATCAACCTGTTTGTGAATCCTGGGGAGGAACTTCGGGATTTAGCGGTGACCGGATGATGGGCCACGGAATTTCGAAGTTCGAATTTCGAATGCAGAATTGAGAAACGGGAGCCGGTAGGCAACGACATCGCCCGACCGGCTCCCGTTTTCTCAATTCTGAATTCGCTATTCGAAATTCGAACTTCCGCTGCCCGACCTCACGACTTCAGTTCCACGTTCCAGTACGCCTCATCCAGAAAGTTCTTCCAGATGTCCGGAAACGTCCGCCCCTGCAGCCGGTGCAGCGGGTGCCACTTCGGGCGGACCGGCTGGCGGATCAGCTTCACGTGGTGATCGCACTCGCTGAGGAGCTTGTTCCCTTTGCGCACGTTGCACGGGAGGCAGGCGCACACCACGTTCTCCCACGTCGACTTCCCGCCGCGCGAGATCGGCACGACGTGGTCGAGCGACAGCTCCGACGACGCGAACTTCTTCCCGCAGTACTGGCAGCGGTTGCCGTCGCGCAGATAGATGTTGCCGCGCGAGAACTTCACCTCCTGCCGCGGCAGCCGGTCGAAGACCAGCAGCTGAACGACGTGCGGGATCAGGATGTTGCGGCTGGGCGTACGGACGAAGTGGTCGTCATCGCTCTGAATGGGGATGTCGGCCCAGTCTTCGAAGTCGTAGGTCCGGTACTCGGAGTCGACGGCCTTGACCTGCCCTTTGTACAACAGGGTCAACGCCCGGCGCGCAGAAGTTATCTGCACTGCCTGGAAGACTCTGTTCAGGACCAGCACGTTACCGTCGAGCATAGTTCTCACTCGTAACGCTGCAAATAGCTATGGTTGTTTCCGTCTCCAGCCGATCCGGATGACGACTCGCGACATCATACACGGGGGCGGCACGGCCGCCAGCGTTGGTTGCCCAAGGCTCCGCCAACAGTGCCGCCCACAGGTCCGATACCGTGCTGGTCTTGAAAAAAGCGGAGGATTAAGAGATAGTTACCGCCTGAGTCGATTCTGAATCCAGCTCTGCGGAGCGCATTCCGGGTGTGGTTTTTTTGGGA
>DATEZA010000136.1:0-4878 GCA_035255945.1 Thermoanaerobaculia bacterium
CGTGTTCGGCTCGCGCATGCTCGGCGGACGTCCGATCGAAGGCGGCATGCCGAAGTGGAAGTATTGGGCGAATCTCTTCCTGACCATGGTGGAGAACGCGACGTTCTACATCTTCCTCTCCGAGTACCACTCGGGATTCCGCGCGTATTCGCGCCGCTATCTCGAATCGATCAATTTCGAGGCGAACTCCGACGACTTCGTCTTCGACACCGAGATCATCGCGCAGGGCGTGGCGAAGGGAATGCGCATTCGCGAAGTGCCGATCTCCACGCGCTACTTCGACGAAGCGTCACAGATCGGCTTCTGGCGCTCGGTGCGCTACGGGCTCGAGATCCTGAAGACGATGGTGCTGTACAAGCTCGACAAGAAGCGCATCTGGTCGCATCCGATTTTCCGCGACCCGGCGAGCCCCGCTACAATGCGCGCGATTGCCCGCTGATCTGAGCTCGCGCCGCCCCGACCGCCTCGCCGTCACCCTCCTCGTTCTCCTCGCTACCCTCTTCTTCGCCGACGTCCTCTTCGGCTTCAACCAGTTCTACATGCGCGATCTCACGCGCTACTACTACCCCACGAAGCAGATCCTCCGCGAGATCGTGCAGCACGGCGAGTTTCCGTACTGGAACCGCTACTTCTCCGCGGGGCAGCCGATCGCCGCGAATCCGGAGCACGAAGTCTTCTATCCGCTGACGTGGCTCATCCTCCTCCCGAACTATGACCTCGGCTATCGGCTGCACATCCTCATTCACATCTACATCGGCCTGCTCGCGATGTACGCGCTGCTGCGATCGATGGAGCTCCGTCCGTACGCGTCGTTCTTCGGCGCACTGACGTTCGGGCTGGGCGGCATCTACCTCTCGTACATCAATCTCCTGCCGATCCTCTTCTGCGCGGCGTGGCTGCCGCTGACCTGTCTCTACGTCCGCAAGTTTCTGCTCTACCGGCACGCGCGCGACTTCGCCCTCGGCGCACTCTTTCTCGGCGTGCAGTTCCTCGTCGCCGAGCCGACGACCATCCTGCAGACCGGCTTCCTCCTCGGCAGCTACGCGCTCTATCGCGCGTGGTACGCGAAGCCGCGCATATCGAAGGCGATCACGCGCACGATCTGGATCGCGCTCATCGGAGTGGCAGGAGCGGCAGTCGGCGCGGCGCAGATGATCCCCGCGCTCGATCACGTCCGCGAGTCGGCACGCGCGCGGCCGTTCGAGTTCAGCCTCGTCGAAGCATGGAGCCTCCCCTGGTCGAAGCTGCTCGAGCTCGTGTATCCGAACGTCCTCGGACACATCTCCATCCATCGCGTGATGTGGTACTGGGGCGGCGGCCTCTACTCCGGCATGGGCTCGCCGTTCATCTTCAGCATCTACTCCGGCCTGCTCGTCACGGCGCTGCTCATCGGCGCGATGTTCGCGCGGCCGCGCGGCGGCAGGTACGTGCTGCTGGTAATCCTCTTCTCGCTGATCGTGGCCCTCGGAGGAAATCTCCCGTTCCTCCATCTGCTCTACAAATACGGCATCGTAACGTCGATCCGCTATCCGGAGAAATTCATCCTGATCGCGATCTTCGCGTCGATCGTGTTCGCGTCGCAGATGCTCGACCGCATGCTCGACGGCGATCACGCGATCCTCGACGGCGCGCTCGGCTTCCTGATCGCGACGACCGTCATCGCCGCGTTCATCGCCCTGGTGGGCTTTACGCCGCTCTACGGCCGCGCGATGACGAAGACCTGGTCGCTCAGCGGCCCGAGCGCCGGGTACATCATCTCGCTCTCGCACATCGACTGGATGTACGCCGTGCTGCGCGGCGGCGTGTACATCGCGCTCCTGCTCACGATGCACAAATTCGGTGTCGGACAGGCGCCCTCGCCGGTCGCTCCGTCGGACAGGCGAGGGCGCCTGTCCCCACACATCTGGCTCGCCGCGCTCACCGTCGTCGTCTGCGCGGACCTCGGCACCGTCGTCTACGAGCTCAATCCGCGCATGCCGCGCCGCTTCTTTGATCCGCCGCCGGCCTCGAAACAGTTCCCCGCGAACCGCGCCGGCTTCCGCATCTTCCACGAGGCCGACTGGTACGGTCAGGAAGAAATGGCGCGCAAATACTTCTCCACCGGCGACGCCGTCTACTGGATCGTGCGCAACGGACTCTTTCCGATGACGCCCGCCGGCTCGAAGCTCAGCACGGTGCTCGAGCGCGATTACGACAAGACCGATCTCCTGCCGACCATCGATCTCGTCGACTCAGTCTGGGACGTGAAGCGCTCCGGCAAGGCGAACTGGTATGACCCGTTCATGGCGATGTCGAACGCGTGGTATCGCGGCGTCTATCGCGACTTCGATCGCGAGAAGAAGCGCGTCAACGGAAAGATGCTCGACGCCGATCCGATCAACTTCCTCGAAGGTCATCACTACCCGCGCTACTACTTCGCCGATCAGCTGATCACCATCAAGAGCCGCATCGAGTTCGTCGACGATCTCTCGAAGAACGCCTACACGCCGGCGGTCGCCTTCATCGCGCAACCGGCGTTCGTCCCCGCGCGCGGCGTCGTGCACAGCGTGCGCGAGACCGCGAACAGCGCGACCATCGACGTCGAGAGCTTCGGGCAGTCGTTCCTGGTCATGAGCGTCACGCCGCACAAGTACTGGCGCATCACCATCGACGGCAAAGAGACGCCGGCCATCGTGACGAACATCGGCTATCAGGGCATCAACGTCACGCCCGGCACGCACACCATCGTGATGCAGTACCGCAATGAGCTCGTGCACATCGGCCTCTGGATCTCCATCGCGGCGATCGTGCTGCTCGTCGTGCTCGCGCTGCGCAGGCGGCGGCCGGAGATCGCCGATGTTGCGTATGAAGAGCCGGTGCACGTCGTTGCGGATGCCGAGGGAATGCATCTGGAGCCGGTGATTTCCGATGGCGATCGATCCTGAAGCGCGGCGGCGCCAGATCCGGCGCGAGCGCATCTTCTTCGGCACGATCCTCGGCATCGTGATCGCCGCCAGCATCGGGCTCCTCGCGTGGAACGCATACGTGCAGCACGTCATCGAAGGAACGCCGTTCATCCCGCGGCACGAAAAAGTCACACCCGAAGCGAAGCTGCTGCAGGAGTACATCCGCATCGACACCTCGCACCGGAACGAGATCGACGGCGCGCGCTGGCTCGCCGCGCGGCTCGATCGCGAGCACATCCCATACGAGATCATCGAGCCCGCGCCGGGCCGCGCGAGCCTCTACGCGCGCATCCGCGGCAAACGCAAAGGCGAAGGGCTGCTGCTGGTCAGCCACATCGATGTCGTGCCGGCGTCGCCGAACGGCTGGAGCTATCCGCCGTTCGCGGCCGGCATCCACCTCAATCAGATCTGGGGCCGCGGTTCGCTCGATATGAAGAGCATCGCCATCTGCCAGCTCCAGGCCTTCATCGCCGTCGCGAAGAGCGGCAAACAACCGGAGCGCGATCTCGTCCTCCTCGCCGTTGCGGACGAAGAATCGGGCAGCAACTACGGCATGCGATGGATCATCGGGCATCGCCGCGACATCCTCGACGGAATCCGCTACGCGCTGAACGAGGGCGGCGTTACCGAAACGCTCAACGATGCCGTCACTTACTTCGGTATCGAGATCGGCACGAAAGAGGTCGTCAGCCTCGACCTGCGCGCGCCGTCGCGCGAGCAGCTGCAGCGCGCGCGCATCGCGCTCGAGCCGTACTTCGTCTCGACCGATGCCGACACCGTGCTGCCGGAAGTCGTCCGCTACTTTCACGCGATTGCGCCGTTCCGCTTCGAGCCGCGGGACGAGCTGGCCGACCTGCCGCGCACCGTGCGCACGGGCCGGCTCTGGAAGCTGCCGATCCCGTATCGCGAGCTCGTGCAGAACGTCGTCTGGTCATCGGCGATCCGCAAAGACGGCAACGGCTGGGCGATGCAGACGTGGCTCTTCAATCTGCCGGGCGTCGCTCCCGAGCCGCGCATCGAATGGCTGCGAACGACGGTCGCGCCGTTCGGAGTCACCCCCGGCACGATCGAGAGCAACGATCCGATCGCGCGCCTCAGCTCCGATCAGACGCCGCTCTTCGCGCTCCTCGCCGATGAAGTGCACAAGCAGTACGGCGACGTCGCGGTCGGCACGCAGATCCTGGCGAAGTCGAACAACGATTCGCGATTCCTCCGCCCCCTCGGCATCGAGTGCTACGGAATGTGGCCCTTCCCGGTCGAGTACTTCCAGACCACCGGCATCCACAACATCGATGAACGGGTGCGCCTCGACTGGTTCGCGCAGGGCGTCGAGATGACGAAGAAGATCGTCCGCCGGTACGCGTTTGCCGCTTGACACTATTTGTCAGCGCTTAGCGCAAGAAAGCGACAAATATTCGTCAAAAGGACGTCAACTGAACCGCTAAGTCATGGCGTTCAAATGATTTAGCTATGAGGACCCGTCGGCATATTGATTGCCCTTCCTGACTCTATCAGGAGGAGCTACATGGCCAAACGCCAAAAAGGTTTCACTCTCATCGAGCTGCTGATCGTCGTCGCGATCATCGGCATCCTGGCCGCCATCGCCATCCCGAACCTGCTCACCGCAATGCAGCGGTCGAAGCAGAAACGGACCATGGCCGACATGCGGTCGATCGCCACTGCCTGGGAAGCGCGCGCCACGGACACGAACAAGTACAACGCGGCCGGCGCAATCACCCTCCCCTCCGTGACGATCAATAACTCCAGCGCTCTGTCCGCACTGCTTTGCCCCACCTACATGAAGCAGCTGCCGGCGAAGGATGGTTGGGGTAACAACTGGATCTTCTACGTGGACTCCTCGTTCGGTGCCACGACCGCGGCGCAGGTCTACATGATCCGCTCCACGGGTAAGGACGGTAAGACCGATGGCCAG
>DATEZA010000137.1:0-8978 GCA_035255945.1 Thermoanaerobaculia bacterium
TGCACCGCGGATGGCGGGTTGCTGAAGCGCACGAACCAGTCGCCTTCGGCCGGCGCGACTGCGCGATGCTCTTTCGTCTGATTCGAAAAGTTCAGCACCACCATCACTTGATCGCTTTCGTTCCAGCGATGGATCGTGAGCACCTTCGTCTCTTCATCCACTTCGGTTTCGACGAACACGTGATGTCCTTTGAGACCGCGAGTGGTGCTCGGCGGCAGATCGCGCCGCAGTGCGATGAGCTTGCGGAATATGTCGACCACGTCCCTCCGCCGCTCGACTTCATTCCAGTCGACCGCGTACGTACTGCTTGCATATTCCTGTCCCTGCAGGAGCATCGGGATGCCGGGTGAGGTGAGCACGACGGCAGCGGCGAGAATGCAGCGCGCTTCGACCTCCGCGGCCGCCGACTGCGCTCGGAGCATCGACGCCAGCCTCTTGCTCGACCGCAGCCATTCGCGCGATTCGGCGAAGACGACGCGCGAGCACATATCGTCAAAGCGCGTGTAGTTGATCTCGTCCGCGAGATGGTGCAGCGACTCCACATCGGGATTGAGCACCGCGGCGCGAAGTGCTTTCGCGAATGACATATCGAGGTGCGTTCCGAACAGCTCCGACTCCCGCGTTCCCGCTTTGCGCGCAGCGACGCGCGGATCCTCCGGCACGTCGCCGGCGATGGTCAAAACGCCTCGCGGAAGGCCGTTCACCGTCTTTATGGAGCGAACGCTGCGCAGCACCTCGGCGGCTGCGTTCCATCCCGCTTCCAGCCGCGATTCGTCGTCCTCGCTCGCGTCCAGGCTGCGCACGAAATGAAAACCGTCCCAGCGCAATCCGTCGACGCCGATCTCGTCGATCCAGCGCCGCGCATTGTCGCGAAGGTAATCGACGACGCGCGGCTCTTCGAACTGAGGCCGCGGTCCATACGGCGTGTTGACGCGGTCCCGTACGTCGAACCATGCGCCGAAGGGACGTTCGTCCGTTCCGCCCGTGAACGCGCGGAGCTCCACGGTGCCCGGCCCGAGAAAATATTTCGTCGTCACGCCGATGATCACGGCGATGCCGTAGTCGTGCGCGCGTTTGACGCACTTCTGCAACTCGTCCATGCCGCCGAGCAGCTCGAATTTCTCGAGTACTTTCGCCGGCGAGTACTCAGCGTCTTTCTGATAAGGAGGGCAGGGCGGCGCGGTCGGCATGATCAAGTCGATGGCGTTGATCCCGAGCTCCTGCAGGCGTCGAAGCTTCGGCTCGTCGATGTGATCGAATCGTGAGACACCGCTCTGAAACGGGCCGGGATCGAGCTGATAGATCACCAGCTCGTGCCACGGCGCCATCCGGAACTCCGTGCCGCGCCACGGCTCCCGCACCACGCTCCACGCGCCGTCGCTCGTCACTTCGCGGGCATACGGATCGACGCGATAGAACGGCTGAGACGCGCCGGCAACCGTGATCTCGTATTGGTATAGCGACCGGGGACCTGCAGCGTCGGTCTCGGTGTACCAGACGTCGGGCTTATTGGATACGAGCGGAATCGCGGTCGTGCGGTCGCTCAGCTTCACGGCGACGGCGGATGCACCGGGCGCCCAGACGCGGAACGTGACGGTCTCGCGCGCGCTGTCGTACTCCGCGCCCATCGCCTCTTCGGCGGTTTCGATGACCCGCGGTCGCCGTTCATTCGTCCAGATGACTTTCAAGCGATCGAGAACCGGCTGTGCGGTACGCCCGCTCTTGCCCTTCAGGGGCAGAATGCCCGCGACCTCCGCCGAGCACGCCTCCATCGATTTTCCGTAGGCGAGGACGAAGTGCGCGACTTCGTCGGTGAGCTGCGGCGAGTCACCGGTCCAGCGCAGGTACGCTTTGCGTCCTTCATCCTGTGCGCCGAATCGTTCGAGCGTCTCGCGAATCTCGTTGGGTCCGATCGTTCCTTTGACGTCGAACAGTTCCGAGCACATCCGGTTGTAGGTCGTCCACGGCCAACCTGCGGTTTGATCGACGATGCTGGTGCGCAGTTTCGGATCGATGCGCGCAGCTGCTTTTTTTTCTTCGATCACCCGATCGAGCGTGTTCTCACGGCTCCACGGATCGGGGTAGGTGACCGGTATGTTTTCGTCGATGCGTCCCGGCCGCAGCAGCGCGGGCTCCACGTTGTCGATGTAATTCATGGCCAGGATGAACGAGATCTCCTGTCGCGGCGCGGCGTCGCGCAAGTCCTGCAGACGATTGAGCATCGCCGGCACGATGAGCTTCAGAAACGTGGCCGGTCCTTTCTGCTGGCGGCGGCGGAGGAGATCGTCGATCTCGTCGAAGATGATCGTGACGCCGCGTACGTGCGAGAGGAGATCGAAGATGAAGCGAGCCTCCGCGTCGATGCTCGCTTCGCCACGACGGGTGAAGTCCGCAGGAGTGACCCGGACGACGCGCGGCGTTTGTCCGTATGCGCGCTCCGATCCGAGCGCTTCCGCGACCGCCGTCTTGGAGGTGCCGGGCGGACCATGCAGGACGAAGGAGTACTGCGCGGTGCGCCACTGCGGGCCGCGGCTCTTGATCGCCGCCATGCGCAGCCGGTGATGAAGGCGCCGGTCGTGGCGTGCGCCGAGGTCGACCGGATCGATTTTTTCCAGCGGCCGAACGAGTGGCAGAACGAAGAAGCGTTCCTTGCAGAGTTGCCAGAGCCGTTGCTCGATCAGGTCGCGGATCTCCAGCAGTGCGTTGATCGAGCCGGAGGTAGTCCAGAGATCGATCGTCGTCGCGTCGCGCGTTTCCGCCGGCCAGCCGAACATCTCGAGCGGCTGCGCGGGATTGGTGTGATTCTGAACGCGGATCGTGTTTCGGGACAACCATCCGACGAAGCTCATGAGCACGTCGTCCGCGTCGGTGATGCGCGGCTTGCCGTTCACCGCGCTGACGAGGAGCCACACGATATCGGACGTGTTGGGCCAGACGCCGAGGACGTGATCGCGGATGTAGATCGGCTGACCGGTGGCCCAGCTGCCGTCGGGGCGCGCCGCGCGCAAGGTCTTCGCGATCGAATCGGCCACCTCGAGCTCGGAGATCTGGTCCCACCGCTCGCTGATGGCGACTGCGCTCAACAGGTCGGCAGCATCGAATTCCGTGTCGTTGCCGGCGCTGGCGTAGGCGACCTCCTGGCGCACGGTTCGACGTGACCATTGGACCGCCGGTGTCACGGCCTTGCGCAGAACGTCCGCGATCTCATCGTTGATGCGGCCGAGGCAATCGAAACTCTCCTCGACGTTGACCGGCGGCGACGTTTGTGCGGCGACCTCGCAACACTTGACCGCGCGGACGAGCGCCTTGGTGCTCTTGCGACACGTCCGCAGCGCGTGGCCCGCCGCTTTCTGCATGCGTTGCCAGTACGCCTCGGCTGATTCGTGCGAGGCCCGCGGCCGCAGGTCGGTCGCGTAATCCTTCCGCGCCTGGTCCTTCGTCTTGTCGCCGCGCAGGTTCGCACTCACCTCGCTACGCAGCAGCTCGATGACTTTCTCCGAGTTTTCCAGGACGCCTTTCGTCGCTCCGCCGACGCGGATGATCGTTTCGCGGAGGATCGTCTCCACGTCGGGCCAGCGCGTGGCGTCGCCCGGTTTGATCTCCTCCGCGATCGCCTGGATCGCATCCTTTGCCCGTCCGAAGTCGTCGCCGTAGATCGAGACGCTCGAAAGTTCGAGCAGATGGGCGAGCAGTCCGTCGAGCCGCGACGCAAACTTCCAGCGCTCGCTCGGCTGCGTCGATTTCGCCGCCGCGTCGCGCAGCTCGCGGCAGATTCGGGCGACATCGCGATAGAGCTGCGCGCGCCGCACGATCATCGCTTCGAATCGCTTGAGCGGCATCAGGCACTTCGACACGATGGTTGCCGGAAGCGCGCGCATGTCGCGGGCGGTGCGGCGCAGCGCTTCGCTCGCTCCGTACAACGCCCAGAGCATGCCGAACATGGCCACCAGTCCGACCGGACCGTGCGCATTGCGCGTGCCGGCATTCAACATGATCCAGAAAATCTCGGCGCAGGTGAGCGGATTGAGCCGGCCGAAGACGTCGCCGGTCTCGCCGAAATAGCCGAGAAGCTGCGGCGTCGGCTGGGAGGCGATCGTCTCCGGGATGCTTCGCTGCAGGCGGTCGAGGGGGTCGTGAAATTCCATCGCCGGCCACGGCCAGCAGCGCGACGTTTTCTGCAGCCGCTGCAGCGTCGAGCAGCAGAGCGCATGCACGACATACGACGGCCGTCCGGCCATGTGCTGTTCACCGACCCAGGCCGGGATGAAGCAATCCTGTAACGAAGCTTTGGACGGATCGCGATCGAGGCCGGCGTATTGCGCCAGGCGGATCAACGAGAATGCGGCGGGCTGCAGCACTTCATCGACGGCGCGAAGGCATTCCAGCCAGTACGAGAGCGCGCCCGCAAGTGCATCTTCGGCCAGACGCGCAGGACGCCTCTCTCGAACCGCCGGCGCTTCGCGGCCATCGTTCACGACCGCGACTCCATGCAATGACCAAACACACACCGGTTCGGTTCGAGCATTGGCCGGCTCCTCGATATCGGGAGGTCAGGGTGGATAGTAGCATTGATTGGGTTATGGATGGCCGTCACGAACGCGACACGACCGCCCGCTCTTCGCGTCGCCGCCTCCGGCTTCTAATTCAAGGCTTATTTAGCCGTTTGCCAGCACAGTGAGCCCGGTGTCGATCAACGCGAGGATGGCGGACGTCTTTTTCTTCTTCGCCACCGCATCGTCGAGCCTCTGCGCAATCTCGCGCATGTCGTTGGCGACGTGCGCAGCGGGTGGCTGGAGGGCGGTCGCCTCTGCGGCGGCGGCGATTCCTTCCGCACGTAACTGGGCCAGCCTCGCCTCGAGCTCGGCGATCTGCGCGTCGATCTCGGCACGCTCCGCCGGTGGCGTCGACGGCCGGTCGCGGCGGACCTTCAGTTCGGTGATTGAGTCTTCCAGCGCCATGATCAATTTGTCGCGTTCGCTCATTTCATGTTCTCCGTCGTCTTCTTCGTGTCCGCCGCTTCTTTCGCCTGTTGTGCGGCGTTCGAAGCGACGTCGGTCTCACTTTGTTTCGTCTGCTGATCCATGTCGTCCAGCGATTTCTTCACCTCGCGGAAAAAGTCGAAGTAGAACGAAAGCTGCTCTTTCCAGTTCGGTGTCTCCGCAAGACGTCCGAGGGATTTCGCGGCGGCGGCGAAATCCTCGGCGTGTGTGTCGATACGCGACGTTTCGGCCTTCGCCAGCGTTTCGGCCGCCAGCATCTCGGCGTCCGCCTTCGCCCTGCGCGTCTTCGCCGCCTCCGCGCTCTTGATCGCGTTGTCGAACATCTGCCGCTGACCGGTGTTCAGGCCCTGTTTGCGCTCTTCGTTGTTGTTCTCCGCATCGAGAGCAGAGTGGAGCAGGCGTTCCGTGACGTGATCGCGCGCGATGGCGATGTTGGTACGCGCGTCCGCCATGGCACTCAGATCGGCCTGCATCTGCGACACCTGTCCGGCCAGCCGCTCGGCGGCCGTGCGTTGCGCGGATTGCGTGGCGCACGCGGTGAAAACGAGCGTGCCGATGATTGCAAGGACTCTTCGCATCAGTACACCCCCACGCCGATGGCGCCGAGCTCGATCGCGTGCAGCAGCCGCGCGATGTCATCGGGCTTGAGGCCCGAGCCTTCCGCGGCGACCAGCACTTCGAGCGGCGTGCGGACCAGCGCGTCCCACTGCGCGAGCGCGGCTTCGCTCTGATCGAGTGCGCGGTCGTGCGCCAGTCCGATCAGCTTCCATTCGACTGCCGTCGTCGGGATGCGCGAAGCGGTCCACGCTTCGGTGTACTTCGCCAGCGCGACGTCGGTGTGATTCGCATCGAATTCGCTCTTCGCCGCGGAGACCGCTCTCGTCTCATCGCGCAGCCGGCGCAGCTTCTCGCGCAGCAAGGCAAGCTCCTCATCGACCCGTGCGAGCTGTCGCCGGTAGCGGTCGGCCTCGATGCGCAGCCGCTGCGATTCCATGACCAGCGCGCTGACGCGCGGATAGCGAAATCCCTGCTGCAGCTGGTTCGCAAGACTCGGCAGAGCTGCGGCGATCTGCAGCGCATCGCTCGTACCGGCCGGCGGTTGGGCTTCGCCTGACGTGGCGGCGGCGAGCAGCTTGTCGACGGCGGCTTTCTGCATCTCGATCCAGCGCAGTGCCGCAGCGGCGCGCACGTCGTCGATGCCTGCGTCGCTCAGTTGCTGTGCGGAGGGGATCGTGACGTTGGCTACCCGCTCCTTCAGCTTCTCCAGCTCTTTCTCATCGAATACCGGCTTCCCCGCCTTCTGCGCCTCAGCAAGTTTCTTCGCCATTTGCCGCGCATCGGCTTCCGCCGCTTTGAGGTTCGTCGCGAGCTCGGCGCGCGCGTTCTCCGTTGCCGAGATCTTCAAAGCAATCGCGCCGAGCATCCCTTTCGGTTTCGACGCGAGCTCGCGCCGCAACTCGACCAGTTGCCCGCAGCGCGTCTGGATGAATTCCCATTTGCTGCCTGCAGGCTTCGACACATCGGGATTCGTTCCGGAGCATTCGGGTTTGGGATCGGACTTCTTTCGCAGGATCAGGTACTCATCAATGGCCGTGCGAAGGCTCTCCTCTCGCTCGTCGATCTTTGTCAGAAGACCGGCGAAGTCTTCGTCGTTGTCGGTCAGGACTTTGAGCCGCGCCTCGATCGCCTCGCCGAGCTTCTTCCTCCGCGCAACGTCATCGCTCGAGGTGACGATGGCGAGCAGTCGCGCGTCGCGCGCCGCCGTCATCTGCCGCTGCGCGATATCGATCTCGCGCATCAGCATTTCACCGTTGTGCTTCCGCTCGTCCTTGACCAGATCGAGCAGCTTGATGTCGTTGAACTTCGTTTGCGCGGCGGTCGCCGCATCGCTGCGTTGCTTGTTGAACAACGTCCCACAACCGGCGAGACACAGCAAGGCAGGCAGAACGAGCACCACATTCCGGAGTCGCATAGCACCCCCTCAATGCTTCATTGGGGATGGACGGACAACTTGTCAGGTTTCCCTGAATGTGGCGGGTTTAAGGTGACGCGCGCGAAGCGCCACCGCGTGGTGAGATTGAACGCAGAACGCAGAACGCAGAGTGAGAATTGAGAATTGAGGTGGCGCTTCGCGCGCGTCTCTTTTCTAAATTCTGATTCTGCGTTCTGCGTTCTGCGTTCAATCCCACCACGCGGTGGCGCTTCGCGCACGCTATTCATTCGAACGCGTCCAATGCCGCCGCCACCTCTTCCACCGTCGGCCGCTCGCGATAGTCTGTCTCGATCTTCACCCAGCGCACGCGCCTCCGCTGATCGAGCACGAACACGGCCGGACGCGGAACGCCGTCGAGTTTCTGCTTCGCGTACTCCGGATCGCGCAAACCGTAACGATCGATCGTCCGCGATCGAGGATCGGACAACAGGTCGTATCCCAACGAACCGCGGCGGTCGGATTCGATCTTCTGCTGCAGGTCGCGGCTCTCTTCGGGCTGATCGCGGCTGATCGCGTATATCCGCACCTCGGGGAACGTCTTCGCTAGATCGCGGAGTCCGACCAACTGCCGGACGCAGTACGGTCACCAGAATCCTCGATAAAACACGAGCACGACTTTGTGGCCGCGCGCTGCGGACAACCGCACGATCCTGTCGTGCGGATTCATCAGGCGAAAGTCGGGCGCGGTGTCGCCGACGCGCAGCGGTGCGGCTGATGCGCCGATGAACAGCAACGCTGCGATCACCCATCGCTTCACGTCGTTGATGCTACGCCATCGACCACGTGCAGAACGCCGCGCCGTCGGCTACGTCCTGCTGCACGAGCACGCCGCACACGCGCTCCACGCGAGTGGCGAGCTGCTGCATGACGCCGGCGGCGAGGCCGGTGGCGGTGATGGAAAACGCGATGCGCTCCTGGTGGCGGCGCGCGTCGATCGATAGCGTGCGCACACCGCCCGCCAGGCTGTCGCGCACCATCGTGTGCAACAGCAGATGCGGCACGGGACTGCGTCCGACGTTCGAATCGACGGTGATGTGCAGCGCAACATCGGCCAGTCCGAGGGCGTGTTGAAGTTTGACGAAGCGCTGCACCGCCGCCAGCTCGTCGCGCAACGGCACGCTCTTCACGTGCTCCCGGCGGAACGACTCGCGCATGACCGATGCGAGCAGACCGATGAGCTCCCGCGCTCGCAGCGTGTCGTGCGCCAGCACGCCGCGGATCTGTCGCAGCGCCTGGGCGATCACCGCAGGCGGCAGTTGTGCGGTGAGCGCTTCGAGCTCCGCGCGGGCGATGGCGGTGTCCATGCGCGAGGTGGCCACGCGCGCCCGCTCGTCGGCGGCCCAGCTCCGCAACGTGTTGCCGAGACCGAGGAGGAACGCCTCGATGAGGAGCGTGTCGTGAAAGCCGGTGGTCAGCGTGACCACCCACGCCTCGCCGAATCGCGGATGGGGCGGCGAGAAGATCGTGCGCAGCCACGAATCGAGCGCGATCATGATCAGCACCACGGCGATCAGGTAGACGGCGAGCGTCAGCAGCTCGACGATGCGCGCACGCGGCTTCCACGCGGCGAGGAAGTCGACGAACGCGAAGCTCAGCAGCGTGATGATGACGTTGTACGAGCCGTCGATGACGGAGTAGACGATCGTCGACGGCAGGTCGCGCGCCGCCTGGAAGAACCTCGGCTGAAAGAAGAGCGCCGGAATGACCAGCAGCTCGTAAAACGCCCAGAAGATCACCACGTAGCGGACTACGAAGCGCGTGCCGAAGAGCCGGATCATGACGCCTTCCTCAGTTCGGGCATCGACATGCGGACGGTCACGCTGCTCGCGTTGACATCGCGATCGATGGCGAATGAGTGATGTTCGCCGAAGAGCAGTCCGAGGCGAGCCTGCACGCACGCCAGTCCGATGCCGTGGCCTGCGGAGGAGCGTCCTTCCGATCCTGGGTCGGTGTTTCGGATGAAGAGCAGCAGGCGTCCGCGCTCG
>DATEZA010000138.1:0-11988 GCA_035255945.1 Thermoanaerobaculia bacterium
GCCGAAGGACGTCGGCATCCGCACCGACGTCGAATTTCCTCCCGACGTGACCGGGAATCAGGAACCGAAAAAGTAAGCTTCGAGCAATCCGCGGCCGTCGTGCGGCCGTAACATTCAGGTCCACAGCTCAGCGATGGATACGACCAGCGAGGCTCTGCTTCCCTCCGTGGCACGCGGAGATACCACCGCGTTCGAGTCGCTGTACGACCGCTATTCATCGACGCTGTACGCACTCCTGCTCCGCATCCTCGCCAATCCCGAAGACGCCCAGGAAGTCCTGCAGGAGACGTTCGTCAAGGCGTGGACGAACGCGCGCATGTTCGATGCGGCGCGCGGCAGCGAAATCGCGTGGCTGATCTCGATCGCGCGCAGTCGCGGTATCGATCGCCTTCGTTCGCGCAAGATCCGTGGCGATCGTGAAAATGATGCGGGGCGGGAAATCTCGATCCATTCGTCGTTCGTAGAGAAAACGACTGGAGCCGATAAAGCGGTGCAGTCGCAGGAGAGCAGCGCAGTCCGGAGCGCTCTGTCCGAGTTGCCTGAAGCGCAGCGCGTAGCTCTCGAGCTCGCGTATTTCGAAGGTCTCTCGCAGTCGGAGATCGCCGGGAAGCTCGGCGAGCCGCTGGGGACGATCAAGACGCGGATGCAACTCGGGATGAAGAAGTTGAGGGAGCGCCTTCAGGCATTCAAATGACGCACGAGGAATTCGAATCGATCGCCGCGCTGGACGCCATCGGCGCAGCCTCGGCGGAGGAAACGAGGACGCTGAACGAGCACCTCGCCTCGTGCAATTCATGCCGCCGCGCGCGCGATGAGTACGCCGAGGCGGCGACGCTGCTCGCACGCGAGCTCCCACCGGTCGCGCCGCCGCCCGAAGTTCGCGAGCATGTCGTGGAGACGATCGCGGACGAGGATGCGGAAGAAGAACGGGCGCGCTTCAGCAATCGATGGTGGCTGGCGATCGCCGCGACGTTGTTCCTCGCATTGTGGGGATGGCGCGAGTTCGGAATACGCGTTGCGCGCGAGAACGTCCGTTCGCAGCAGGCGCAGATCGAACGGTTGAAATCAGAGAACGCGCTGCTGCACGAGCAGAAGGAAAAGCTCTCGGTGGAGATGTCGTCGCTCGCCGCGCCCGAGACGCGCGAGATCGCGCTCGCCGGTCAGCAGATCTCGCCGACGGCATCGGCGCGTGTGTTCCTCGAGCCGGGCAGGCGCCGCGCGATCGTGTTTTTCCAGAGCCTGCCGTCGAATCCCAAAGACAAGAGCTATCAGTTGTGGATCATCCGCGCCGATCAGCCGCGTCCGCAGAGCGCAGGCGTGTTCGATGTGAGCGACGCCGGCAACGCGCAGATCGTGATCGAGAACCTCCCGCTGGCGACGGAGATGAAAGCGCTCGCCGTCACGCTCGAGCCGAAAGGCGGCGTCGAGCAGCCGACGAATACGAATTTCTATCTGATGGGCAACAGCTAACGCGTGTAGCTCACGCGTCCGATCTTCACCTGTACGCCCGCGGCCTGAATCTCGAACTCCGTCGCGCTCGTCTCCATCGATTCCGCCGTCACCCAGATGCTCGTCGCGCCGAGGCGGAACTCGGCGTGAGAAAACGTATTGGGGAGATCGCAGAACGCGACGCCGGTGAACTCCGCTTCGAGGTAGTGGCCGTAGACGAAGTCGTTGCTGCCGAGGATCAGGAGGGACGCTTCGTCGCGGCGCGCGACTTCGAAGTCCCAGAGATGGAGCTCGTTGATCCGGCGGAGCTCAGAGTCCAATGACGTTGTAGCCACAATCGACGTACATGATCTCGCCGGTGATCGCGGACGACATCGGCGAGCAGAGAAACAGCGCGGCGCTGCCGATCTCGTCGAGCTCCACGTTGCGGCGGAGCGGCGCGCGCTCGGCGTGATGTTTGAGCATGCCGGTGAAGCCTTTGATGCCGCGCGCGGCGAGCGTGTTCACGGGACCGGCGGAGATCGCATTCACGCGGACGTTCTTCGGTCCGAGGTTCGCGGCGAGGTAGCGGATGGAGGCTTCGAGCGAGGCCTTCGCGACGCCCATCAGGTTGTAGCCCTCGACCGCTTTCTCCGCGCCGTAATAGCTCATCGCGAGCACGGAGCCGCCGCCCGATTTTTCGAAGAGCGGCAGCGATGCGCGCGTGAGCGCGACGAGCGAGTACGCGGAGATGTCGTGCGCGAGCTTGAAGCCGTCGCGCGAGGTCTTCACGAAATCATTCTCGAGATCTTCGCGTGGCGCGAAGGCGACGGAGTGCACGAGCGTGTCGAGCCGGCCGAATTTCGCGTCGACCTCCTGAAAGACGGTGTCGATCTCTGCATCGATGGTGACGTCGCACGGAAGCAGGAGCGCATCGGTGAGCGTCGACGACAGCTCTCCGACGTTCTCTTTCAGCCGCTCGCCCTGGTAGGTGAATGCGAGACGCATCCCTTCGTTCGACAGCGCCTGCGCGATGGCCCAGGCGATGGAACGCTTGTTGGCGACACCGAAGATGATCCCGGTTTTTCCGTCCAGCAGGCCCATTCATTGCTCCTTCGTGGCGCAGTTTATAGACTCTCACGTCATGAAACGAGCCGCCCTTCTCCTCGCAATTCTTCTGATCGCAGCAGGCGCGTCCGCCGAGAAGCGCGCGTTCGGCATCGAGGATCTGTACAAGATCCGCAACGTCGGCGAGCTGGCCATGTCGCCCGACGGCAAAACGCTCGCCTTCACCATCGCCACGTCCGACTTCCCTCGCGCGAAGCGAACGACCGCCGTGTGGGTGATCAACACCGACGGCACCGGCCTGCGCCAAGTGACGCGAGGCGAGAAGGACGCCGCTCCGCACTTCGCGCCCGATGGAAAGACGCTCGTATTCGTCCGCACAACGGACGGCACGCCGAATCTCTGGATCCTGCCGCTGAACGGCGGCGAGTCGCGGCAGCTGACGAAAGTCTCGACCGGCGTCGCCGATCCGCTCTGGTCGCCGGACGGAAAGACGATCGCGTTCTCGACTGACGTTTATCCGGAGTGCAACGGCGACGATGCGTGCAACAAGAAAATCGCCGACAAATGGAGCGAAGGGAAAGTCAACGCGCACATCGCAGACAAGCTCCTGTACCGCCACTGGACGGCGTGGCGCGACGGCACGGTGACGCACACCTGGGTCATCGATGTCGACAGCGGCAAAACGCGCGACCTCACGCCGGGCGCATTCGATTTCCCGCCGTTCCAGCTCGGCGGTCCGCTGCAGTACGACTTCTCGCCCGATTCGAAAGAGCTCTGCGTGGTGTCGAATCACGATGCGGAGCCGGCGTCGTCGACGAACGCCGATCTCTGGCTCGTGCCGGTCGACGGCAGCGCGGCGCCGCGCAACATCACCACATCGAATCCGGCGTACGACGGCTCGCCGAAGTACTCGCCCGACGGCCGCTACATCGGCTATCGCATGCAGAAGCAGCCGGGCTACGAATCGGATCTCATCCGCTTCGCGATCTACGACCGCCGGAGCGGCCAGTCGCGCGTGCTGACCGAGTCGTTCAAGAACTGGGTCGATGAATTCGACTGGGCGAAGGATTCGCAGTCGGTGTTTTTCTCCGGACCGGTGGAAGGGCACAACCCGATCTATCGCCTCGAGCTCGAAGGCGGATCGATCGCGAAAGTGTTCGACGACCGTACGATCGATGCATTCGCGTTGTCGAGCGACGAGCGGAACGTTTATTACATCGGCCGCTCCGTCGGCGAGCCGAGCGAGATCTACGCGGCAGACCTGGCTGCCGGTCCGTCGATGCGCCGCCGTCTGACGCACGTCAACGATGCGATCGCGAGCGAAGTCGACATCCGTCCCGCCGAGGTGATGTGGGTGCCGGGCGCGGAAGGGATGAAGGTGCAGGTTTACATCGTGAAGCCGCACAATTTCGATCCGGCGAAGAAATATCCGCTGATCGTGAACGTGCACGGCGGACCGCAGCAGCAGTGGGCGGATTCGTTCCGCGGCGACTGGCAGGTCTATCCGGGCGCCGGCTACATCGTCGCGTTCCCCAATCCGCACGGCTCGACCGGATTCGGCCAGGAGTACACCGCCTCGATCTCCGGCGACTGGGGCGGCAAGCCGTTCGAAGACGTGATGAAGGTGACGGACGCGCTGGAGAAGCTTCCGTACGTCGACAAGGAGCGCATCGGCGCGATGGGCTGGTCGTACGGCGGTTACTTCATGAACTGGACCGAGGGCCACACGACCCGCTACAAGGCGCTCGCGTCGATGATGGGACTCTTCGACCTGCGATCGATGTACGGCGCGACGGAAGAGCTCTGGTTCCCGGAGTGGGATCTGAAGGGGCAGCCGTGGAATTCGGAGCTGTACCAGAAGTGGTCGCCGTCGAATTACGTGCAGAACTTCAAGACGCCGTGCCTGGTGATCAGCGGCGAGCGCGATTACCGCGTGCCTTACACGCAGTCATTACAGATGTTCACGGCGCTGCAGAAGATGCATGTGCCGTCGAAGCTGATCATCTATTCGAACGCAGGCCACTGGCCGAGCTGGTACGAGATGGCGCTCTACTACACCGCACATCTCGAGTGGTTCCATCAGTGGCTCGGCGGCGGCGCACCGCCGTGGACGAGCGAGCAGTTCCTGCGCAATCAGGTTTTCGATGTGTCGACCGGCAAACGCGTCGAGCCGGAGAAAGAGAATCCGCAGACGCCGGCGAACCAGCAGGGGAAGCCGGATCAGAAGCCGGTTACGCCGTGAGGGAGAGGTTGTTGAGTTGTTGAGTTGTTGGGTTATTGGGTTGCTTGGTTGCTGGGTCGCCGCCGTAGTTACTCAGCAACTCAGAAACTCAACAACCCAACAAACTCAACAACCCATAACCACTCACCCACAATGCTTCCCCACCTCCCCATCCATCCTTCCCGCGAGCATCAAAAACAACATCCGATAATCGGCCGCCAGTGAATAGAACGGGTGGCCGAATGTCGCGGGCTTGTTGTGCTCGACGAAGAAATGGGCGTACCACGCGAAGGCGTAGCCGATGACCGGCACGGCGATCAGCAGCCAGCGATTCGTCGCCAGCGCGATGCACAGCGTGATGATCGCGAGCACGGAGCCGATCGCGTGCAGCACGCGCGTGCGAGGCCGGGAGTGCGCGCGGACGTAGTACGGCCAGAAGTCGCTGAAGGTGCGGATACGCGTTTCCATCGCGAGCGAAATTCTCCCACCGGCGCCCGTGGCACTTCAATTGCTGCGCTCATCTGCATGCCGCAGGATGAAAAGCAGGACATCGGCGAGGAACTGAAGAAGCTGCATCAGGAGCTGAACGAATTGCGCGCCCGTGTCGCGCGGCTCGAGGCGGACCGTCATCCCGAGCGTAGTCGAGGGACCTGGGCGTGTGGTGGCGCGCCGCCCGTCCCCCCAGGTCCCTCGACTACGCTCGGGATGACGTCAGAACGCGTAGCCGAGCGTCAGGAAGTACGACAGCGCCCGTTCGCGCACGGCGTTCCCGTCGGAATCGAACCGCAGGATCCGGCGGCGAAACGGATCGGTCCCACCGGCGAGAGATACCGGATGCCCGTCCCCACTCCGTAGCGCAGCTCATCTGCATCAGGAGCTGAACGAATTGCGCGCGCGTGTCGCGCGGCTCGAAGCGGAGCGCGCCGAAGTCGCGGCCGAGTCGCTCGAGAGCAGTTTCTAAGGCGCGCGGCCCCGTCATCCCGAGCGTAGTCGAGGGACCTGGGTGGCACGGGCGGCGCGCCACCACACGCCCAGGTCCCTCGACTACGCTCGGGATGACGTCAGAACGCGTATCCCAGCGTCAGGAAGTACGACAGCGCCCGTTCGCGCACGGCGTTCCCGTCGGAATCGAACCGCAGGATCCGGCGGTGCAGGTTGTAGCCGACATCGAAACGGATCGGTCCCACCGGCGAGAGGTACCGGATGCCCGTCCCCACTCCGTAGCGCAGATCGTTGAAGCGGATCGCCTGGTGATAGACGTTGCCCAGGTCGGTGAACACCGCGCCGTTCACCGACGCGAAGATCGGGAAGCGATACTCCGCGTTCATCAGCAGCAGGCCGTTGCCGCCGATCGGCGCGACGACGTCCTTGTTCGTGCCGACGAGCGCCAGCGTCTGCTGACAAGTCTGCGGGTCGTCGCGCGGATCCTGGCAGGTCGTGCCGAGGAGGTCGAGCGGGAACGCGCGGTGCGATGTGTCGCCGCCCGCGGTGAAGCGCTCCGACAGCGGCACCTGCGTGTTGCCGAAGACCTGAATCTGGCCCGCGCGTCCGGACAGCACGAGCGTCGTGCGCGGCGTGAAGCCGACGTACCACGCGCCCTGCACGAACTCCTTGAGGAAATTCGCATCGGCGTCGAGCGCGCGGAACGCGTACTCCGTCGACGCACTGGTGAAGAAGCCGTGATGCGGATCGATGGCATCGTCGCGGCGATCCCAGAAAAACGTCGGCGAGATGCTCGAGATCTTGATGTTGAGCAGTGAGCGATCGAGCCCCGGGATCAGCGCGTTCTCCGCGTCCTTGCAGACCTGGCCCTTGAAGCAGTCGCTGATCTTGTACTCGTAGCGCATCGACCAGCGCGTCTGATATCGCGACACCTTCGACGCCTCGATGAACGTGCCGCGCTGGCGGATGTTCGTCTCCTCGCGCGTCGAGTCGTTCGTCTGGAACACCGTCAACTGCACCGGGATGTTGAAGTTGAAGATGAACGGCTCGCGATAGGTGAGGAACACTTCGCGGTCGTTGCGCGCGCGGACGATCTCCAGCCCGAGGTAGCGTCCGCTGCCGAACAGATTGCGATGCGCGACCGAGGCGCCGACGCGCGGCGAGATCTTCGCGCCGCTCTGCTTCGTGATACCGAGCGAGCCGGAGACGGTGACGTCTTTTCCTTCCTCCACCGAGATCACCACGTTGCGCGATGCGACCGACGTCCCGGCCTGCTCGGGCTGCACGTCGACGCGATTGAAGATGCCGAGGCGATAGAGGTTGCGCTGCGCTTCGAAGATGTTCGTGTAGCTGAACGGATCGCCTTTATCGAGCTCTGACTTGCGCAGCACGACGCTCGGCTTAGTGTACGTGTTGCCCCGCACGACCACGTCGCCGACGCTGATCTTCGGACCTTCCGCGACGACGTACGTGACGTGCGCCTGCGTCTTGTCGGGCGAGATTTCGACGCGCGGCGAGACCTGGATCTCGGCG
The DNA here is from genome assembly GCA_035255945.1 of Thermoanaerobaculia bacterium. Lineage (GTDB taxonomy): Bacteria > Acidobacteriota > Thermoanaerobaculia > Gp7-AA8 > Gp7-AA8 > JAJPHC01. The sequence continues at coordinate 7,193 of DATEZA010000138.1, forward strand.
TAGCCGCGCTCGCCGTAGAACGTCTGCAGCGAGACGATGTCGGCGCGCTCGTTCGCCGGATTCAGCGGCTCGCCGGGACGGAGCAGCATGTTCGGCAGCTGATTCGCCGGCACCTTCTCCAGTCCTTCGATGTGGATGTCCGTCACGATGGTTTGCGGTCCTTCCGCGATCGGGAAGTCGACCGTCATCGTGCCGTCCGCTTTCGCATTGACCACCGGCGTCGCGACTTTCGCGTCGGAGAATCCGTTGAGCCGGTAATACGACTCGATCGCGTCGCGATCGCCGCTCAGGTCCGCGCTCGTCGGCGCGGTCGGACGGTGGAAGAGCTTCGCGACGAAGTTGCTGAAGCCGCCGTGCGCAGTGCTCGTGACGAGCGGACCCAGCGTCTTCGCCGGAACTTTTTCGTTGCCGGTGAATGTGACCGCGGTGAGCGTGTAGCGCTGCCCCGGATGCACGTTGAACGTCGACACCCACGTGTCGCCTTCGAGCTTGCCCTCGGTGTCGACAGTCGCGTTGTAGTAGCCGAGCTGCTGGTACGCCTTGACGATGTCGTCAGCCGCGCGCTCGATCGCGTCTTCGCTGTACTCCTGGTTGCGGCGGAACGGAATCAGAGTGCGCACGTCGCGGTGCGGCACGCCGGTGACTTCGACGCGCACCTTCGGTCCGACGCTCGCCGAGTAGCGCAGGTTCACGGTGTGCGTGGCCTTGTCGTAGTTGTCGCCGAGGAACTTGATGTCGGCCTTGCGGTAATCGCGGCGGACGAGCCAACGCTCCATGCGGTCCGCGTCGGCGCGCGCGTCGTTGATGACGAACGTCTTGCCCGGTCCGCGCTTCATCTGCGCGGCGACGACGGCCGGATCGAACGGTGCGGTGGAGCCTTCGAACGTGACGTGCCCGATCGTCGCCCTCGGTCCCGGCGTCACGTACATCTTCACCTCGGCCATGTTCCGGTCGCGGAAGTAGTCTGTCGCGGGATCGACAGTGGCTTCGAGATAGCCGCTGCGCGTGAGCATCTCCTGGATCGCGATCGCGCTGTGATCGACGGCGTTCAGCGTGAGCACGTCGCCTTCGCGAATGGTCAGCTCCTTGCCGGCGCGGATCTTGTCGGCGGCCTTCAATCCTTCGAACGCGATCTTGCCGACGCGGTAGTTGAGCGAGAGGTTGAAGGTGACGTTCACGCCGTTGCCGCTCGGCGTTTCATCGACGCGCACGTCGCGGAAGTTGCCGGTGGAGAAGAGCGTCTTGATCGAGTCCTGCACGTCGCGGATGGAAAGCGGCTGGCCGGGCTTGATCGAGATGTATTGATTGAGGAGCGAGGTGTCGAAGTGGCCGTCGGCGTTGAAGGAGACCTGTTGTACGGGCGTCCCGCTGTTGTCGCCGGGCGGGACGCCCGCCGACTGCGGCCGGGACGGCCGCGCTCCGGTGGCAACGACGCCGCTCACCGAGTTGCTCACGCCGAAGCTGAACTCCTCGAACGGCGTCTTGCCGTGCGAGCCGAACGTCCAGTGCCCTTCGTAACGCCGGCGGAACCGCGCTTCACTGCGCCACTCTTTGCGCGGCTCGTCGCGCGTGAACTGCAGCGTCCACTCCGGATTCACCGCCCACTCCACCACTTCGCGGCTGAGGTGATCGTTGAGGTTGTAGACGACGAGGAAGCGGATGTCGTTCGAGATGCGCTTCTCGATCGTAACCTTCGTGCCGGAGCCGCTCGTCGTGTCGAGCAGGCCCGGATCGATCGTGAACGAGTCGGCGAACGGCAGAATCTTCGAGCCGATCAGACCGCTGAGGCTCGACGCGAGCAGCGACCCGCCTTGCGTGAGCGCGCCGGGACTCGTCGCCGCGTTGTTGTTCTTCGAGGTGCCGAAGCCGCCGAATCCGAGGAGCGAGAAGAGTGTGATGTCGGACGCGGGCGGATCGCTGGTGATCGTCGGCGTCATGCGATCGATCGTCCCCGTCAGGTTCACCGTCACATCGACCGGTCCGCTCTCCACCTCGGACAGCGTTCCGGAGATGCGCCCTTCCACCGTGATGTCGAAGTAGGGATCGATACGGAAGGGGTTCTGGAAGTTGATCGTGCCGCGCACGAGCCGGTAGTCGATTTTCTGGAAGCGAATCAGGCCGCCTTCGTTCAGCGTGACCAGTCCGAGGACGACCGGATTGGCGAGCGTGCCGTTGACGTCGATGTCGGCGCTGCCGGTGACGTCGGCGATGTTGTTGCGCACGGCGAGCGTGTTCGGCGCGGTGAGATGCAGGCGAAGGTCGACGCGGTCCTGCCATGACGCGGCGACGATCGGCGTCACGCGGCTGCGCGAGAGCAGCACGTTGACCAGCGCCTGGTTGATGTCGAAGTCTTTGAAGTAGAGCGCGCGATTGACGGCGACATCGCCCTGCACCACGACGCGATCGACTCCGCCGCTGACGAGCAGGTTGAAGTTCCCTTCGACCGTCAGTCCCTGGAAGTAGCGGATCGCGACGTCGGTGCCCTGAATCGTCAGCCGCACGTTTTTCGGAGTGAGGCCTTCGATGGTGACGAAGCCGCCGGCGAGGATCGTTCCGCCGCCGAGCGTGGCGCGCAACTGTTCGATGTCGATGCGATCGCCGCGGAACGCGAGCCGTCCGTCGACGTGATCGAGCACCTGCGGGAATCCGGAGAAGCGGAACTGCGCGTCCTGCAGCTCCGCACTGCCGGTGATGCGCGGATCGCTCAGCGTGCCGGCGAGCGCGCCGTTGATGCCGATGTGTCCGTCCGCGCGCAGTCCGGGAACGAGGAGCTGCAGCAGCGCCGCTTCGATGCTGCCGTTGAGATTGATCGCCAGCCGTTTCGCGCCGATGAATTCCGCGGTGCCGGTGACGGCGAAGCTCGAGACGTCGTGATGGAGCTCGAACGACTCGACGCGCAATACGCCGTTCTGCAGCACGATGTGCGGCACCTGCGGCGTAGTGAATTCATGGTCGGCGAACGTGAGGTTGAGCTGCGGGATCGTTGCGTCGACGAGCAGCGTCTCGATCGCGGAGAGTTTTCCGCCGAGCTTCGCCTCGATCGTGATGTTGCCCGCGGCGGGCAGCGATTGCGTCTGCGGGAAGAATGAGACGAGCTTCGCGATGTCGGTGACCACGACGCGCACGGTGCCGTCGACCGCGAAGTCGGCGCCGATGGTGCCGTCGCCGTCGATGGTCAGCACGTCGGCGATCGAGCCCTTGATCGTGAGGCGGCCGTTGTGGATCGAGATGTAGATCGTCGGCGGAGGCGTGTCCGGCGGCAGCGAGAGCCCTTTGATCGTCGCTTCGTTCAGCGTCGCCTGCACCATCAGCTCGGGCTGATCGAACGTGCCGCCGCCGCGCGAGGTGAGCGTGATGTGTCCGCCGAGGAGACTTGAAAGTGACGCGAGGATCTTCAGCTTCGACAGATCGATGTTCTGCGACGTGATCTCGTACGTGAACTGATTGGTGTTGAGGTTCAGCTCCGCATTGCCGGCGATCGTGCCCGCGGGCGCGACGACGCTGACGTTCGTCGCTTTCAGCGTGCCTTTGGTGAACGCGATGTCGGCCGATGCGGTGGTCACCGGCTCGCCCATGATCGAGCCGTTGTGCACCGTCACCGCGCCCGCGCCTTCGAGACTCGACTTCGGTCCTTCGAGGTGCAGCGTGCCGGTGACGTCGCCGGTCACCGGCAATGTGCCGAGGTCGAGGAACTTCGCGATGTCGGCGACGGGGAACGCGCGCGCGCCGATGTCGAGGTTGAATGCGATGTTGCCTTTGCCCGGCGACCAGCGCACGTCGCCGTTGAGCCGCATCTCGGACGTGCCCTGGTGCACGATCAGGTTCACGAACTTCGCGACGCCCGATTCGGGAGTGCCGGTGACGATGAGGCGTCCCGTGCCGATGCCGCCGATCGCGAGCTTGAGCGTCACCGCTTTGATCGCGCGATCGACCGGGTAATCGACTGCATCGGCGGCGATGTCGAATTTCATCGGGCCTTTTTCCGGAAACTCGACCGTGCCGGTGAACGCGATTGTGTGGCGCCGTCGACTCGACGGCGCTTCCGCCCTTTCCGCCGCCGAGGTCGGCGGCGCCACACTGAACTGGGCGCGATCGAAGGTCAGGAGGTTTTTGTTGCCTTCGTATTTGAGGTCGATGTCGCCGTTGCCGAGGATCGTGTCGTTGAAGGCGAGCTGCGTGCCGGTGATGTGCGCGACGACGTCCGGAGTCTTGATCTTCCCTTTGATCGTGGCGTTGATGTCGCCCGCGCCGCCGAGTCCGAGCAGCGTGTACGTCTTCTTGCCGGCGGAGTGCGCGAAGTTGTAGCCGATGCGATCGAGCTCGCCGAAATCGCCGCTGTGAATCTTCAGCGCGAAGTCGGTGTAGACGTCTTCGATGCGCAGCAAACCGTCGAAGTCGATCCGCGTTTTGTCCGTGGTGAGAAATGCGTTCTTGAATTTGACCGTGCCGTGATCGAGCGCGAAGTCGGCCGAGCCGGCGAGCGGCATCGGGTACTTCGCATTCGAGAACGCCTGCGCGTTTTTCGCGAGCGTCGCGCTGCCGCTCCCTTCGCCGTCCAGAACTTTGTCCTTGTTCCAGCGATACGTCAGCTTGCCGGTCGCACCGCCGCGCAGACCGGTGTCGGTGATGCCCCAGTCGTTGAAGAGCTTCTCGAGCGAGACGCCGTTGTAGCGGAGCTCGACCGCCTGCGGATATGGCTCGTTGAATTGCGGCAGCACGTAATGCGCGCCGATCGTGCCGCCGCCGTAACGCGCTGTGTCGACATCGACCACCGCGCGCTCGCCCGTAACATTCAC
>DATEZA010000139.1:0-8030 GCA_035255945.1 Thermoanaerobaculia bacterium
CGACTTCGCGAACGGGTTTATCGAGGTCTATCGCGATGCGCGCGCGGCGAAGGGCACGGCGCAGAGCTTCGTGAGCATTACGGACCAGAAGCTGAATCAGCTGATGGTGAAGCTCGCGTCCAACGCGCAGTATTTCGAGGACCACGCTCCGTGGGCGCAGCAGTACAAGAAGCAGGGCGTACAGCCGCCGCTGGCGAAGGCGGTGGAGACGGTGATCGAGACGGGCGACTTCGCGGTCACTGTGGTCGGCGACAACCTGCCGAACGAGAACGAGATCCGCGAGAAGTACGGGACGAAGTCGTATTTCTTCACCGGCTCGACGCGCGCGCTGAACGAAGCACGCGGCGGCGGCGTGCGGAACGAGTTCAGCTACGACGAGGAAGAGGTCAAAACGGTCCAGAAGTACGGCGCTGAAGCGGGCGACCTGCTGACGGCGATGCACGAAGTGATCGGACACGGATCGGGGAAGGTGAATCCGAAGCTGACGCAGGATCCGTCCGTTTACCTGAAGGAGTACTACTCGACACTGGAAGAGGCGCGCGCCGATCTGATGGCGCTCTGGAATGTGTGGGACCCGCATCTGAAGGAGATCGGCGTGATCTCGAACACGGACGGCGTGGCGAAAGCGATGTATTACTCATCAGCGAAGGCGCCGCTGACGCAGCTGTCGTCGAATCGCAAAGGCGACACACTGGAAGAGGATCACCAGCGCGACCGCCAGATGATCGTCGAATACATCATGGACAAAGTCCCGGGCTCGATCGAGCGGGTGCAGAAGAACGGCAAGACGTACATGCACGTCACCGACTTCCAGAAGATGCGGCAGGGGGTCGGGATGCTGCTCGCGGAGTTGATGCGCATCAAAGGCGAGGGCGATTACGAAGCGATCAAGGCGCTGGTGAACACGTACGGCGTGCACTTCGATCCGAAGCTGCGCGACGAGGTGGTCGCGCGCTACGTGAAGCTCGACATCCCGACGTACTGGCACGGCATCAATGCGGAGCTGTCGAAGAAGGGCGAGACGATCACGATGACGTATCCGCGCGATTTCCGCCGCCAGCGGCTGGGGTATGCGGCGATGTACCATCCGGAACTGGGACAGTGATTGGGTTGCTGGGTTGCTGAGGGTTGCTGGGTTGCCCGGGCCCACCCAGCAACTCAGCAACTCAGCAACTCAGCAACTCAACTTCGCTTACACTTCTTTAATTCATGATCGAAAAGATCAAGAACGCTGCACGCAACGCAACGTTGCGCGTCGTGCGGACGACATCGGAAGTCACGGTCGATCCGGTCATCACGGGAGGCGATCCGCTTGCACGCTCGCGGATCTCGGAGCCGGCGCTGGTGCTGCTGCACGGCGATCTGCCGGGGCAGGTGTTCCGCCTCCGTCCCGGCCGCCAGATCGTCGGCCGCCGCCCGGAATCGGACATCCGCCTGCGCGAGCGCGCGGTCAGCGGCATCCACGCGGAGATCATCCGCGTCGGCGAGGAAGTGACGATTCACGATCTCGCCTCGACGAACGGGACGCTGGTGAACGGCTCGCGCATCAAGCAGCCGACGCCGCTCAATCCCGGCAATCTGCTCCGCATCGGCAACTGCGTGCTGCGCTACGTCGACAACCTGCTCGAAGTCGAGTTCACGGAGTCGCTGCATTCGCGCGGCATCACCGACCAGCTCACCGGCACGTTCAATCAGTCGTACGTCGTCGCGCGCCTCGCGTTCGTCCTCGACACGGCGAGTGAAGCGCGTCCGGTGAGCGTGATCGCGTTCGACTATGACGATTTCAAGGCCGTGAACGATCGCTTCGGCCACGCGGCGGGCGACCAGGTGCTGCGCGAGTCGGCGAACCTGATCCGCGAGACTTGCATCCGCGGCGACGATCTCTTCGGCCGCATGGGCGGCGAGGAGTTCGTGATCATCCTGCCGGAGACGCCGATCGCCCGCGCGCTCGACATCGCGGAAGAGATCCGCGTCAGCCTGGCGGACAAGAAGTTCGCGGTGAACGGACACGCGATCCAGTTCACCGCCTCGTTCGGCGTCTGCTCGTCGACCTCGCCCGCCGAGCCGGCCGACGCGCTGCTCGCCCGCGCCGACGAGCTGCTGTATCAGTCGAAGACGAACGGCCGCAACTGCGTATCCGGGGCATGAAGTCCTACATCGACACCCTTTCCGAAACTCCTCGCCTCGTGCGCGAGCTCGTCTCCTCCGCGCCCAACATCGACCGCAAACGCGGCGACTTCTTCTCCATCCGCGAGAACGTTGCCCACCTTCGCGACATCGACACGCTCGGATACGAACAGCGCCTCCGCCTGATCGCGCACGAAGAGCATCCGACGCTGGCCGATGTGAACGGATCGCAGCTGGCGCTCGATCGCAATTACGCGTCGCTGCCGGTGGAGCCGGAGCTCGCGGAGCTGGAGCGCTCGCGTGCCGCGTCGATGGCGCTGCTCCGCACGCTCGATGAAGCGATGCTCGATCGCACCGCGGAGCTCGAAACCGTCGGCCCGGTGACCCTGCGCGAGCTGCTCGAGCGCTGGATCACGCACGATTCCGAACATCTCGCCGAAATCCGTTCGCTGCTGGAGTAATCGATGGATCGCATCCTCAAGCTGCTCATCGTGGTCATCGTCCTGTTCTTCGCCTGGAAGTACCTCTCGCCAAAGCTGCTGAAGAAGGACACCACCACGACCACGACGGAAGGCTCGCCGGCGGGGACGTTCGTGAACAGCTCGTGCATCGCGGCGGCGGACAAGGCGTCGTCGGCGTGGGGGAGCGGCATCGGCCGCTTCGTCAATCCGCCGTACGACATGGACGCCTGGTCGGTGTTCCGCAGCGATATCGATTCGAAGATCGCGAACGCGCAGGGACAGTGCGCATGCGTGGCGGAGTCGTGCCACAAGATCCAGAGCGCGCTGCACGATCTGTCGAGTCTCGCCAGCGATCTCGATTCGGCGATGCGCAGCGGCTCGCCTCCGCCGAGCGACATCGTGCAGCGCCAGGAAGCGATCGACCACCAAATCGATGAGGCGCGCGACCTGATCCGATCGGGCAAGTAGGTCGGAGTGCTGAGTGAGCGTGTGGCGAAGCACCCAGCACTCAGCACGTTTTACCTATCGTTCCTGCTGGTTCTTCCATTGGCGCGTGTCGCGCTGACGTACCGCGTCTTTTCCGAAACCATCGATGAGCCGGTGCATGTCGCAGCGGGAACCGAGTGGCTGAAGAACGGCACGTACACGCTCGATCGCCAGCATCCGCCGCTCGCGCGGGTGTTGTTCGCATTGCCGTGTGTAGGACAAGCTCTCAGCTTGTCCCGACAAGCTCTCAGCCTGTCCGGACAAGCTGAGAGCTTGTCCTACACGCGCGCGCCGAATCTGCTGTTCCTCCTGCTGACATTGATCGGCGCCGCATTGTGGGCGCGCAAGCTCGCCGGCGACACCGCCGCCCTCCTCACCCTCGCCATCCTCGGCGCACTCCCACCGCTCCTCGGCCACGCCGGCCTCGCCACGACGGACGTTCCGGTCACCGCGATGATCGCGCTCGCGCTCTATTGCTTCGACGACTGGCAGCTGCGTCCAACGTGGCGCAACGCGTTTTTGACTGCGCTCTGCATCGGCGCCGGCCTGCTGACGAAGATGTCATTCCTGACATTGTTCGCAATCGGTGCGTTCATCCTGATCCGGCGTATTCCGCGCGTCGCACAATGCGCCGCGATGGCGCTGATCGCCGCGTTCATCGTCTGGGCCGGTTATCGTTTCAGCGTCGGCCGTCTCAATGATTACCGCATCACGACGTTCTCCGATGCGACCGCCGAATATCAGGCCGCGAAATACGCAACAGCGCCCGGATACGAGTGGGTGAGGCCCGATATCGTCAAGCGTTACTGGCGCTATACGAACAAAATCGGGCATGGACAGATGACCGGAATCGATTTCGTCGATTGGGCACGCGCCTCCGGTTATCCGTCGCCGATGGCCGGCCGCCACGGCGACACGATGCGCGGCAGGCCGCCGGTGGAAAAAGCGCATGCCGCGCCGTTCCGCGCCGCGTATCAATGGATCTCCGTGCATGTCCCAATGCCCGCGCCGGAGTTCATCGTGGGCATGGAATGCGTTCGCTCGCACGTCTACACCGGCCACATGGCCTACCTGTTCGGCCGGTATTCGGACAAGGGCTGGTGGTATTACTTCCCGGTCATCCTGTTCTTCAAGACGCCGGCCGCATTCCTCGTGTTGGCACTGATCGGATTCCGCTATATGCCGCGTCATGCGCTGATCCCCGCCGCAATGCTCGTGCTCGCAATGACCACTGCGATCAATATCGGCGTGCGGCACATCCTGCCGATGTATCCGTTTCTCGCGGTCGCCGCCGCGATCGCGCTCCTGCACATCAAGCGAATCATCGCGATTCCGCTCTGTGCGTGGTATCTGATCGCGACGACGCTCGCTCATCCCGATTACATGGCATATTTCAATGAATTCGCCCTCGGGCATCCGGAGCGCATCGCTACCGACAGCAATCTCGACTGGGGACAGGACCTCCTCCGCCTCGGCCATTACGCGCGATCGCATCACATTGATTATGTCGATTACTTCGGCGGTGCCGACTGGCGCGCGCAAGTGCCGGGCGCGGATGAATTGCCGGAGGATCATCCGGTGAGCGGATGGATTGCCGTCAGCGACATGCGCCGCCACTTCGGCGGACGCGACCATCACGGCATTACGTGGCTGCACGCGTATGAGCCGGTCGATCGAATCGGTGCATCGATCTGGCTGTATCACATCGCGCCATGAGCGTCCCTCGCCGATACGTCATCCTCTTCGCGCTGCTGACGCTCGCGTATCAATCGCGCACCGTCTTTACGAGCAAGGTCGATGTGCCGGGCAATCTCGCATTCGTCGCGTATCCGTGGAAATCGCTGAATCGCCCCACTGTGCGCGCAAACACCGGCATCGTGTTCACGCAGCTCGTTCCCTGGACGCGCATCGCCCGCGACGAACTGCTCCGCGGCCGCATCCCGCACTGGAATCGCACCTCGGCCAGCGGCGCGCCGTTGCTCGCGAATCAACAGACCGCGCTGTTTCATCCGTTTACCCTCGCCGGATTGTGGCTGCCGATCGGCAAGGCATTCACATTGAGCGCCTGCCTGCGGCTCTTCACGCTGCTTTATTTCTCGTTCGTGCTGTTCCGACTGTGGGGAGCGAGCGAGACGAGCGCATTGTTCGGCGCGATCGCGTACACGTTTTCCGTGTTTCACATCGTGTGGCTGCTGTTCCCGCTCGGATTGTCGTCGATGATGCTGCCGCTCGTGCTCGTGGGCGTGCACCTGACATCGCGCGACGGCACCATCCGCGCACACGCGTTTCTCGTCTTCTCCCTCTGCCTCGCAGTCCTCGGCGGACACCCCGAATCCGCATTATGGGTCTGGGTCGTCGCCGCTCTGTACGCGCTTTATCTGCGCAAGCGTCTCGTGCAATGCGCGACTGCGTTCATCGTCGCGATGCTCCTTACCGCATTCTTCTGGTATCCGACAATTGCACTCCTCGGCCGCACCGGACGCTTCCAGACTTCGACCGTCGACGCCGCGAATCCCGCCGATCACGGACTCGGCCCCGAATGGCTCCTGCCGTTGATCCGTCCGAATGCGTTCGGCACTCCACAAGCGGGCAATTACAAAGCGCCGGAATTCAAACGCGGCGTCGTGCTCAATGACTATGGCGAAGTCGCCTCCGGCTACGCAGGATTGCCGACGCTGCTGCTCGCCCTTGCCGCATTTTTCGTCAATGGCCGTGGAGCGCGGACGTCTCGTCCGCAGCCGTCGAGCGTCTCGCTCGGCGGCAATCGTGCCCGGGCGGGACGCCCGCGCACTGCGGACGGGACGTCCGCGCTCCTGTTCCTCATCGCGATGCTCGTGCTCTCCTTCGCGACTTTCTGGGAATTGCCGCTTTGGCGCGATTTCATCCATCACATTCCGCTCCTCGGCGTGAGTCTGCATCAGCGATTGCGATTGTTCTGGGTGCTCGCAGTGGTCGGACTCGCGGTGCTCGCGCTCGATCGATTGAAGCCGGTGTTCGCGGTCGTCGCCTCGGTGGCTGTTTTGTTCGAGCTCGTTTTCGTCACGTGGAATTACAACCCGCCGGCCCGGCCGAAGGACGTCTTTCCCGAAACGGAAGCGATCCGCCGATTACGCGCGGTGCCGCAACCGTCGCGTATGGTCGCATGGGGCTGGTCGTTCATCCCCGACACTCCCGGTTATTACGGACTGGAAGACGTCAAGACGACCGATCCGATCAGCGACGCACATTACATGCGTCTCTTCCGCGGCTATTTGAAAGCGGAGGGGTATGACTCCGTCGTCAATGAGACGAAGTACCCGTTCTTCGATTTCCTGAATATCGAGAACGTCTACACGCCGCCGGACGCAACGCTGACCGATCCGAAATTCGAGTGCGTCTATCGCGGAAACGACGGCGCGATTTATCACAATCGCAATGCACTGCCGCGGTACTTCACTGTGCCGGACGTCGTGGTCACGCCCGATTTCGACATGGCGGTCGGCCTCAGCAAGCAGATCGCGGATTTTCGTCAGCGTGCGATCGTCGATCGTGCCGCGCCGTCCGCGCTTACGAACGGCACAGTGCATGTCGTGTCGTATGAAGGACAGCGCACCGTGCTCGACGTCGAAAGTCCCGGCCCCACGTTGCTCGTATCGAGCGATGTGCACTGGCCCGGCTGGCGTGTACTCGTCAACGGTAAACGCATGACTCCGGTGACGGTCAACGGTGCATTCCTCGGCTGCTATGTCGATGCAGGGCATTCGCGCGTCGAGCTCGTCTATCGGCCGCGCGAATTCGACATCGGATTGGGTCTCGGAGTCGCAGGGCTCGTGCTTTACGCCGTCATGCTTCTCCGCCGCTCATTGCGCGGCCGGCGAGATAGTCGAGCGCCATCGCCAAACCCTGACGATGTGGCATTGTGAGGACCAGCGGCATCGCGAGGAAAAACAGGAACGCGCTGTTCTGCAGCACGCCGTGCGGACGGAAGCCGAAGAAGAGCGCGCCGATGCCGAAGAGGAGCGGGATGCGGTCGGTGATCACGATGAACATCCACGTGTTGCCGTGATTCGGCTGAAACTCCAGGCCGCACTTCGAGCAGCGCTCGTATGCCGAGATCCAGCGCTTGAACAACGGTCCTTCGCCGCATCGCGGGCAGCGACGGCGGAGTCCGTTACGAACGGCGGTCCAGAAGCCGGGTCTCACGTTTGTGGTCCAACGGCCCGCCATTCGAGACGATTCCGCCGCGTGATCCGTCTCAGGTGGCAACGCGTTGGAATCAACTTCGGATAGCAGACAGCAGATAGCAGATAGCAGGAGCCGTCGCGCGGAAGCGTCTCCTGGCTGCTATCTGCTATCTGCTGTCTGCTATCTGATTTGTGCCACGGCGGCGCGAAGCTCGACAGCGGCGCCGACTTCAGCATCACACCGGTGGACGAAACGACAGTCCGGATCCGCTGTCTGCACGCGAAGTGCGAGGTCGGAACGGAGAAGCTCGCGAAGAATGAGACGGCGGAGGTGGCGCTCGACTCGGACGTGTCGCTAACGCTTCGCTAGCACACCGAGGATGTTGGGCAGCAGCCACTGGTCGCGATTGGAGTCGTCGTTGACGAAGCCGGTCTCGAAGCTGCCGCACAGATCGACATCGACGCCGCCTCCATGAATCGACAGACTGGCCTCGGGGCCGCCCTCGAGATGCATCGCCGCGCGGATGCCGAGCGGCAGTCCGAGGAGTAATTCGTTGAAGGCTTTCATCGTGTAGGGCGCGCGCGAGAAGAGGAAAAGCAGGCGGCCTCTGTTGTCGATCGCGAGCGCCGCTTCGCTCCATTTGCGGTCGCTCGCTGCCCAGACGTTGCGGCCCGGCGTCGCGATGAGCCGCAGGTTCTGCACGACGACGTCGTATGCGCCGACACTCGCCGGCAATCTCGCCGAATCGAGATCGAGCCACCGCACCGGCTGCAATGGTTTGAACGCGAGCAC
>DATEZA010000140.1:0-20255 GCA_035255945.1 Thermoanaerobaculia bacterium
ATGATGCAGGCAAATTCGCGATTGACAGCGAGGAGGCGCAGCGGTTCTAGTGCAGCGGCGGCGTGCGGCATGGCCGCACTTAAACGAGAATCAGCGGCGGCATGGCCGCCGCACTCCAGTTTGTCGATGACTTCCTCCGGCACGAGATTGATGTCGGGAGTTTTCCCGGCGCGGTGTACGCGGTCGGCTCATTCGATCGCATCGAGTACGAGAACGCGCTCGGTCACGCAGTCGTCGTACCGGCGCGCATTCCGGCGACGCTCGACACGATCTATGACTGCGCGTCGCTCACGAAGCCGCTGATCACGACGCAGCTCGTGCTGAAGCTCGGGCTGCTCGACGCGTCGTTCCACGGCTTTCCTGTGCGGCAGCTGCTGACGCACACGTCGGGACTGCGCGCGTGGATGCCGCTGTACACGTACGACGATCCGCTGCGCGCGATCCTCGAGCATGGCCGCGAATGCGAGCCGGGCACGCGCGTCATCTACTCCGATCTGAATTTCGTGCTGCTCTGGCTGATGATCGGGCGCGAGCGGTATCTCGATCTCGCGCCGCGCGCCGATGACGCGATGTTCCATCCGCCTGCATCGCTGCGTCCGCGCATTGCCGCGACGGAATGGGGGCAGCTGTACGAATCGAAGATGGCGGGCATCGCGCCGATTCGCGATTCGCTGATCTGGGGCGAGACGCACGACGGCAATTCGTTCGCGCTCGGCAACGGCACGGCGGGCAACGCGGGCCTGTTCGCGACGGCGCGCGGCGTGTATCGCATCGCGAGCGCGTTCGTGCGCAGCGAATGGAATGAGCTCGCATCGCGCAATCACACCGCGGGCTTGAACGAAGGCCGCGGACTCGGCTGGCTGATCGATCGGGACGGATATGGACACACCGGCTTCACCGGCACCTCGGTGAAGATCGATCCGCAACGCAAACGGATTTACGTGCTGCTCACGAATCGCGTGCATCCATGCGCCGCGCCGATCGGGATGAAGCGCATCCGCGCCGAGTTCAAAGCGCTTTCAGAGGACGGAGTGCGGCGGCCATGCCGCCGCTGACTCTCCGCGACGCGGCCATGCCGCGTCGCACACGGCGGCATGGCCGCCGTGTGCCAACTCCATCATTTCGCTTCGAGGAACAGGAAACTGTGATCGGTGGTCGTCTTCTTGTTCGCGGCTTTTGCGTCGAGGTGGCAGGTGAGGCAACCGGTCACCTGCGGCGACTTCGGCTGGTTCGGCCGGAACGGCGCGCTGACCGACTGCACGTACGTCTCGATGACTTCGTTGGCGACGTTCGCCGGAGTGCCCTGGGGCGCGCCGCCGGTCTGCCACTGCGTGCTGATCAGCTGGTAGTACTTGAAGACCGAATTGCCGAGCAGGCCCTGGTAGTAGGCGTTGAGCGCGGGGCTCGCCTGGATGTTGTTGACGCGTTTGATCTGCACCGCAATGTTGTGCGGCTTGCCGTCGGGATCGAGCTCCATGTACGGCTGCTTCGCGGTCTGCGTATTCGCCGCCGTGTTGCTCGACGGGTTGTAGAAGACCTTGTCGTTGTCGACCTGCTCGAATGTCGACCAGAAGAAGCCCGACTGCTGCGGCGTCTTCTGAATGATGTGCAGGCCGACCAGTCCGAGCGTGACGGGATTCGGTCCCGGGCTCGGCGCTCCCTGGGGCGTGTTGTAGACCGTCGCGACGGTCGTGTAGTAGCGGTTGCCCGCGATCTCCTGCTGCGTGAGGATCTTCCACGCCGCCTTGATCTCGACCGAGCCGTCCGGCAGGTTGAGCGACGGGATGCTGTCCAGCACCGCGAGCCTGTACCAGCTGTTCTTCACGATCTCCTGGTACTCGGACTGATTCATGTATTTCTCGTAACGGAGCCAGCGTCCGCTCTGATCGGTGACCACGCCGCCGACTGCTTCGACGCCGGTCGGCTCCGCGATCGCCGCGAACATCCCGCCGAGCTTGTGCGCGGCCGGATCTGCTTTCGCCACGTGCCTCATCACATGCGGCAGGTTCTTGAACAGTGCGGCGAGCGAGTTGCCCTGACACCACTGCGCGGGGTTTGTGCCGGGGGCGACGAAGACATCGTCGGACGACATGAGCGTCTGCCAGACGACCGGTCCCTGCGTGCTGCCGCCGGTGATGTTGAGGATCGACTTGCCGGTGTCGGCGGTGCAGTTGTTCGCCGCGGGCCAGTTGAGGGCGATGAATTCGTTCCAGGAGAAGATGTCGACGCCGCCCTGCGATTCGCCGTGCAAGGGACAGGCGACGGTGGGGAAGGTCGCGGCGGCGGAGGTGATCGACGTCAGACAGGCGGAGCCGGTGCAACCGGATCCCAGGGAACAATCGGGCGGTTGAAGGTTGGCGGCGGTGGTGGTGGCGGTGGTCTCCGTGGCAGTCGTTTGCGTGGGCTGATTCGTCTCGGGTTTCGGACAGGCAGTTGCGATTACGAGCAGGAGCGCACCAAAACAGACTCTTTTCATTGAGCCTCCTCGAAGGAGGAGTGTGCGGAAGGAGGGCATTCCCTACCCGATGCCATTGCGGCGCAGCAACCCCGCGATCCGCGGCTCGTTGTCCCGAAACGCGCTCCACACCGCGGCGCACCACGCGTGGATCGCGGCATCGCGCTGCTCGCCTTCGGGCGCGGCGAGCACGTCCTCGATCGTCATCGCGCCGCGATTCGCGGGCAGCGTGAGCTCCGGCCACGGTTGTTTGCGTTGGGCGAGCTTCATGTGTGCGCGCTGCACTTCGCGGCCGGTGAAGCCTTTCTCGTTGTGCAGGTAGAGGCCGACGAGCGCGAACGTGATGCCGATCGGCTTCATCCCGGCGGTTGCGTTTTGCGCCGCATGCGTATCGACGGCGTGCTGATGGATGAACGTCGTATCGCCGAGCGACAACGTGTACGCGAACAGCTCATCGATTGAGTTCAAGCATCGACCCCAGTTTCACCGGCAGCACGAACGTGAAATCGCTTCCGCGGCCGGGAGTGCTCTGCACGCTGATCGTGCCGCCGTGCATCTGCAGGAAGCGCTTGACCAGCGTCAGGCCGAGGCCGGTGCCCTGCGGGCGCTTCGTCGTGCCCTGCACCTGCCGGAACTCTTCGAAGATCATCTCGTGATCTTTCGGATCGATGCCGATGCCTTCATCGGCAACCGAGACCTGAATCGCATCGCGATGAATCGGCGACTCGTCGCTCTTCAGCGAGCGCGCGGCGATGCGGATCGCGGCCGCGTCGGGCGAGAACTTCACCGCGTTCGCGATCAGGTTGTAGAGGATCTGTTTGAGCTTGATCGGATCCGCTTCCACCACCGACACATCCTCCGAAATGTCGACCACGAGCTGAATCCGCCGCGGCAGCGTCACGCCGCGCAGCACGCGGCAGATGCCTTCGATCATCTCCGGCACGCTGACGTCTTCCGCATCGAGGGTCATCTTGCCCGCCTCGATCTTCGACAGATCGAGGATGTCGTTGATGATGCCGAGGAGGTATTCGCCGGAGCTGTTGATATTGCGCAGGAAGCGCTGCTGGCGATCGGTCAGCTTCTCGCCGACCGATGACTCGAGCACGCTGGAGAATCCGATGATGGCGTTGAGCGGCGTGCGAAGCTCGTGGCTCATCGTCGCGAGGAACGCGCTCTTGGCCTGATTCGCCGCGTCCGCCGCTTCGCGCGCGTGCTGCGCGGATGTGTAGAGCCGCGCGTTCTCGATGGCGATCGCGGCCTGCCGTCCGAACGCGCTGGCGATGTTGAGATCGCGATCGTCGTAGGCATGCACGCCGCGGCTGTCGAGGGTCAGCGCGCCGATGATCCGGTCGCGCACGACGAGCGGAATGCCGATGTTCGAGCGCACCGCACCGAGATCGTGCGTGTCGCCGGGCCAGCTCGTGTCGCCGAGGACCACGTTGTAGATGAACGGCGCGGGATTCGTCGCCAGGCGGCGGTTGTAGTCGTGCGAGGCGAGGTCGCGCACGCGGCCGATCTCCGCTTCGGGCAGTCCGCGCACCGCGATCACGCGCATCGAGTCGCCTTCCACGAGCTGCACGCTGGCGCTGTCGTAATCGATCACCCGCGCGATGCCGTCGAGGATCGACGGCAGCACGACTTCGAGCTCGAGCGACTCGTTCACGATCTCTGCGCTTTCCTGCAGCCGCTCCGCGAGCTCGCGCGATTGCGATTCTTCTTCGAACAGCCGCGCGTTCTCGATCGCATTCGCGACCTGGCCCGCGATCGTTTCGAGCAGACGCAGATCGATGGCCTCGTTGCGATCGGAGTCGACGCTGATCGAGCCGATCGTTTCGCCGCGCACGATCAGAGGGACGCAGGGCGTGTCAGTGCTGCACGGCCCCAGCGTGACCTTGCAGCTGCTCGCGCCGAGGAGCTCGGTCACTTCGCGCGAGACGGCGTCGAGCGCGTGATTGATGTCGACGACGTTCGTCAGCGCGACCGCGATGCGGTTGAGCGCGGCGAGGTTGTAGTTCGCGTAACGCAGCTCCTGCTCGGCGCGCTTTACGTCCGACACATCGAGCATCACGCCGTGCGTTTCCCACGGGCGGCCGCCGTCGGTGATCGTGCGCGAGCGGTTCTGGAACCAGAGGATGCGGCCGTCGCGCGCGATGAGGCGGTGCGCGATGTTGATGTCTTCGCCGGTCTCGTCCTTGATCGCGAGCAGCTGCTTCGTCGGCTCGCGGTCTTCGGGATGAATGACTTTCCACCACAAGTCGCGATCGGCGATCCATTCGTCGGGCGTGTAGCCGAGGAGCGACTCGAGCTGCGGGCTGATGTAGAGCGTCTTCTGCTCCGGAATGGAGTAGCGATAGATGACCGTCGCCGGGAGCTGCTCGACGAGCGTGCGGTATTCGATCTGCGCGGCGTGCAGCCGTTTTTCGACGGCGGCGCGTTGCGCGAGCTGGTCGTTTGCGTCGGCGTACAGGCGCGCGTTCTGGATCGCGATCGCGGCCTGCGCGGCGAATGCGATTGCCACGCGCGCGTGCTCGGACGTGTAGAAATCGGGCTCCCGTTTGTCGAGGGTGATGATGCCGACGACATCGTCGCCGTGGAGGAGCGGGACGCCCATCCAGCCGCGGATGTGCGTCGCGGTCGGTGCCTCGGTGAATGCGCTGAATGCGCGGACATCGCCGAGGATCAGCGGCTCGTGGCGATGGACGATCAGGCCGTTCGGAATGTCGGGATTGGTCAGATCGAAGGAGAGTCCGATGAGCTGCGCGGGCTTGGGAAAGCCGACGCCGGCGACGATCACCGCGCGATTGCCGCGCAGCTCCTGCACCGTCGCGCTGTCGTACGGGATCACGCGCTGCAGTTGCTGGAGGATCGTTCGCAGCACGTGCGGCAATTCGAGCGATGACGTGACCGCTTTCGCCGCTTCGAGCAGCCGCTCGGCGTGATTGCGCGTCGCACGCTCCGCTTCGAAGAGCTCCGCGTTGCGGATCGCGACCGAGACGACGGCGGCGAATCGTTCGAGCGTTTCGACATCGGCGGCGTTGAAGTTCGGACGCTCTTCGGTCGCGGCGACGCCGAGGACGCCGAGGAATCGCTGATCGAATCGCAGCGGAACTTCGGCCACTCTGCGATAGCCGTGCAGGCCGGTGAGGACGTGTCCGTCCCATTCGCGAAGGTCGTTGAACACGATCGGCGCGCACGAGTCCCACACCCGTCCGGCAATGCCCTGAGCTCGTGCGATGCGAATGCCGACGGTCGGTTCGATGCCGCCGGTGGTGTGGCGGATGACGATCTGTTTGCTGTCGCTGTCGAGCAGCCCGATGAAGCCGTAGGTGGTGTCGAGGAGCTCGGTGGCGCGGTCTACGACGCGCTGGAGGAGCTCCGCCGAATCGAGACTCTGCATCAGCGCAGCCGTCATTTCGTGCATGACGGTGAGTGCGCGATTCTCGCGGCGGACCTCGTCCTCGGCGGTTTGGGTCACGGAAGCGCGATCAATGATACGACCACGCCGAACCGGGCGCCCACTCGCTCGCTTTCTTCCTTAATGCCGTCGCGCGCGTGAGATCGCCGCTCGCCTCGGCCAGCGCCGCGTACATCCAGAGCGTCTCCGCGAGCAGCGGATCGGGATCGGTGTAGTCGTCGCGGAAGCGCGTCTCGAGCAGCACGAGGTTGTCTTCGTACAAGCGGAGCGCCGCTGCGCGCTCGCCTTTGCGCAGGAGGATGTACGCGAGCCCGAGCGCCTGGAACTCCTGGATCTGCGGATGATTCCCGATCATCCACTCCATCAGCCGCTGCGCTTCATCGAGATCGCGCCCGAGGTGCGCGAGACAGAGCGCGATGCCTTCCTTCGCGGCGGGATCGTCGAGGCGGCGATAGACGTCGATCGCTTCTTCGAATTTGCCGGCCAGCTTCAGGGACTCGGCCTGATTTAAAGGATGCGTCGCGCTGACCGGCTTCTGCGCGCGCATGTAGGCGACGAGCCATCCGATGACGATGAGCGAGGCGATGAGAATGAGGAGGCCGGTCATCGATGTGGCGGAGGTTGCGCCGGTGCCGGCGCCGGGACAGGCGGGGGCGCCTGTCCTCCACCGGCCGGTGCGACTGCGCCCGGCTCGACGAGATACGTCTGCATGACCTGCGGCCGGCCGTCGTACTGGAACTCCACCGCGGGCATCGCCGGCGGCGCTTCGCGCTGTTGATTTGCGAGATCGGTGATCTCGCTCAGCGATACCGCGGGGCTGGTGGTCGTCGCGGTGCTGTTGCGCGCGGTCACGAACTGATGCAGCGCGGCGAGCACGACCAGTCCGACGAAAATACTGATGGCGATGACGATGCCCTGTCGCTGCCGCGCGTACTCGAGCACGCTCTCGGTCGTGCTGATCTGGCGCGGATGAAAGACTTCTTCGAGGATCGCCTGCGTGTCGATGCGCTCGCCGGTGACCGGATTCGCGCCGCAGTAGGGACAGAGTTTCGCCGATGCATCGATCTTGCGCTGGCATGCCGCGCAAACGGCTTTACTCATTCGCATGGAATGATACCGCCGTCGAAAATTGCGCCGCGACCGGCACGCCGTTCTCCGTCGCCGGACGGAACTTCCACGAATGAATCGCCGCGATCAGCTTCGCGGTCTGCCCGGGGATGACACCATCGATGCTCACCGAATGCACCAGTCCATCCGCGCCGACGAGCAGCGACACGTTGACCGTCGTTTCCTGATCGACGTGAATGTCGGGGAACCAGACGTGCTCCGCTTTCGGCGGCGTGCGCGCTCCGAGCTGCTGCGTCACGGGCGCGGCGGCCGACTGCTCTTCGACCGGACGCGGTTGCGGCCGCGCTCTGCGATAAACGGGCGCGGTGAGCAGCCGCGGATCGGTCAAAGCGCTCTGCTGCTGCTTCTCCGCTTTTGCGCGCGCAGCGAGCTGCTGGTACTCGGCTGATGAAACGGCGGTGGCGTCGGTGCGCTGATTTTCATCGAGCACGCCGCTGGTGTTCGTCGGCGCGGGCGCGCTGGTGATCGGCTGCTCGACGAGCGGCTGATTGTTTGCCACCGGCTCGAGCGCGACGTTGGCCTGCGGTCCGCCGAGGTTCGCTTTTTCCGGACCGGGTCCCGCGGTTTGCGATACGAGCGAGCCGCCGGTCTTCGCCGCGGTCTCTTCCGGATTCGCGCCGTGAATGCGCGAGCCGAGCACGAATGCGACGATGAGCAGCAGCACTCCGCCAACCGCTCCGAGGACCATGCGTCGCGTGTTGCGCTCCTCGGGCGGCACGTAATCCGCCACCGGCGCCGGTTGCGTAGTCACGGCCGGCGGGGTTTCTTCCTGATCCCAATTGCAGAACGGACAGAGCCGCGCATATCCGTCGATGGCACGTTCGCAGCGGACACAGCTTTTTTTGTCAGTCATGTTGCACCACGGTCAATTTCTGCAACCGCAGTGCCTTGTCGTCCCACCACACGACGCCGTCGCCGGTCAGTGCAAATGCATGCGGTGCAATCGATTGCGCGACCGGCTTGCCGGCGCGGTAGATCGTGCCGGTGGATGAGTCGTACGCGATCCAGGACGATCCGCGCGCGACGACGCGATCGATGCCGGAGGGAAACTCCGAGTTGCGATTGCGGTAGAGCCCGAGTCCGAGGAGGCCGCGCAGAAAACCGCGCGCGACGGCTTGTCCGAATGACTGCCCGCCTTCGATCATCCAGATTTTTTTCGCCGACGGGTCGGCGATGGCGATCGTCCGTCCCATCACCGCGACGCTGATCGGGACCGCGCCGATTTTCTGTTCGCCGAACGGCCTCAGCTTCGCGAGGTCGACGACGATCAGTTTTCCGGCGCGCGGATAGGTGAGATAGGCGTAATGGACATCCAGCTGCATGTCGCTCGCGAACGGATCGAGCTTCAGCGTGCGGCCGGTGCCGATCTCCTGCAGCACTCCTTCGAGCCGCGAGTAGACGTAGAGGCGGTTGCGCGACGCGCGCAGGTACGCGGGGTCAGCGGCGACGTCGACGATCTCGTTGCCATGCTGCAACGTGCGCGAATCGCGATTGAGGATGTAGAGCTCGCGGCCGAGGAAGAGCGCGTCGATCGGAGTCTCGCCGGTTTTGCGGATGATGGTCTTGCCGGTTGCGAGATCGGTGATCGCGACTTCATTCGCGAGCGGATCGATCGTCGCGGCCTGCACATCATTCGCAACGACGAGCGATGGATTCGCGACGCCGTTCGCGCGCCACACATTCGGGATCTCGATGACGTGATCGTGCGCGACGACGGCGCCTTTCGGCGTGACTGCGAGTGCGGCGGCGAGGAGCATCGCGATCATGGAACGACCTCGATCAGCAGCGTGTCGCCCGATGCGCCGAGGATGCGGAAGCTGATGCGCGACGGTGTGCTGGTGACCGGCTGTGCGAGACGAAATTTCACATCGCCGATCGTGCCGCTTTGCGCATCGTTGAATGTCGCGTTCGCGCTGAGCACGACGCGATCGAGTGCGCGGCGTTCATCGGGCGTGAGCTCGTGCGTGAGGAGCGTGCGCAGCTCGGCAGGCGTCGGTGTCGCGGTCTCGACGTTGCCTTGCAACCACGCGGGAACCGGCGCGCTCGTCGCTTCGCGTGCAAGCGTTCGCAGCGCGTCGTTCTCGGGATGCTTTTTCGCGAGCTCGATTGCCAGCCGCGGCTCGCGGATCGCACGGCGGACCTGTGCGCCGATGGAGTCGCCTTCAACGCTCGCAGGATGCGAAGCAACGTACCGCTGGTAATCGCGAATCAACTCCAGCGAGAACGGATTCGCATCGAACGCCTCGGCGTAATCACTCTCGCTGCGCGACAACCGTGCGATCGCCGCGAGCGCCGCCGGCTCATCGTTGCGATCCTTCAGCACCGACTCGTACGTTGCGCGCGCCTTCGCGATGTCGCCCCGCTTCTCGTACAGCGACGCGAGCCGCAATCGCGCCCGATTCATCAGCGAGAGGTACGCCGCCTCTTCGCCGCGCGCGGTCGAGTAGATCTCGAACGCTTCCTTCTTCGCGATCTCGCGGCGCAGTGCATCGAACTGCGGCGACTGCAGCTCGCGGATGACGGTCGTCAGCAGCTGCTCCGATTCGTTCGTGTCGCCGAGGGTGGTGGCGAGCGTGTAGCGGTAGATGTTGAGATCGAGCGGGTTGTCGGCGATCGCGACTGCGTTGCGCGCCGCGCTGGTCGCCTTCGCGGTGCGGCCGAGGATCGACATCGCGGTAGAGAACAGGTTCCACGTCTTCGCATCGTCGCTCGCGTAGCGCGTCGCTTCGTCGAGCAGCGCGAACGATTGCGCGGCGTCGCCGAGCTTCGCCTTCGCCAGGCCCGCGTATGCGGTTGCAGTTGCGTACTGCGAGAGATTCGAATTCTTCCGCGCCTCGACGCGCTGCTTCGCCGCGAGTTCATACGCCTGCGTGTACTCGGCGCGCGACAACGCATTCTCGTTGCGCGCGAGCCGCAGATCGCCGAGGTTCATGTGCGCGGAGAGCTGCGAAAGGAAGTCGTGCGATTGCGCGAGCTGCTTCTGCATTTGCTCGATCTCGAAGTCGGAGGAGATGCGTTGAAGGCAGAAGGCAGAGGGCAGAAGGCAGAAGTGAGTACGTTGAAGGCAGAAGGCAGAGGGCAGAAGGCAGAAGTGAGCCGTCAGCAGAATGATCCTGCCGAAGCGAAGCATTTCTGCCTTCTGCCTTCTGCCTTCTGCCTTCATTTCTGCCTTCATTCCGCGAAGTATCCCTTCCGCGCATTCACGATGCTGATCCCGCGCCGGGGAGTGATCTCGATGGAGCGCCAGCCGCGTTGCGTGCCGTGACTTTGATAGACGACGGTGTAGCGGCTGTTGATGTCGGCGATGAGGTCGCGCAGCGATCGCGACAACGCATCGCGCGACGTGTCGACGACGGAACCGCCGGTGTTTTTCGCGGCGCGATCGAGGAACTTCACGTGGGAGTTGCCGAGGATCAGGGAGTCGATGACGGTCTTCGTGCTGCTGATGCGGCGGAGCGCGGATTCGTCGTCGAGCTGGCTGTTGCGATCGCCGCCGTCGGTGATCACGAACGCGTACGTGCGATGCCCTTGCGGGATCGACGCGACTGCGTCGCGCATCGACGTGCCGCCGCTCGGCGTGAGCCCGGCAAACGTGCGCGCAACCGATTCGCCGCGCCCGATCTCGCGCGGCTTTGCCACGTTGTGATTGAACGTGATGACGCTGATGCTGTCGTCGGCACGCAGCATTTTCGTTGCGTCATCGATCGCGTGCAGTGCCGTTTCGAGCTTGCCGCCGCCCATGCTGAGCGAGCGATCGATCACGAAGACGAAACTCGCTGCGCCGCGATCCGCGCGCACATCGCGCAGGGTCTGCTCGACGCCGTTCTCGCGCAGCCGCAGATCGTCAATGCGCAACGGCTTCGACGTGCGGACCCGCAGCGGCACTTCGACCAGATCGACGCTGTACGAATCGCTCGCCGCAATCGCCGCCGTCCGCACCTCGGCGCGCTCGCTCGTTTTGTAGTTGTCCGACCAGACCACCGCGCCGACCGTGTGTGCATCGAGTAACGTGCCGAAGTCGTGCTCGATCTGCCACGGCGCCTTGCGCGCGACTCCGGCCAGCGTGCCATCGACGAAGAACTCGACGCGGTCGACATGCGGCGTGCCCGTCGCGATCTCGATCGGCTGCACGCCGATCACCTGCGAGCCGGATTGGGGAGTGATGAATGTGAGCGCGGCGAGGAGCAGGAGCATGAATGTTCAAACGGCTCGGGATGCCGCAACACTCCGCTTCCGCGCGACCGAGGCCCTCGCGTGATCTCCCGTCATCCCGAGCGTAGTCGAGGGACCTGGGCGGGCGTGCGGCTCGCTCATCGCGCCCCCGCCCGCCCAGATTCCTCGACTACGCTCGGAATGACGGCCGAGTGCGGCCGCGGATCGGGCGCCGGCGCCTCCCGAATATCGCGCGGCCGCACATCGTCGGAGAACGAGCCGATGTTGAGAATCCGTTAAATCGTGAACGGGAATCCCGCTTCGAATTTCGCGTTCTTCGGGCCGGTGACGAAGTAGTTCGGCGTCTGCGTGAACGGCATCTGCGCGACGATCGCCTTGTGGAACGATTTCAGCGTTCCCTTGAACGACCCGCCGTTCCACACGGTCAGCAGCTTCTCGGTGAAGAGGCCGTTCTTCGCGCCGTCGAGCGACGTCTGGTTGTCCTGGCAGCCGGAGATCAGCACGACCGACGCGCCGACCGGCGTCTTCTCCGCCGTCGGATATTTCTTCTGGATCTTGTCGTAGACCTTCTGCTGCGCCACGTAGGCCGGCCCGAGGTTCTCGATCGGGATCGCCCTCACAGCGAACGCGCTGTAGTCGACGGTGGCGACATCGCGGATCGGGATCTGCGGTCCGCCTGCCAGTGCGCCCACCATCGCCTTCGCCACGCTGCCGCTGTGGCAACTGTCGGAGAGCATCAGGATGCGGACGCCTTTCGCGAACAGTGCCCACATGGCGTACAGCTCGTCGTCAACCAGTTGACGATCGTAGAGGGCCCACGTCTCGTCGAGGCCGTCGCTCGTTTCGTCGCCGTTCTTGTCCGGCACCTGGCCGCCGTGACCGGAGTAGGTGAGGAAGAGCTCGTCACCTTTGGCCAGCTGCTTCGCCGCGGCCTTGAGGAAGTTGACGACATTCGTCGTCGTCGCGTCTTTCGTCAGCAGGATCTTCGTCTTGAAGCCGCGCGCCGACGCGATCGCCTCCATGTCGCGTGCATCGTTTTCACACGCATTCAATGTTCCGGGCCATCCGCCGTAGCCGGCCGGATCGACACTGTTCAGTCCGATGTGAAGCGAAAGTCCTTTCGATTTCGTTGCGGTCGAGGGCATAGGTAGTCTCCTTTCCCTAGGAGTGTCGCGACGGACGAAAGTCCTACCTGATGTGTCATGCCGAAGCGCGATCGGCGCGCCGCCGGAGGGGATCCCTCGACTTCGCTCGGGATGACACTGTTTCGGGGAGCTCGGCGCCGCGCCGGAGGGGATCCCTCGACTGCGCTCGGGATGACACTGTTCGAGGAGCTCGGCGCCCTATGTGTCATGCCGAGCGAAGTCGAGGCATCCCCTGCCGAAGCACGATCGACACCCGCTGTCCGATAAACTACGGGCCGTCGTGTTGACCCCCGGTCAAAAACTCGGTGTTTACCAGCTCATCGAGCCCCTCGGCGCGGGCGGCATGGGCGAAGTCTGGAAGGCCGAGGATCCGCGGCTCGGGCGGACGGTGGCGATCAAGATCCTGTCGCCGAAGATCGCCGCGGATCACGAATCGATCCTGCGCATGCAGCGCGAAGCGCGCACGGCGGCGCAGCTCTATCACCCGAACATCGCCACCATTCACTCGATCGAAGAAGACGACGGACGTCTCTTCATCGTCATGGAGTACGTGCCGGGCGACTCGCTGGCGAAGCTGATTCACGGAGGCAAGCTGACCGAGCTCGATGTCTGCCGCATCGGCAAAGGTGTGGCCGAGGCGCTGGCGGAGGCGCACGAAAAAGGGATCGTGCATCGCGACATCAAGCCGGACAACATCATCGTGAACGGCCAGCGCGTGAAGGTGCTCGACTTCGGCGTGGCGAAGCGCGTCGGCTTCGAATCGACCATTTCGGCCGATGCGGCGACGGACTTCGTCACCCAGCAGGGGATGATCGTCGGCACCGTGTTCTACATGTCGCCCGAGCAGGCGCTCGGCAAGCAGCTCGATGCGCGCAGCGACTTCTTCTCCCTCGGCGTGGTGCTGTACGAAGCGATCACCGGACGCCAGCCGTTCGGCGGCGAGACGATCACCGAAACGATCACGCAGATCGTGCGCGACGAACCGCCGCCGCTCGCGCAGTCGAATCCGGCGGTCTCGCCCGGACTCACTGCGATCATCGGCAAATGCCTGCGCAAGAAACGGGAAGAGCGCTTCGCGAGCGCGGCGGAGTTGTCGGCGGCGCTCGATCATCAGCTCGCGCGTGCATCGACCGAGATGTTCACCGCGCCGACGATGGTGAAGCCGATTCCGGCCGCGCCGCCGACGGTGCGCGATGTGCCTGCACCGGCGCCGCGCAAATCGCACGGGTGGGTGTGGGCCGTGGCGATCGCCGCAGTGTTGTTGATCGCGCTCGCTGCTGCGTGGGCTCGACAGCGACAGACACCGGCGCCCGTTGTTGCTGCGACTACGACGACCGCAGCTCCGCCAGCGCCCGCGCAAACAGCGGTGAGTGTCACCGCGCCGCCGCCAGTGATCGAAGAACAACGACCGAATCCGGCGCCGATGCCGGTCACCGAGACGCATGCACCACCTCCGCAAGTGCCTCCGCCACCGCCCATGCTCGATGCCCGTACGCATTTCCACCTCGGCGAAGAAGCGGTGATCAATCACGACTTCGGCACCGGCTCGCACGAGCTGCAGATGGCGCTCGATCACGCGGCCGATCTCACAGATCGCGAGCGGCGGCTCGCCGAGCTCTGTCTGGCCATCGCCGCCGACGACCGTTTTCACGCGGGCGAGCTCGGCCGCGAATTTCATCGCATCTACGGCAACGATCCCGAATTCGAGCGCATCAGGCAGTCGTACGCCGAAGAGCATCCGCAGCCGGGACACCATCCGGTCTTTCCGCGCCGCAGGTTCAAGAGACCGTAATGCCGATCGATCCACTCGCACTTGCACGACAACTGATCGACATTCCGTCACCGACCGGCGAGGAGCTCGCCGCCGGCAATCACCTCTTCGAGCTGCTCACGCGCCTCGGTTTCCGATGCACGAAGCAGGAAGCGGCGCCCAATCGCTTCAACGTCCTCGCGTCGACGAGCGCGCAACCGCGCGTCGTTCTCAACACGCACATTGACACCGTGCCGCCGTGGTTCGCGTCGTACGACGACGACGAATTCATCTACGGCCGCGGCGCGTGCGATACGAAAGGAATCATCGCCGCGATGATCGCTGCGGCGGAGCGTCTGCTGGCCGATCGCATCGACAACTTCGCGATGCTGCTCGTGGTCGGCGAAGAAACCGATTCTGTCGGCGCGAAGACGGCGAACGTCGCGTTCAAGGATCTCGGCTCGAGCTACGTGCTCGTCGGCGAGCCGACCGAATCGAAGTTCGCGCGCGCATCGAAAGGCGCATTCACCGCGTTCGTGAAATTCAGCGGTGTCGCCGCACACTCCGCCTATCCGTACCTCGGCGATTCGGCGATCAACAAAATGGTTGCCGCGATCGCGGAGATCAATGCCGCCGACTGGGGACATGACGACATCCTCGGCAAGGCGACGGTGAACATCGGCGTCGTGCACGGCGGCGTGAAGCCGAACATCGTGCCGGCCGAGGCGGAGTGCCAGTGCATGTTCCGCTTGGTGACGACGCCGGAGGATGTGCGGACAAGACTCGAAACGATCATCGGTCCGCACGACGGAACGATCACCTGGACGCACGGCAACGTACCGCAACACATGGTCGTGCCGGATGGCGCCGAATCGACGATCGTCGCGTTCAACACCGACGTCCCGCACCTCGGCGCGCTCGGCAAGCCGCTGTTGTATGGACCGGGGTCGATTTTGGACGCGCACGGCGTGAACGAGAAAATCGGGAAGAGCGATTTGTTGGAAGCAGTGGACACGTACTACGGAACGGTTGTTGGGTTGTTGGGTTGTTAAGTTGTTCGGCTCAATAACACAACAACTCAACAACTCAACAACCCAACAACCCAACAACCTGATGCCCAAACTAACCGAATCCATCTACCTCATCGCCGCCGTTCGCACGCCGATCGGCAAATTCGGCGGTGCACTCGCATCCGTCACCGCACCGCAGCTCGGGACCGAATCCGCAAAAGCGACGCTCGCACGCAGCGGCATCGATCCGAATGACGTCGACGAAGTGATCTTCGGCAACGCGCGGCAGGCGGGCGTCGGTCCGAACGTCGCGCGGCAGATCGCGATCAAGTCGGGATTACGTCATGAAGTCCCGGCTTACACAGTGAATCAGGCATGCGGCTCCGGACTTCGGGCGATCATGAATGCTGCCGATCAGATCCGCCTCGGACAGGCGAACGTCGTGCTCGCGGGCGGAACGGAGTCGATGTCGAATACGCCGTATCTGCTGACGCGCGTCCGCTTCGGTACGCGCATGGGACACGGCGAACTGCTCGACGGCATGTACCGCGACGGCTTCATGTGTCCGCTCGCCGACGAGATGATGGGCGCGACCGCGGAGACGCTCGCGGATCGGTACAACATCTCGCGCGAGGAGCAGGACCGGTTTGCGGTGGAGTCGCAGGTGAAGGCGGCGCGCGCGTACGAAGAGGAGCGCTTCGCGAACGAGATCGTGCCGCTGGAAAAATTGAAAGTCGATGAGCATCCGCGATTCGACGCGGACCTCGGGTCGATGGCGAAACTGCAGCCGGTGTTTCGCAAGAACGGAACCGTGCACGCGGGGAACTCGAGCGGCGTGACGGATGGCGCGTCGTCGATGCTTGTCGCGGGCGGGGTGGCAGTCGAGAAGCTCGGACTGCAGCCGATGGCGCGCATCGTCGGCTACGCGCAGGCGGGCGTCGATCCGAAGATCATGGGCATCGGTCCCGTGCCCGCGACGCGCAAGCTGCTCGAGGAAACGGGCGTGACGCTCGACGACATCGATTTGATCGAGCTCAACGAAGCGTTTGCCGCGCAGGTGCTCGCCTGCGATCGCGAGCTGCATCTCGATCACAGCAAGTTGAATGTGCACGGCGGCGCGATCTCGCTCGGACATCCGATCGGCTGCACCGGCGCGCGCATCACGACCACGCTGCTGCACGCGTTGCGCGCCCACAACAAGAGGCTTGGGCTCGCGACGTTGTGCATCAGCGGCGGGATGGGACTGAGCATGTTGGTGGAGCGATGCTGACGGAGTGCGGCGGCCATGCCGCGGTCCACGACGGCATGGCCGTCGTGGTGCAGAATCAGCGGCGGCATGGCCGCCGCACTCCATGATGGTGACCTTCACCGATTCCGGGATGGGACTGAGCATGTTGGTGGAGCGATGCTGACGGAGTGCGGCGGCCATGCCGCCGCCGCTTTACCGGGCCGCGGCCATGCCGCGGTGCACGACGGCATGGCCGTCGTGGTGCAGAATCAGCGGCGGCATGGCCGCCGCACTCCATGATGGTGACCTTCATCGATTCCGGGATGGGACTGAGCATGTTGGTGGAGCGATGCTGACGGAGTGCGGCGGCCATGCCGCCGCTGCTTTACCGGGCCGCGGCCATGCCGCGGTCCACGACGGCATGGCCGTCGTTGTGCAGAATCAGCGGCGGCATGGCCGCCGCACTCCATGATGGTGACCTTCACCGATTCGCACTGTCACCTCACGATGGCCGACGCTGCGGCCGCGCTCACCCGTGCGCGCGAGCAGGGCGTGCGCGGATTCGTCGTCCCCGCGACGAAGCTCGACGACTCGCCGCACGCGGTCGCGATCGCGCAGGCGCATGACGACGTCTGGTCCGCCGTCGGCTTTCATCCGCATGACGCGAAGGATTGCGACGACGCGGCATTCGCGGAGATCGAGCGGCTGGCGAAGAGTCCGCGCGTCGTGGCGATCGGCGAGTGCGGACTCGACTACCACTACATGCACTCGCCGCGCGAAACGCAGATCGCGGTCTTCGAGTGCCACATCGATCTGGCCAAGCGCCTCGATCTGCCGGTCATCGTGCACAACCGCGAGTCGACCGATGACATGGTCGAGATCCTCGCCCGCAGCGGCGCGCGCGGCATCCTCCACTCGTACACCGAAACGCTCGACATCGCGCGCAAGCTCGTCGACCTCGGCTGGTTCATCTCGTTCTCCGGCATCGTCACGTTTCGCAGCGCGGAGATGCTGCGCGGCGTCGCGCGCGCACTGCCGCACGATCGCGTGCTGATCGAGACCGACACGCCGTATCTCGCGCCGGTGCCGTTCCGCGGCAAGGACAACGAGCCGGCGTTCGTGGTGAAGATCGCGGAGCTGCTGGCGACGTTGTGGGAGGTGCCACTCGCTGAAGTCGCGGCGCAGACCACCTCCAATTTCGAGAGCGCCTTCTCGGTTAAACTCCCTCGCTGATGCAGCCCGATCTCTCCGTCGTCTTCCCCGTGTTCAACGAGGAAGAGAACATCCCCATCCTGCTCGACGAGATCGCGAAATCGCTCGACGGCCGCGGATGGACATACGAGATCGTCGCGGTCGATGACGGCTCGCGCGATCGCAGCCTCGCCGTGCTGCGCGAGCAGCGCGCGAAACATCCAACGCTGCGCATCCTCGCCTTCGATAAAAACAGCGGACAGACGGCCGCGCTCGATGCGGCGTGGCGCGGCGCGCGCGGCAAGTTCGTCGTCTCACTCGATGCCGACCTGCAGAACGATCCGGCCGACATCCCAAAGATGATGCAGCAGCTCGAGCAGAGCGGCGCGGACATGGTCATCGGCGTGCGCGTGAACCGCAACGACACGTGGTCGCGCCGCATGCAGTCGAAGATCGGCAACGGCGTCCGCAACTGGATCACGAAGGACGACATCACCGACACCGGCTGCTCGCTCAAGCTCGTGCGGCGCGAGGCGATCGATCGCGTCACGCTCTACACCGGCATGCATCGCTTTCTCCCGACGCTGGTCCGTCTGCGCGGCTACAAAGTGATCGAGATGCCGGTCAATCACCGCGCGCGGCAGTTCGGCGTGTCGAAGTACGGCGCGATGAACCGCGCCTTCCGCGGACTTGCCGATTGCCTCGCGGTGCGCTGGATGTCGAAACGGATGCTCGATTACAGGGTTCATGAAGAGTGATGGCTGAATGATCTGGGACCTCTGGCTCATCGTCGGTTTCGCCGGCCAATTCATCTTCGGCGCGCGCTTCATCGTCCAGTGGATCGCCTCGGAGCGCGAACGGCGCAGCTACGTGCCGATCCAGTTCTGGTATCTCTCGCTCTTCGGCGGCGCGGTCACCACGGTCTACGCAATCCACCGCCGCGATCCGGTGTTCATCGTGGGACAGGCATCCGGACTGATCGTTTACGTCCGCAACCTGATGCTCATCCATCGCCATGCTGACCGAGACCCAGCGCAAGCAACTTCTGCAGATCGCCCGTAGCTCCATCGCCGCAGTCCTCGACGGCCGTCAGCCCGAGCTCGACGAAGCTTCCATCGACGACATCCTGCGCAAACCGGCCGGCGCATTCGTCACGCTCAAGACGAAAACGGACGACCTGCGCGGCTGCATCGGCTCGATTCATCCGGTGGCGCCGCTCTTCCAGGCCGTCTCGAAGAGCGCCGTGAACGCCGCGTTTCGCGACCCGCGCTTCTACCCGCTGCAGAGACACGAATTCGATGCGATCGTGATGGAGATCTCGGTCATGGGGCCGATCGTGCGCTGCTCGACGGAGGAGATCGTGGCCGGCCGCGACGGTCTGATCATCACCCACGGACGCAATTCCGGACTCCTCCTGCCTCAGGTCGCCGCCGAGTACAACTGGGACCGGGAACAGTTCCTGAAACACACCTGTCTGAAGGCCGGATTGCCCGCGGATGCGTGGCAAAACGGGGCCTGTAAACTTGAAAAGTTCGAAGCAGAAGTGTTTGGTGAATAAGCACTTATCTGTGTCTGCGGTCTCATCCGGCAATATTCCTCAGCTGCGCGCCCGTTTTACTGCGCACTTTGGCAAATAACCTCAACGATTCGATCGCGGCCCGTTTCGCCAAGCTTCGCCGTGCAGCGCACAAGCGCCCCATCCTCCGCCTCCTCGGCGGACGCGGCGCAGCGACGATCGCCCTCGCGGGGATGCTCTCCGCCGGCGGTCTGACGCAGGCGCTCGACGGCGTCCATTTCCTCGTCCGGAAAGACCTCGACGCCGTCCGCGTGGTCAAGCAGGACGGCCGGCGCGTAAAGGTCGTCGCCAAGATCGATGACGGCTTCGCCGGCAACTCGGTCTTCAAACTGTCGCGAGTCCTGCCCGACAGTCTCGTGACGCAGCAGAATTCTCTTTTCTCCGATCGCTGGATCGCGATGCCGCAGCAGCCGGCGTCCGCGCCGCAGCAGCGCGAGCGCGACGTCTTCCACGAGGAGATGGCGCGCATCAATACTGTGATCAAGCGCGACTTCGCCACCGCCGTTCCGTTCGGCTCGATCATTCACGAGAAGGCTGAGAAGTACGACGTCGATCCGGCGCTCGTCGCAGCCGTGGTCGAGACGGAATCGCGCTTCCGCACGCGTGCGCGTTCGCAGGTCGGCGCGAAGGGACTGATGCAGCTCATGCCCCGCACCGGCAAGTGGATGGGCGCGCGCAACCTCTACGATCCCGCGCAGAACGTCGACGCCGGCGCGAAGTACCTCAGGTATCTCTCCAGGCGCTTCGACGGCGATCAGACCAAGATGATCGCCGCGTACAACGCCGGCGAAGGGAACGTGAAGCGCTACAACGGCGTGCCCCCCTTCCGCGAGACGCGCAACTACGTCAAGCGCGTGATGACGCACTACCACGAGCGGAAGCAGCAGATGAAGGAACTCCGGCAGAAGCACGGCGCCGGCACACCGGAGCCGCAGCTCGACAGCGCCCTGACCGTCCGGTAGTTGCACGCGCGGTCACCTCTCTTCGTCATCCCGAGCGTAGTCGAGGGACCTGGGCGGGAGGCGGCGTTCCGGCTCGTGCAGCGCGCCTTCCGCCCTCCCAGGTCCCTCGACTACGCTCGGGATGACGGGAGCGGCGCTCACAGGCCGTCGTAGTTCGAATACCCGCGCTCTCCTCACGCGAGTACGCGATCCGCGTGGATCGCGGCTACAACGCGCGGTCGC